>CAYJEY010000017.1:0-51529 GCA_964369385.1 uncultured Holdemania sp.
AAGATGAAAATTTGTTCATTTCATTCATTGAGAATGACAAAGTTTTTTTATACACCTTTTCACGAAGTCGCATTGATATACCTGCTGCAATTTGTGCCACAAAGTAAGATGTTAGCAGTGTTACTGCAAGGCTACCGAGTGCACATAAAAGCATAAACCCACCGGCTATAAGAATATCCGACATCGCACTGCCTTCTGTTTGCACAAGCTGTGTGATTTCTGCCATATAGTCCGGTAGTAGTAAATCCAGCCAAACTTGTACGATAAGTGCTATAAAAGTTATCGCTAAAAACCATTTTTCTTTTTTTCTAAAACATGAAATTATATTTTTCATAAGTTTTCCTCTTTCTTCATCTAAATACAATAGCTAACATTTAAAAGCTACCTGTTGATAATGCTAAAATATATGAGCCTTTCGGCTCTATATATTTTTATATAATTTTGTAAGAAGTTCTTTTAGTTTAGATATATCATCTTCGCTAAAATTTTCAAAAAACTGTTTTTCGTTTTTAATTCTTGCTTTGTCGGCATCTATCCAAACTTCTTTACCATTCTCAGTTAGTTTGGCTTGTTTAATACGTCTATCTTGTGGTGACACACTAAGTTCAATAAAGCCTCTTTTCTCAAGGCGCGCTATAGTGCCTTGCATTGTAGCCTGTGAAACTTCAAAAGTTTTTTCTAAATCTTTGAGTGTTGTGGTTTCATTTTCTTTTGATGATAAATAACCTAAAACTGCGCATTGCCCAAAAGTCAGTCCATAAGGTTTTAAGTCATTATTTGCTTTGCTTTCTATAGCATCTTTAATTATTTTGAATAAATGAAATATTTTTTTGTCCATTACATTTACCTCCTGTGATAAGTATAATAACATATTAAAAGCACGCTGTCAATAGTTAGCTTTTGAATTTTGAAAAAATGCATAAAAAAATAACTAATGCTTTTCCATATACTCAGCTGATGCAGTAGGATTTTGTATTTTCTCTTTTACTACTTTACCCAAAATATATGATTTTACTGAATACACTTTTCTTTTTAGTTCGTGATAGACTCTGTAATACCTGTAGCCATGCTCTGCACTTAAAAACATATTCCCATCAAAGTTATTTATCATTTGATAAATCCTAATCTGAAAACTTGGAAGATAGGTTATGGATTTATGTTCTTCCAACATAAATGTTTTATAGTCAAGTGTTCCAAGAGCTGCTCGTTCAAATAGGTATGGACATTTATCATGGATACACCCTTTCTTTGTTTTGTAATCTAAACAGTATTTACATTTGCCTGCCTCCGGATCTTTCAGTCGCTTATAAAAATAAAGACCACTACCTCGTTTATCAAAACCGGGGATGGTGGTCATCGTTACCTCTAACTCATATAGAGGTGTGCCTTTAGTAAAAACTCGTGACATTTTTCTTTCCTCTCTTTCTATTAATAAAAATGGCGAGATTTCTTTCATCTCGCTAAAACTTTCTCTTTTAGAACGCAAAAAAGCACCTAATCTAAAGCTATAAAATCAGCTTTTAAATTAGGTGCTTTTAAGTAAATATTATGTGGTGCAAGTTCAATTCACGACAAACAGGCAAAATAAGCCTATTGCATCTACTGAACAGTTATGTTTTTTCCGAGGTGAAAAACCTCTAAAAAACCTGATGCACACTGGGTTTTTCCAGTGTGCATCTATATTGCCCAGTTATGATGGCACCCCCTGCGAGAATCGAACTCACAACTAGCCCTTAGGAGGGGCTTGTTATATCCATTTAACTAAGAGGGTAACTCTAATATAAAGTATATCGAATAAAAATGTGGATGGCAATTTGTTTTTTTCGATTCTTATTAAAATCTGAATTTTATGTGAACTTTGTATTCAAAAAGCCTTTAAAATAAGACTATACGACTTATTATTAGTAGATAAAATATGTGAAGCTCCCCACAATTCTTGAAATGAGTTTATTTTTTGATATAATGAGTAAGCTTATTTGAAACGTATTCTAAAAACGGGGAATACTATAAGCAGGAGGAAATGAAATGAAAAAACTTTTAGTATTAGCATTAGTAGGAGGACTACTATTAAGTGGTTGCTCATCTACAAACGAACCAGAAGCTACACCTGAGGCAACTCCAGAGGTTACTGCTACACCTGAGACTACACCTGAAGTAAGTGAGCCAACAGTAGAAATGAGTGAACTACAAACATTAGTATCAGATATTATCGCTAATTATGAAGGCCCTGAAATGCCACTTTTAACAAGTGATGTAATTGCAGGACTTTACCTAGTTACACCTGAAATGATTACAGATATTGCTGCTTTCAAACCAATGCAGAACACACAAGGTTCTGAGGTTATCGTGGCAACTGCTGCAGAAGGGCAACTAGAAGCACTACAATTGGCTATTGAAACTTATATGGTAGGTTCAGAAGAGAGTTGGTCTACATATTTACCAGATCAATATGAGTTAGTAAAAGCACGTGTTGAGTTAACTGTAGGTAATACAGTGATTGCAATTGTGCATCCAGAAGCTGAAGCTATTGCTGCTGATATTGAAGCAGCTCTTCAATAGTGGTATTTAGTTCTTTAGAATTCTTATTTTTCTATTTTCCTATGGTTTTAGTGGTGATGAAATTCTCACCACTAAAAGCTAGGAATTTTTGTTTTTTCGCAGTGAGTTTGCTATTTTATGGATGGAGTGAGCCCTCATATGTACTTTTGATGCTATTATCAACTGTTGTTGATTACTTCAATGGTATGATGGTTGAAAAATATGCTCATGATCGCAAAATTGCACGACGATTCGTTATATTTTCAATAGTGTTTAATTTAGGATTGTTAGGTTATTTTAAATACGCTGACTTTATTATTGGAATGATTAATCACCTTGGATTTTCTATTCCTTTATTAAATGTTACATTGCCTGTAGGAATCTCTTTTTACACATTCCAGACAATGTCCTATCCTATTGATGTTTATCGTCAACAAGCGAAAGCACAAAAAAGCATGATTAACTTTGGTACTTATGTTGCCATGTTTCCACAATTAATTGCCGGACCTATTGTCCGCTATAAAGATATTGCTACACAACTAAATGAGCGAGAAGAAACGATTGATAAATTTGCTCAAGGTGTACATCGTTTTTGTATCGGTTTATTTAAAAAAGTTATCTTTGCCAACAATGCAGGCCTTCTTTTTACTACAATTACTAGTGAGCACACAAACCTGAGTGCAGGATTAGCTTGGCTATCGCTTATCGCCTTTGCCCTTCAAATCTACTTTGATTTTAGCGGTTATAGTGATATGGCAATTGGCCTTGGTAAGATGTTTGGCTTTGAATTATTAGAAAACTTCAACTACCCTTACATCAGTAAATCCATCAGTGAATTTTGGCGCAGATGGCATATATCACTTGGTACATGGTTTAAAGACTATGTCTACATACCACTTGGCGGAAATCGTAGTGGCACTCTAAAAACACTTAGAAACCTTGCAATTGTCTGGTTTTTAACTGGATTGTGGCATGGTGCATCAACTAATTTTGTATTATGGGGTTTATATTTTGGACTACTTATCATTCTTGAACGACTGTTCTTACAAAAACTTCTACAAAAGGCTCCAACATTCCTTCAACATAGCTATGCTCTATTTTTCATCTTAGTGGGATGGATGATTTTTGCATTTGAAGATATGACCACATTATCACAGTTTGCCACCTCTTTATTTCAACCTACAATTTTTGATGAAACTTTCTTCTTTTATTTATCCAATTACGGCTTGCTTCTAATTCTATGTATGATATGTGCTACACCGCTTCCAAATAAATTTTTCTACAATACATTATCATTATCTACTCAATCTATACTGCAGGTTGTCTTTGTGTTTTTTGCTTTAGTAATTTGTACTGCATATCTTGTAAGTAACTCATTTAATCCATTTTTATATTTTAGATTTTAGGTGACCTTATGAAAAAAACTACATTAATCACAAATATTGGATTTGTCGGTTTTCTATTCTCATTCTTTGTGCTGCATCTTTTGACGCCAGATCAAAGCTTTAGTGAAGATGAAAATCGTGTTTTAAGTGCACTCCCAGATGTGTCAGTACAGAGCATTCTTAGTGGGGAGACCGCTCGTGATTTAGAAATTTATATCCAAGACCAATTCCCTTTACGCTCAAGCTTTGTAGAGCTTAAAACACGTACTGATACTCTTTTTCAAAAAAATTACATCAACGACGTTTATATTAGCTCTGATACACTATTGATTGGTCTTGATAGCTATAATGAAAACAGATTAAACTCAAATTTAGAATTTATTGAAAGATTTGCAAGTACATCTCAAATCCCGGTTGATTTGATTGTGATTCCTACTGCGGCTCACATATATCCTAGTAAATTACCAGAGTACAATTTAGAATTGAATCAGAATCATCTATTAAACGAGATACAACTAGCACTTCCTTCAGTTTCATTAATTCACGTGAATGATGCATTAGCTTCAGCTCAAGAATATTTATACTATCGGACTGATCATCATTTGAATGTCTTAGGATCCAACACAGTTTACCAAGCCTATATGCAAGCACTAGAGCAGCCTATTTATGATTTTTCATTTCAAGAAGTATCTTCTTCTTTCACTGGTTCTCTGAGTTCTAAGAGCGGTGCATTTTGGATAAGTAAAGATACAATTTATCAACCAATTTCAACACAAGACTTAACCTTTGAAGTTCGTTATACTCTGGAAGATGTCACATATGATTCACTTTACGTTGAAGATAATTTGACACTGAAAGATCAGTACACCTATTTCTTGAATGGGAATCAACCACTTGTAGAGATTTCTACAAATCAACCAGATAAAGAAAACATCTTAATTATTACCGATTCATATGGGCATAATTTTGCACCATTTATAACACAAAACTACAATCAAGTCACTTTTGTAGACTTACGCTATTATCATCAACCGGTGAGCGAATTAGCTCAAGATTATGACCGCATTCTCATTTATTATGGTATTGATACCTTACTGAGTGATGCCAATGTTTCTTTCCTAAAATAAGGGGCTCTGCTCCTTTTTTATTTGTCTTAAAACAGGTTATTAAGTATAATGGAAAAGAGGTATATTATGAATAATAAAATTAAATTAATTATTAGTGATATGGATGGCACGCTCTTAAATTCATCTAAAGAACTTCCCCTAGAAATTTATCAGCTCATTCGTGAATGTACATCCCAAAATAAAATTTTTGCGATTGCCACGGGACGCCAAGTTCCCAACATTGAAAAGTACTTTACACCCGTTAAAGACCAAATGTTGATTGTGGGTGAAAATGGTTGTCATGCCAAGTATCAAGGTGAAAATTTTCACTACTCTACAATGAAAAAAGAACACTTAAGGGAACTTATTCAAATGATTCGCTCTATTGATGGTACTCAAGCAGTAATGTGTGGTAGAAATATGGCTTATGCTGAAGATATAAATGAAGAATTCTTAATTCAGGCTAAAAAATACTTCACCAATTTACAGTTAGTCAACAGTCTTGATGATGTAGAAGACGATATTTGCAAGATATCTATTTATGATGCAAACGCTGAGCACCATAGTTATCCAAAATTTCTTGAATTTACAAATCGTTTTCAAGTTATCCTTTCCGCTGCGATATGGATTGATGTGTGTAACTTAAATGAATCTAAAGGGAATGCCATTAACCTATTCCAATCAACCTATGGAATCAAAATTGAAGAAACGATGGCCTTTGGAGATTATCTCAATGATCTTACCTTAATGTCCCGTGCTCATTATCGATACGCCATGGAAAATGCTCACGCAGAACTTAAGAAAATTTGCAACTATACAACTACATCAAACGATGAAGAAGGAGTCATTACCGTATTGAAAGAATTACTTGACCAAAACTAAAGGAGAGTTATATGAAAATTGCAACTATTGGAACTGGATTTATTGTCGATCGTTTTATTCAAGCTGCACAACTACACACAAAATGTGAGATTCATGCTGTTTATTCACGCTCTTTAGAAAATGCCAAAAACTTCGCAGATAAATATGGGATATCAAAAACATTTGATTGCCTAAATTCAATGTTGAGTGACCCCATAATTGATTGTATCTACGTTGCTTCACCTAATAGTCTTCACTACACACAAACCAAAATGGCCCTTCTTGCGGGTAAACATGTGATTTGTGAGAAACCATTCACTACAACGACAAAAGAACTACAAGAACTCATTGATATTGCAAAAAAAACAAACTGTTTTCTTTTTGAAGCAATCATTCCTATTCATTTACCTAACTACAAATGGATGAAGAGCCAACTTTTAAACCTTGGGGAAATTAAGATGGTACAATGTAATTTTTCACAATACTCAAGTCGTTATGATGCATTCAAGCGCGGTGAGAAACCTAACATTTTTAATCCAGAATTTTCAGGTGGTGCAATTATGGACTTAAATATTTATGGTATTCATTTTGTGATGGGGTTGTTTGGTACACCAAAAGATGCACATTACTATGCCAACATTGAGAATGGTGTTGATACATCAGGTGTTATCATTCTTGAATATCCTGGGTTTCTTGCAACATGTGTTGCATGCAAAGATTCGAAGTCGCTCAATCGTTCCCAAATCCAAGGTACAAAAGGATTTTTTACCATTGAGCAAGAGCCAAGTCGAATCGTTAGTATAGAAACCCATTTAGCAAATAATAGCGTTACTTATAGCAACCAAGAAATATCTAATGGTATGTATTATGAACTGCTCGACTTCATTCAAATCATTGAAAATCATGATTATGCTGAATGTTACTCCCAGCTTGATTACTCTTATGAAGTACTCAAAGTAGTCGAAAAGGCTAGAAAAAAAGCAGGAATTTCGTTTAGCGACGATGAATCATAAAAAAAGGACTGATTAAAATCAGTTCTTTTCATTTGCTTCTTCCAACATGGCAATACAATCTAAAACCAATGTTGTACATGTGCGTGTATCACTGTTCTCATTTAATAACTGATCGCACATATGAGTATTGTGTTTTTCAATGAACTTTTGTGTAGCCTCATCTATCAGTTGAAGAGTTTGACTCTTATTAGAAGCATTTCCTTCAACTCCAGAACTATTTCTAAGACTAATGACCATTCCCATTGCGCTCACAGCTCCACAAATCTCTTTTCTGCCACCAAACCCCTTACTAAAACCCTCGGCAAGTCGATAGGCAACATCATGATCTAAACCTAACTCACTCGCGTAAGTACAGAGTACGGCTTGACTACAACTATATTTTTTCTCACTTCTTAAATAATGTGCATATTCAAGTTTACTTGTGTGATCCATACTTAATTCTTACCTTCAATATCCATGATCATCTCTACACGACGCGCATGACGTCCACCTTCAAATTCGGCGTTTAGAAAAGCATCGACAATATCCTTTGCCAGTTCAGATCCAACAATGCGAGCTCCAAACGCAATAATATTGGCGTTGTTGTGTTGCTTACAAAGTCTTGCAGAAGCAACATCACTACAAACAGCTGCGCGGATACCATGCACTTTATTGGCAGAGATAGATATTCCAATTCCTGTTCCACAAATTAATACACCACAATCTACATCATCATTTGCTACATGATGAGCTACTTCTTCACCTTTTGCAGGATAATCGCATTTTTCTCCGATATGAATTCCATAGTCAACAACTTCATGTCCTTGACTTACTAAATATTCTTTAATCTCATCTTTCAGCTCAATCGCTGCATGGTCTGTTCCAATTCCAATTTTCATGATTTCTTCCTCCACTATCTTTATTCATTTTATCACACTTTACTAATTTATTTTCTAACTTTAATCTCATCACTTTCCTTTAAATTTCCAATGATAAAATTACTATTTATATCATGTTGCAAAAAGTTGTTGCTTACTAGTTTGGCATCATAATTGGCATAACAATATAAGCATCCATGAGGACAACTGTTGTATGCGCCAATATCTATTGTTTCAATACACTCGCAACTTCCACGCCACTTTCCTTTTTTATATTTCTTTGCGACCCCTGTAATTTCAAATACTTCTTTTGCACTATAACAGGGTTCATTGAATATACCATACATTGATAAATCTACATTTTCTGCACATGTTTTAATCTTCATTTGATACTTTGTGGCAATCAATGAAAACCGTCTAGCGATTTCTTTCATCTTTTCCTCATCAATTTCTATAAGTTTCATCGCTTGTGCATTCGCCTGCGTATTTTTCATCATATCAATAAAACTAATAATAATGACATGAATTGAACCTGCTAACTTCTCACAAAGACGCTCAAACATCATTTCATGATAACCAATCGTATATTTTTTTGAAAGAAATATTGGATCATAGCGTACTTGAACACTTGCCTGTATTAATTGCTTCGAAAGTGCTATTGTAGTAGAAATCACATCGCGTTTATCAGGTACTCCTGGTTCAATCTCTTTACCATAAGGAGTAATACTTACTTGAATCATCAACGAATACTTGCTCAGTTCATCTAAATAATCTAACAGTGGAATTGGATTTTTTGTACAAAAAATAATCAAATCAATCTGCCTTGGATCAAGTACTAGTTTTGATACCTGCCTTGTATAGTATGGATTTCTTACATATAGTTCTTGATTCTTTAGTCGTTGTATAAACCATGGTAAATAAAATCCAACAACATCTGTTCTACCACTTGCGTTAATAATCACTGTATCATCACCTCTTCTAAAAATGACACTCTGCTGTATAGCAGAGTGCATGTTTAATATTTAGCTTGCATATCTCCTTGAATTACAGCTGTTTGAATACTACGAACCATTTCAACATCGACAATTTCCTGAAGTAATTTAATTAACTCTGGTCGATTCTTATCTACTAAGATAACTGCCGTTGTCGTATGTTCTACATAGTTTAGTGCGACAGTATTCACTTGAATTAAGAGGTCATTAATCTCGTCTTTATTCCATACTGTAACATCAATTTCTTTATTTTTAAGAGATTGTAACACTTTATCATATTCAACTTTTACAATTTCAACTTGTTTATCTACACATAAGTTTCCAATAATTTTTTCATGTTCGGCTAAACCATTTGCCACACCTACACGCATTCCATTTTGAATTGATTTCTCTCCATCTTTCGCAAATACAAGTACGTATCCAGTCATATAACTTTGTGGTCCTAAATCAATTGCGATATAGATGTCTCGGTCATCGTGTGCTGGATGGATTGCAGAGGCTTTAGATAATACCACAAAATCATAATTTCCTTCTAGCATAGCATTGATGCGCTCACTTGCATCGCGCATGTACGCCATATTTACAGGAATTCCATATTTATTTTTTAGTGTACTAATTAATCCTGTTGCCAAACCTTCAAATATTTTCGAATAAGGCATTGGCATTGCCCCAAGTAATGAGCGCATATCAGCAAGTTGTACAAGTTTTTTGGTGTCCTTTTCAACTAGAAATGTTCCCATATGTCCGCGTGCATGGATAGTGATTGCCCCTTCATCTTGAATAATTTTAAGTGAGTTTTGAATTGTACCACGCGCTACTCCAATGTCTTTTGAAAGTTGTTCAAAAGTAGGTAGCTTGTCTCCGATTTCCAATTGCATAAAAATTTTAGATAAAAAGATAATTGTTGATGCATTTTTATTAAATAAGTGATAATTTGAATTACTCATACATACCTCCTAACACACTTCATATTTCTTAAGAAATTTTGCGATACCATCTTGATTATTTGTATCCGTTACTTCAAAACTCGCCTCTTTAACACATTCCATCGCGTTGCCCATGGCAACTGCATATTTTACAACTTCAAACATGCTCAAATCATTTTCACCATCTCCAAACACAACAATTTCATCCATTCTAATATTGAACTGGTTTGCAATTTGCTTCAGAGCATTTCCTTTACTGATCGATTTAGGGGCACACTCTATCCACTGTGGAGAGGTACGTGTAAAGTTGTACTTGTGTGACAAATGGTTCATCAAATATTCATAGGGTTTAACTAAATGATCAGCAGTGTGCGCAAGACAAACTTTGTTTACTGGACATTTTACTTCTTCCTCACTTTGAATATCATAAATGTAGTTATATCCTTTTCTTTGATCAACAATCATTGAAAATGTTCCTGCAGTCCATGGCACATCATCAGAAATATTGTTTTCTAAACGAAATGCTTTCTTTAAGCTACGTAGCGATACAGGAATATAATCATATATTGTATCATCTAATACTGCCATTGCTTCAATTTCGAACGGCTTTACAGCTTTAAATATCTCGTGAATTTCCTCTACTTGGAGTTGTGCTAAAACTTCATGTTTCATGTTTGATACTTGAGTAATTGCAGCCCCATTAACTCCGATAAAATACCCATCGTACTTTGCCATCTCTAATACTTCTGCATATTGAATTAAAGTGCGATAACTTCTTCCTGATGCTAAAACGATCTTGACTCCATTTTTTTGAGCTTCTAACAAAGCACGTTTGGTCATCTCACTAATCTCATGATTTTTGTTTAACAATGTACCATCCATATCCATCACAATCATCTTGATTTTCATACTATTCTCCTTGCATAAAGTAATCTTCTAAAAACTTAGCAACTCCATCATTATGTATATCTCCACATTGCATTTTAGCTACTTCTTTTAGTCGCTCTGTAGCATTTTCCATTGCAACGCTTAATACATCCATTTCAAACATTGGAATATCATTATCTCCATCACCAAAAACCATACACTCGTTTGGCTCAATCATAAATGCTTTACATAACTCGATTAAACCTGACGCCTTAGTAACGCTTCGATCTCGTATAGAACCTGCTTCTAAATCTAATATCTCTAAATCTGATGTAGCAATGCTCGCAACTTTACGTCGTTGTTCAGGTGACCCAAAGAAATAAAAGTCAATGATCTCATCTTCTACTTCAATTTTTCTAATTACATTTCCATTTGTAAAATAATGATCCATGCTTGGTACATTTGCAACAAGTGGATCTTGGCTTAAATAGAATTTATGCTCAAGCAAGCTATATGCATATAAGATTTGATTATTATCTAAATATTCAATAATTGATTGTAGACGATGAGCTTTTATTGGATGTTTTTTACATACTTTTAAATTTCTTACAACTTCTGCGCCTGTACTTAAAATCCAACCATCAAAATAATTCAGAAAGCACTTATTAAATCCTTTAATTTCATCATAGCCACGACTTGTATTAAATATCAATATGATATTTCGATTGATTAATTCTTTGAACACATCTTTTAAATGTGGTGAAATAGTCAACGCTCCTTTGGAAATAATCGTTCCATCTAAGTCAAATACACATGCTTTAATCATAATTTCTATCCCTTTTCTCTTTCGAATTTTTCTTTGAAGTAGTTTATACCCTAATTATACATTTTTTTGTATTATGTTCAAACATTAATCGTTTATGATATAATTTTTTTATACATAAAGGAGATTTTTATGAACAAATCTATTAAAGTAGAAGTATGTTGTGGATCAGTAGACGATTGCATTATTGCTCAAAAGTGTCATTGTGATCGTATTGAATTAAATCACGCTTTAGAAATGGGTGGAATGACACCCTCCCTTGCTACATTAAGAAAGGCCAAAGAATATGTAGATATTCCTATTTGTTGCATGGTTCGTCCTCGTGGTTTTGGCTTTTGTTATAGTGAAATGCAATTTGAAGTAATGAAACAGGAAGCCAAAGATTTACTTGAAGCCGGAGCAGACGGTATTGTATTTGGATTTCTTCATGAAGATGGGACAATCGATATTCAACGCACTAAAGAGATGGTAAACATTATTCATCCCAAGGAAGCAATTTTCCATAAAGCCTTCGACTCAACTCCAGATTTAGAAATAGCCATCCAACAGCTCATTGACTGCAAAATTGACCGTATCCTTACAAGCGGTGGTGCAGTATATCCAAACTTAGCAGAAGGGTGTAGGAAAATTGGTGAACTCCAAGTGAAATACAAGGATCAAATTGAATTACTCCCAGGTGGAGGTGTTCGTGAACATAATGTTCAAGAAATACTTCAACTTACTCAAGCTGATCAGATTCACATGACTGCAAAGCACCTTGTATTGGATGCTTCAACAATGCATCATGGAACTCATGATGCAAACACGGAAGCACATAGTTATGTAGCTACTGAAGAAGCCCAGTTACTTGCCATCATGAGAAAAATTGAAGAATTATAAAAAGCGAGTTCACTAGTGAGCTCGCTTCTTTTTACTCATAAGTTACTAAATCATATTCATCATCAAGTTTTGGTATAAACAAGATACTTGCCATAGACAAGAGGACAATGATTGTAAACATAATGCTATAGTTATCAAAGAAAGTCATTTCTTTTGTTAAATCTTGTGTCCATAAGAATAGCACAACGTTTGCAACAGTTAATATTGCAACTGTAATATAAACATGACGACTGTATTTGAACTCAGCATCGACATCTTTACGTTGTTCACGGATTGCGAATAAGCAAGCTAACATAATTGAGAATACAACCATGATTAAATTAAATAAACTCCAAAATATGATAGGTATCCATTCTCCATAAAACGGTGTTCCTTCAGTGATTATCACTTCTGATTGAATTGTATCTCCTTCAATAACACGCAGTAAATACACACCATCTGGAAGCTCTGCAAGGAAACTATCAGTCAATACAACACGACCTTCTTCTGTAAAAGTATATTGTGTTTCATCTAGTTCAACACCATCCAATTTAACGATGAAATCATCACCCTTAGAAATAAAAGTTGTTCTCATTGTCGTAGTGGTATTCCCCTGTCCCACAAAACCACTTGGTGATGTTTGTGTTTCATTGACTGCCCCAGTCGATAACTCACTTGAACTACTTTCTTCGCTTGTAGATGTTGTTGTCGTAGTTGTACTCGATGATGAACTTGATTGTGTTGTTACACTTTCTGCCTCTGTTGGTGTTATAGCCGGTTGTGTCGTTGATATTACTGGCGCAACAACTTCCACGTCTCCATAAAGGACAGTAACTAAATAATTAGAATTGATTGCTGTTGCAACATTGTGTGGTGGAGTAATTGTTGTTCCATCTGCTAATGTAAAAGTTAGACTTAGTGCATCAATATGACTACCTGAACTACTATAAATAGAAGTATCAACATTTGTCTTTACTGTTCCTAGATCACTTGATAAGACAAGCGTAACACCACTCATCGCTTGTGACCCAATAGATTGTATCGTCGTGTCATCAATTGCAGTATTTAGTGAAGTCTTGAGATTCCCTAAACTAACTTGAATGGGTTTAGGTTTTACTTCTAATCTAAAACTTGTGCGCAAAGCATTGTAATTTTGTTTTGAAATTTCTACGTAAACCGTTTTTGAATCTGACACATTTATCGCCGAAACTTCATTAATTTTCGTCGTATAACTTGCATCACTATAATAATCAATAGTAACACCACTCACTGCTTGATTATTTGATAAAAGGCTCACTTGGTTTGCATTCAGTGAGAATGATGAGCCATCATACACATGAGAAACAAGTTTTTCACTATCACTCAGAACTGAATCGTTTCCATCACTTTCTCCATTAAATGTTTCTACAATAAGATTAGCATTTGTGATTTCATAATTCCCATTATTTACTGAAAAATTATAGTTATTTAAGTTTGATACATCTGATGAAGTAACTACTGCCTCTAGGCTACCATCATATTTTTGAGCTGTATCTAACTTACCTGATTGCTCACCTTGATTTAAACGTCTAACAGTGACTTGAATATCATCACTGGCAATGGGTTGATTTTCAGAAAAACTATACTCTACACTACTTAAATCATCTGCAATACCATATTCACGTGAGGCGTTTCCAACATTAATTGTTATTGGTAATACTTCCACTTTTAGGTCTACCTCAAAAGGGACACTATCACGATAATTCGTCTTTGTGGCAACAACATAAAATGTTTTACTCCCAGCATCTGCAATTGTTAAATTAGATGATATAAGCTCTTTGGTACATGCTTCATCTTCATAATATTTATAAGTCACTCCTGATATTTCATTTGAATCCTGCATCACTTTAATTTTGCTTTGATCAAAAGAATGAGCCACCCCATCATACTCACTAGCTTGAAGCAATATACCTTCTACAACATCAGAAGAATTCACTGCAGCAACTTCAAATATCCCTTCAGTAATCGTTAAATTCGCAGGCTCATATTCTATTTCGTAATTACCCACATTCGTAAATGAATTTGCAGTTGCACTTGGTACTAATTCATTTATCAAAGTACCAACTTGATTTACACTCCCTGCACGGCTTACTGTATAAGTAAAGCCTTCATTAGTAGGAAAACTAAAATCTGTTGGTGTATATACTACACTATGACCAAAACTTGGCATTGTAACTCCATACTCATTTTCAACTGGTTGAGCACTTACCTTGATTTTTACTTTTTCTACATGTAGCTCTACTTCTAATGGTGTGCTATCGTTAAAATTATCTTTTTGCGCGACTACATAAAATACTTTACTACCTGCATTTGTTATTGTTAAATCTGAAACTGCAATCTCATCCTCACATGCAGCATCGTTATAATATCTATAAGTTATCCCTGTAATTTCAGTTGAATTACGCATAACTTTTAAATCAGCAGCATCAAACGTAAGTGCTTCTCCATCATATGTTTTGGATGCTACAAATACATCACCTTCAAGATTTGAAGTGTCTTTAGCAACAATCTCAAAATTTCCTTTATTGATCGTAAAATTACCGTTTGTGATTTCAATATCATAATTATTTATATTTGTCCCACTCTTTGCCGTAACAGTTGGTACTAAATCACCCTTATATTCTTGTACAGCTTCAGATGAATTCGTACGACTGATAGTAACATCAAACCCTTGACCATTAGGAGGGAGTACACCATTGAATACACCAAACGAATAGGTGAAATTTGGATTACTTTCATCAAATTCTTTATTTACATTAGAAACTGTAATTAAAACTCTAAATTTATCTACATTCAAATAAATAGGGATTACATTACTAGTTTCACCAGAAGGTAAACTTGCTACAGCGTAGTAGGTTTTTGAGTCAGCATCAGTAAATTGTACATCACTTAATGCTACTTCAGTTGCACAATTAGCATCTAAGCAATATTTAATTGTTGCATCGTCACGAGTTTGTGAGCCATACTTCACTATGAAATCACTATCACTTACACTCAAAGGGGTAGCATCATAATACTTCGCTTTCGAAAGACTAGAACCGCCTTCTGAATTAGTGATTGTTAATTCAACCTCATCTGAACTAAACACTGGATATAGAGAAAATGATTGGACAACTGGAGTTGTAAAATTATACTCATCTCTTGTTGCTTGAGTTATATCCTTTGTAGACCACCAATCAAATTTTGGCTTAGCTGTGTCAAAGCTGACTGGATCAACTGTAGGTTTTATCGCATTTTCGCCATGCTCAACCTCTTGAGTATAAGATGCAGTATTGTTTGTATCAAAAGTTACTGTATGTTTTACATAAGCATATAGCTCCTCTGTATCTGCAGTAATCGTGTTTACTTGAACTCCAGCATCATCCACCCAATACAAAAACACTGTCCCCGTTGGCCAAGAAATCGCTGTTGTATCGATAGAAGGAGCGTTTCCAATCACTTCATCTATCTCCGTAATTAATGTTGTACTATCAAAACTGTAATATTCAACATCTACTGTCGTATCCCCACTTCGAACTCCACTATTCATATTGTCTACCACGAGTGAAGTACTTTGTGTTGTATTACTATTTCCACTAGTAGAAGTTAGTGCATTTGTTGTTGTGCTTTGTTGAATTGAAGTTGAATTTTGATTATCTATCGTAGTTACTGATGTATTACCAGAACTATTTTGCGCTAACGCACTAAAAATGATACTTGTTGACACCAACAAGCTTACCAAAACAATTACTATAGATTGAGACAGTAGTTTGACTTTCCTATTCATTTATTTAATCCTTATTAATATTAATAAGTTCCCCTTTCGCTGCTGAGATACTTCATTATTTTATGTAAAAAACACGGTTAAATGTTATACAAAATCATGACTAGTTTAACATACAAAAATTCCCAAGTCAAACTCTATTTTTCCTATTATAAAAGTTTTTAACCACTCGATAACCTTGATTATTTTTACCACTAAATTTAAAGAAAAAAAGCTTACTTTTTCACAAGAGTAAGCTTATTAGTAATTAAAAGTGTTTTACACGTCTGGTGTATTTTTTATAGATTGCATCGTTGTCAAATCCATCTACATTTTGTGATTGGAACACTGGTGGTCTAACACCTTCACTTACACAAATTTTCATTGCTTCTGACACTACTGTATTAAGTAATAACATGCTCGAAATCGAAGAACCAGGGCCTGTTAAAATACCATCAATATTTAATAATGCATCTCCCGCTGGTACACTGTTGTCCAACACACTATCTACACATTCATATAGTTTTTTTCCTGATGGATGGCGAGAGGTTGTTTCTTGTGATTGCTTAAGATTTGTTACTGCAATCGTAAACACTCCTTCTTTTTTACAACGCATTGCCATTTCTATTGGCATTGCATTACGTCCTGAATTACTTGAGATAATCATGATATCTCCTTTTTGAATGTTATAGCTATCAAAAATAATATCTGCAACACCTGGTAACTTTTCAATTGCCCCACTTCTTTGCGCACCAAATGAAGTAACTGTGTCTGGATCCAATAATGCATTGACATTTCCAAGTCCGCCAGCTCTTGCGAATAGCTCAATGCCAATCATGTGTGAATGTCCTGTTCCAAAAGTGTGAATTATCTTGTCATTTTTAATGTTGTCTGCAACAACACGTGCTAAGCGATTGATTTCTTCTTCATTGCGCTCTACCATTGTTTGAATTAAACCATTGATTTGATTTAGATATTCGTAATTATACATAGCTTCTCCTTAAACGCGTCCTGCGTATTTTTCTTTTAACACCTTATTAAATTCTTTTGATTCTTCGTCTATTTCTTCACGATATACCGGTAATTCTATTCCTTTTTCTACTAAAAACGAACATGTTTGCGTCGCGATTGTTTGGGCAATAAATGCCCCTGTAATTGAAGATACTGAACATATTTTTTCAGGTCCGCCCGTTTCAATAAGTGCATCTCCTCTTGGTCCACAGTTATCAATCATCACATCTCCTAATTGATATAGTTTTTTTCCACTTGGATGTCTTGAATCTTCAGCATTTGTATGTTGCCAACTAGTAACGACAATGACTTTGTGACCACGCTCTTTGGCATGAATCGCAATATCAATTACAACTCCATTGATTCCTGAATTAGAAATGACAATGAAAGCATCGTTTTCTCTAATATCGTACATATCTAATAATTGATCTGCAATCCCTGGTCTACGCTCAAAATAATTTGTGTTATCTTTGAATTCTTCTAATGTAAATTTTCCATTAAACACAAAATCTGCCATATCCATTGTGTGAATTGGTGCAAGACTACCTATGCGATTTTGCATTTCTAAACCAAAACCAATTGAGTGTCCTGATCCAAATACATGTATAACACCCTCTTTTTCAATTGCATCTGCGCAAATTTTTGCCGCTGCTTCAATATTTGCTTCTTCTTTTTCTACTACTACATCAACTAAATCCATCAGTTGATCAAAGAATAAATCCATAGTAATGTTATTTGACATATTGAATTTCCCCCTTACGAATTCCAACGACCAAGATATTGGTCAGATAGCGCTCTGTTGTGTACATCTGCCCCTTTGGTATTTGCACTTAATAGTACTGGGCAAGATTTATCTTGAGATTTTAAATAATTGTATGTTTCAGCAGTCAACATCTGTGCAATCACATTTCCTGAGATTGTAGAAATTTGTCCTAGTTGAATCCCATTATCACATGTAAGCAACACATCGTTGTATGGAGCACATGTATCAATAACTAAGTCAGCAATTTCAACGATATTTTGTTTCCCCTCATTTTTACCAACACTATATTTTGAAACAACAGCAATCACTTGATGTCCTTCTTGCTTTGCCTTAAGTGCTGTCTTTACAATAAGTGGTTCACATCCAGTATGACTCACTAATACAAACATATCTGTTGATTCTATGTTATAAGTTTCCCAGAACATATCCACAAGGTCAGTACGCTCATTTACTGCTTCATCTCGTAACTCGTTTGTCGTGATAAACCCTCGGAGTGCTAAGTCCTTGATATTAAATTGATGAAATGGCATCAAGCCACCTGCGCGATAACCTAGTTCCATTGAAAAAGCTAATCCATGGTTGATCCCAAACAATTGCACAACTCCGTTATTTTCCATGCAATCTCCCATCATTTTCGCAGCTTTTATGATTTCTCCTCTTTGATCTTCTTTTGTCTTAGCCAATTCATGTTTAACTTTTTCAAAATACTCTTTAATCGTAATCATTTCAATCTCCTTTTCTTATCCTTCTTCTTATTTTATTATACATTGTTTACATATGAAATCAATACAATATACAATAAAACATATTTTGAGTTCGCATAACATACATTTTTTTGGATATTGTATACAAAATATTTCTATTCTATGGTAAGATAGGAAAAAGGAGATGAATTATGAGAGGAATATTATTAGTTAGTCATGGGCTATATGCTCAAGAATTTAAAGGATCTTTACAAATGATCGCTGGAGAAAACGAGCATGTTTATACAGCTTGTCTAGAATCACAAGATGGACCTGAGAGCTTTAAAGAAAAGTTAGCTACCCTAGACGCAAGCTTAGCTAAATATGAGGAAGTTTTAGTGTTTTCTGACTTATTTGGTGGATCACCTGGAAATACTGCATTTCAGCATTATTTTTCAGATTCTCGCGTTCAATTTATTGCTGGAATGAATTTTCCAATGGTATTAAGCGCAATTCTAAATGAAAATGCAACAGTAAGTGAGTTAGTTGACATGGGAAAAGAAGGTATTGTAGATGTTAGATCGTTTATGATGGCTTCAATGTCAGATGATGAAGATTAATCCAAAAGATGAATTAATTGAATTCTTAAACCACTGCATTGAGCGAAAAGAAATCGCAGGGACTTCTTGTGCTTTAATTACCCCTTTAGAAACTCAATATTTTGCACTCGGGAATAAGCAACTCATTCCTTCTAAAGAAGAAAATGATTTAGATACGATCTGGGATGTTGCATCACTTAGTAAAGTGATTGTCACTACTTCATGCATCTTAAAAATGATCGAAGCAGATGAAGTAAGTCTAACTACTTCAATTAAATCTATATTACCTGACTTTATTCATTCTTGTGTTACGATAAAACAATGTTTATTGCATACTACTGGCTTACCTGCTGATATTGCAAACTATAAACAAATGAGTAAAACTGAAATGATCAATGCTGCATTTAGTACACCACTTTCTCACTCCACTGATAGTCAAGTAGTATACTCAGATATCAACTACATTCTGCTTGGCAAGGTAATTGAACAAATTCATGGTGATATTGAAGAATATGCAAGTCAAGTCTTGTTTCAACCTTTGCAAATGAATGAAAGTGGATATAATCCATGTAGTAAAGTGATTAATCGCTGTGCTGCATATGAATACATTGAAAATCGTGGTGGAATTGTGCGCGGTGTAGTGCACGATGGTAAAGCATTTAAATTATCAGGTGTCTCAGGTCATGCAGGATTATTTTTAACAATTCAAGACTGTGCAAAGTTTGCTTCGGCACTGCTTTGTGAAGATTTAAGGCTATTTAAACCTGAAACTTATGCACTACTAAAAAAATGCCATACTTCAGATTTAAATGAAAAACGGACATTTGGTTGGGTATTCAGTGATCCTAAGTACCCATTATCTGATTTAAGTAGCGAATGCACCCTATTTCATACTGGATTTAGTGGTGGGAGTATACTCATTGACTACACAAACAAACTCGCTTTTGTTTGTTTATCTAATCGTGTACATCCAAGCAGAGAAGCCAAAGATTTTTTAGTTTCACGAAAAAAAATACATGAACTTGCCTATAAGTGCATTAATAAAACGATGAAGATTGGTGATTAACCAACTCCATCGTTTTTTCCTATTTTATTTTACGGATATGTCCTTTAGATTGTGCAAGTTTTTCTAATGCTTCTGTCTCATTACATTCAAATAGAATCATTACAATTGCTAATTTCACTTTTCCTTTGGCATCGATGCGAGCTTGTTTTGCAACCTCTTCGCTGCACCCTGTTGCCTCCATTATGATTCTCTCTGCACGATTCACTAGTTTCACATTGGTTTGCATTACATCGACCATAAGATTTTGATATACTTTACCTACTTGAATCATACTTCCTGTTGAAATCATATTAAGAATCATTTTTTGAGAAGTTCCTGATTTCAAACGTGTTGAACCTGTAAGTATCTCTGGTCCATTGTTTGGCTCAATTGCTAAATCTGCATAAGATGACATTAAGGAATTTTTATTACATGCAATCGATACTGTTTTACATCCTAATGATTTGGCGTATTCAAACGCACCAATGACATAGGGCGTACGACCACTTGCAGCAATTCCAATTACAATATCTTTTTCATTTAAATTAATCTTTTTTAGATCTTCAACACCTGCTTCTGCTTTATCTTCAGCACCCTCTGCCGCTTTAATGAAAGCATTATCTCCTCCAGCAATTAGACCTATGACAACATCACTAGAGACACCAAATGTAGGAGGACATTCTACTGAATCAAGCAATCCTAGTCGACCACTAGTTCCAGCACCAATGTAAACGATTCTACCTCCACTCGCTAAAGCCTCTGCACTCCATGTGATTGCCGTGGCTACTTCATTTAATACTTCTTTTACTGCGGCCACAACATTTAAGTCTTCTTCATTCATGATTGTAGCAATTTCAAGTGGTGTCTTCGTATCCAAATCCATTGTATTTGGATTTCTTGTCTCAGTTATAAGTTTTTTTAAATCTACCATAATTTCCTCCTTTAAATAATTTGTTAAATATATTATACTATGAATATACAAAATAATATACATTAAATAATGGAAAGAGGATAAAAATGAAAATAGGAATGACGAAAATTAATATTTCACCAAATTTTGCCATAAAACCTTATGGCTTTATTCAACAAACAAAAGAATTAACTGATGTTCATGACCCACTATATGCGCGTGTAATTGGTTTCTTTAGTGATGAAAGCATACATATTCACATCAGTTGTGATTTGATTGGCTTACCACTTACTTTTCAGCAACAGTTAAAAGAAAGGTTTGCAAAAATATTTGGTAGATGTGATTCTTGTACAATTAGCTGCACACATACGCACTATGCTCCAACACCACACAATAAACAGTATTTAATTAAGCTTGAGCAGCTCTTACTTGATGACATACAAAAACTTCATTATATAGAATCTAGTGTACTTGAGAGTTCCTACCAATCAATTCTATTTGAAAAAATTGGAACATCACGTATCACAAACCACAAGGCAAATGTCTACTTGAACACCTTTACTATTTATCATCAAGAAGAAGTGATTGCCTGTTTAATCGTGCACAACTGTCATCCAACAATACTTGATGCCCACACCGATTTCTTTACAAGTGAGTATCCAGGGTATGCCTTGAGTCAATTAGAAAAAATGTATCCTAATACGTTTTTTAGTTTCATGCAGGGAGCAGCTGGTGACATTAGTACTCGCTTTACACGAAAATCTCAAACTTACGAAGCTGTGAAGGAATTGGCAATGAATTTAGTTCTTCAAGTAGATGAACTCATAAAAAAACAGGAGCCACGCTCCCCATTAACTCAAATCAATTATCAATCAATTAATTTAAAGCTAGAACACGACACACAGGCACTCAATTTTGAACTTCCAGAATCATTAAGTGATCGTGAGTTGGAGACAATAGAATACGGTAAGATTATGCGGGAGCGTTTACTTTCAAAACCACAGAATCTTGTTCAATCGGTTGTGGTATCATCCCTGCGATTCAATCGGTTTACTTTAGTTTTTGCGCCAAATGAGCTCTTTAGTTCTTACCTAGATGCATTAGATACTCAAACAAGTGCCCTGGCTTGCTACAGTAATGGATACGCACCTTACGTCACGGGCATTCAGGACAACTTCATCACATATGAACGCTTTACTGATACGCTCACTACATCATGTAAGCAGCAACTCTTTGAAACACTTCAACAAATATCAAAGGCACTCGATTGAGTGCCTTTATTTTAATTATACGATTCCAACTATTGATGAAACTAGGGCAGCAATGATAACGAAAACAATCAATCTGTTTGAGTTCATCCATTTTTTACCTAACACCCAATAGAATAATCCAGCTAATACAGCAGGCATTAATGAAGGCATAATTTGATCAGCATATGCTTGTAAGTTATACATTGCATAGATTGCTTCTCCAGCTTCATCTACACCGATTTGGCTTCCTTGAATTGTAGCTAATGGAAAACGCACCATAGATGCAATCATTCCCCCTACCACAACTAACCCAACTACTGAAGCGGCTTCAGTGAAGGCAGTCATTGTATTTGATAAAGTTGTAACTAATTTGATCCCTTGGTTATACCCAATGTCAAACATTTTAAAACGGAAGAAGAATACGGCCATTAACCAAATGAACCACAATACTGTTCCGATAATATTTCCTTCAACTGCCATACTTGCAGCAATTGCTCCAAAGATTGCTCCAGCAACAACACCGAAAATTGTATCTCCGATTCCTGCAAATGGACCCATTAAAGCAACTTTGATTGATGATGCAACATCTAGTCCTGCACCAGTATCCGCAGATGCTTCTTCAATCGCAATATTCATCCCAAGGATGATGTCTCCCATTTGTGGAGTTGTATTAAAGAATACATTATGAGTTTCAAGTGCTTTTTGGTGTAGCTCTGGACGATCACCATATAATTTTTTAATTACAGGTAACATTGAAGTAAGGTATCCCATACCTTGCATACGCTCATAGTTCCACCCAATTTGAGAGTTCCAAATCCAACGTAAATTAATTCTTCTTAACTCTGCTTTTGTAAATTTACTATTATTCGTCATAATCGTCACCTCCGCTCATTACTGGTGTTACATTTTTAGCTAGTGCATTTTGATAAATTTGGAATGCTAATACGAAACCAATTAACGCGATTCCAAGTGTATTTAATCCTAGATAAGCCGCTAACACGAACCCTAATACTAAGAAATGTGGTTTTTGTCTTACAGGTAGGTAACGCATTAAGATAGCAAACCCGACACCTGGTAACATTCCCCCAGCAACTCTAAATCCTTCGATAACCCATACAGGTACAGCAGCCATGATATCATCAGCAAACCCTTGACCAAGTGCTAAGAACACTAAGATAGGTAATGCACGAGATAACCCCCAAGGAATAACCCCTAATGTATTCATCAATGTGATACGTTTTGTATCTCCAACTGCAACAGCTTTATCACAAAGTTGTTGGAATACTGTGTTTGAAGTACGTCCTAAGATATCTAGTAGCGTTAGAAGTGATGCCACCCCTATCCCAAGTGATGATGCAAAGGCAATCGGATCAACCCCTGTTGTTGCACCTAAAGCAGTAGTAATCATTGCGGCTGATTTAATGTCAAGAACTGATGCTCCTCCATAAGTTCCTACACCAAGTTGAGTTAACTGTAATGTTCCACCTACAATTAGCCCATATTCTAAGTTCCCAACTACTACACCCGTAAATGCACTCGCAATGATTGCATTACCGAATCCGAAGTTAAATGATAGTGCATCAATTATACTCCAGAAAGCGTAAACAGTAAGAATTAGAATCTGTAACATTGATAATTCTTCCATAGACTATATCCTCCTCTATATGATTTCATTGTACAATATATTGTACAAGCTAATACCATTGTAATCGATTACATTATTATTGTCAATACTGTTCCCACATTTTTCACACATTCTCGAACTAAATATTACTTCTTACAATTACTAATCTTTATTCGCAATTAAGTAAAAGCACATAATCTCGTGTTTTAATACAGTTTATGTGCTTTTCGTATATTTTATGTTGATTGTAATAAAAAATTGGTAACTTTTTCCACAATGCTAGATAGAACTTTTTCATCGATTTCAATATCTTTGTTGCTAGCAGTGTTTTCCACAATAAAGTCTTCTCCTTGCTTCTTTCCATAGCTTACTACAATAGAACGCTCATAATATTGAGCTGAACTGTACTTGATTGCTAAATCATCAAGTTCGCATTGATATAGTTTTTCATCTTCAAATTGCTTAATTAATTGCTCAGCACGATTTTTAGCATTTTTACGATACCCAATCCCAACGCGTGCACCACTTCCTAGACAATCTAAAATTATGACAGTTTTATTTTTTAGCGTATTAGGTAATGCTTGTTGAAGCATCTGATCCCCAGTACGTGACATGCATCCCATATCAGTTAACACAAATGCTACTTTTTTATCATTACCTATTTTCTTCGCCAATAATAAACTTGCAATAACTCCTGATGTATTTCGATTAAAATTATATTTATTAGAAATTCCCACTGTCATTATAAAAGTCATAATAAGTGTCGCTATCAATGCTCCCACACGTAAAGTTGAAGCAACTAAATCGGCTTCAAAGCTCACCAGGGGCATTTGATAAATAATTAGATAAAGGGCAAGTGCACCTCCAAGGAAAAGTGGCGTATATACTGAACCAACACCTTTCACAAAGGAGCTAGTCCCATGTAATGGATAATATTTTAATGGCTTTCCAACACTTTTTTGTGGTGTATCATAGTGTGCAACTACAATCGTATTTGCATTTTTTAAATCTCCTACGAGTAAATTTAATGCCTTTTTCCCCTTTGGGTTTGTCACGGCATTTACTTCAAAACCAAGACTTTGATATTCCTTTGCAATTTCCTGGATAAACATATATTTTTGTTTAAAATGAAATCGGACTGGCATCATCACAGCATACTTTAGTATTAATTGTTCAATATTCATAATTATCCTTCTTTCTTTTTAAAGAATGACAACGGAGTATTTTTTATTTTTGAAAGTTGAACTTTACTCGCTTCAAACTGCGGTATTTTTCCTTTGAAATATTTTGCAATAGGAAACACTTGCGCTGAATTCACATATACAACTTCTTGATTTGTAAGAAGAATTAATAATCCTGTCCCGCGATCACTAGCACTTCCATTCAATGATTTCCACTCTGCTACATCATCCCAACTAATCTGAATACCTTGTGTATCTTGCTTGGGATTATGTACAACGAAGAAATCCTCGTATACTGATAAAATTTTATAATCTTTAGCAGCAACTTGTACAAAAAGTGCTAATCCAATCATGACTAGACCGATTATCCACAAGTTATCCACAAACATAATACTTGCGACAAACATAATACCTACAACCAACACAATTGCAATAGTACTCGTTGGTTTGAATCGAAATACTTTATTAGGCTGCTGATTAACACCGATTTCACTATATCGTTCTTTTAACTCCATGATATTATCTCCTATTCTCTAACTGAAAATTTCAGTAAACTTTTTTAGTTATAAATTCATTATATTACACAAACATGATTTTACATACATAAATATACAATAATTTATATAATGTATGCTCCCTGTTTTAAATCTCTTTATTCTATGATAAAATTTGAATAGTATTTCAGAAAGGAGTCCATAAATTCGAAATTTCGTTTTTATGAATTATGATATGTCAAAAATCATTATATTTGGAAGTATGGCAGCAGACCTTGTTGCCAAAGTCAATCACTTCCCGCAAGATGGTCAAACCATTATTGCAAATTCCATGGAAACCTTCCTTGGTGGTAAAGGATTAAATCAATGCATCGCTGTTGCACGATTATCAGGTGATTGTGAGATGATTGGATGTCTTGGTAACGATCAATATGGTCAATTGATCAAAAATTTATTGGTACAGGAGAATGTTTCTTCGGATGGTGTATTTACGGTAGATGATAGTCCTACTGGGCTTGCCCTTATTCAAATTAATCAAGCTGGAGAAAATCAAATCGTCGTAGTTCCTGCGGCAAATCACAAATTCAATCATCATCACCTTAGCTTAGTAGAAAATCATTTCTTACAAGCAAAGTATGCTTTGTTTCAGTTGGAAATGAATCTGGATGTAACATATGCTGCAATGAAACTTGCTCATCAACATGGGGTTAAAATCATCTTTAATCCTGCTCCTGCAATCCCATTAAGTGAAGATATGTTGGCACTTTGTGAAGTTATTGTTCCAAATGAAGTTGAACTTGGTATTATCTCAGGTATGGATACTTCTTCAAAAGAAGGAATGATTCAGGCTGCACAACATCTTCTCAATATCGGGGCTAAGAATATTGTAGCTACCCTTGGTTCTCAAGGGGCAATGATTGCCAATGCTCAAGGCATTGAATTTGTCTCAGGGTTCAAAGTTGAGCAAGTCATTGATACTGTTGCTGCTGGAGATAGTTTTAATGGGGCTTTATGTGTTGAATTAGCACGTGGGGCCACGCTAAAAGAAGCAGTACATTTTGCCAATGCTATGGGAGCATTAACCGTTCAAGTAAATGGAGCAATCCCTTCACTTCACACTCGCAAAGAAGTCGAAGAATTTTTAAGAAAAGAAAGTGGGAATACCAAATGATTATTTTATTTATGGCACTAGTAGGAGCTTTTACTATATTTGTTCAATTAAAAGAGTACAATAAAAAAATTGCTCCTCTAAAAGCAGAATTAGACAAGTATCCTTATGAACATATTTTAATTCGTAAAGGCACAATTGCAATGCATTGTTTATTTATCCTATTCGCACTAGGTTGTATCTATTATGGACTCTTTGTGCAATATGATGAAGTTAATATTGGACTTGGTGTTATTCTCTCGGTTGTTGCAATTGGAGAGTTATTCCAAATCAATCTAAAAAATAAACTTTATTATCGTGATGACCGTTTCATTATCAATGGTCAAGTAATTCGTGCTAAAAGTATCAAAAAAGTGATTCCTGCTAAACCAAAATTCATGAATTTTTATGAAATCCATACGTTTAATGGGCAAGTAGAACGCGTCACAAAAGAAGTTATTCAATTTACAGAAAGCTTGCCTAATAAAGTAAAGGCATAATAAAAGATGATGTCGGTCTCTGATATGATCCCTCTTAAGTAGACAGAGGGCACATCAGACTGACATCATCTTTTTTATTTATTAAAATTTTACGTCTTTGATTAGTGGCATGAAATCGATTGCTTCTTCTGAAGGAACCATTTGCGCATAGAAGACAACCCCTTTATCATTCAGGTAATTGAATTCAGCTACATCATCTTTTGTAACACCAACAGAACGTTTTACTTGTACAGATCCATGTTTACTAGACATGTTTCCAACATTAATTTTTTCGAAGTTCCAACCTAAGTCAAAACAACGACGAATTGTTTCAGGTTTTCTTACAACTACGAAAATACGTTCTCCAGGATAACCTGTTTCTTTTAATCTTTGTACTGCTCTTTCAACACCTAAAATAGATAATTTTACTGTTGCAGGTGCAGCCATTTTCAATGCCATTTTTTGAATATCATCTTTTGCGGCACTATCATCAATAACCATGATACGAGTAGAATTTAATTCATTTGTCCAGTAAGCAGCTACTTGCCCATGGATTAATCTTTCATCAATACGAACGTTTACGATTTGCATAATTTACACTCCTTTATCTGTAGTTTATATGCTTATGGTATCGCATACATTCAACAATGTCAAGAACTCCCATTTCTCAAAATACAAAAAAACGTATAATTTATTTCTTTACCAGAAAAAGATAGGTTTTAAGCAATTCCTCTAAGCACTCTACTCCCTACCTTTTATTGTATATATTAATAAAAGTACTCATCCAGTGCTTCTGGTAACTCTTCAGATTGATAAAATTCTAATCCATAATAATCATTGTACTCTGCAATCACATCTTCTGGTGCGTCCACAATGATTACATGACTGATTGATTTTTGGCGAAGGTCGTCTAAATCAAAACTTTCATCATAACTGATTGATAAATTTGACATATAATAGCTCTCTCCTACTGCTACAAAGAAATCCTGATTTTCGATTGGATTTCCATGCAAATAAGCCGCATATAATACGTCATTGCCATATAAGCCAAGCAATGTTGATACATCACTAATTTGATTGTTGGATAAGTCAAAACTAAGACTTGTATAATGATCATCGAACTCTACTAACACAGAGATATCGCTTATTAGATTTCCACTTAAATACACTTCATTGATATTTTGCTGCCTTACAATCGGACTAATGTCCTCAATAAAATTATTGTTTGCAGATAAATAATACAAATCAAAGTTATCTATGAAAGATAAATCAGTCAGTTGATTGTCATTGATGTACAACTCTATCAAACCAGTATTTGAGCTTAACCAAGATAAATCAGTGATATTTAACCCTGATAAGTTAAGTCGACTAACTGAATATGGAATAATTTTTAAAATATCTTCTTGTTCAATCGGATTATAACTAATATCAAGTTCATTTAAGTACTGATACGCAAGAATCATTGTGAAATCACTAATTTGGTTATGAGAAGCATGGAAACGATACAATGAAGTCAATGGATGCAAGTTTGGCATTTCACTAATTAAATTATGTGAGATGTCCAAACTAACCAAATCCGTCAAATTATTAATACCTTCAGTACTCTCAATTTGATTGTGTCTCAATATTAAGTAGGATAAGTGTTCAAATTTCTCAACACCATCCAAATCAACTAACTGATTGTTTGCGACATCTAGCTCGTGCAACTGTTCTAAGTCTGGAATATCATTCAAACTCGTAAGACCAATATTATTTAGGGTAACATATTGCAGTTGACTTGAAGAAGATAAACCTTCTAAAGTATCAACCTCTGTTGATTCAATTGTTAAATTCTCTAATGTCGAAATTCCATGCAAAAAGTTAAAACTATCGACTTCACTTTCCACAATCTCTAAAACTTCAATATGTTTTCCTTCGAGCACTGATAAATCCATATCTCCACTTACTTGGGAAAACTCAACACGTCTTATCTCTTTAGTATTTTCTAATAAATCTAAAACATTTTGAGTCATTTCTATGTTTTCAAAGATTAGAGAATCAATCGATGATGCTTTTTCAAGTATTTCAATATCCTCTGGTGTAAATTCATCATAAATATAAACGTAGTCATAATTAGCAGGTGCCGTTGATAAAAACACTACAATGGCTACAAGCAATATAGAAATCGCGCTAATGAATACAACAGATTTATTTATGCGCATACTCTTCGTTTTTGATGTATTGTATGTTCCATTAAATTCACTTGATGTTGTTTGTGCAGTAGTGGATTGACTCTTAAGCCACTCCAGTTTTTCTTGTCTCGTAAATGCTGGTTGACTTAATTCCATTGCTTTCGTTGAACCTTGATCTAATGATTTTAATACCTGCGATTGACTTTGTTGAATGCTTTCCTGCTTAAGTTGCATCAATCGCTCTTGACGAGAGTATTTCTTGGGCTCCTCATTTTCCTTTGACACATCAATAAAGTTTTCTTGCCCATTAATCTTTCCAATCGTTTCTATTTCTTGAACTGCTTCAATAGCTTGTGCATCATCTACAACAAATTGATTTGTATGAAAGTCATTAAGTTTTGTATTCATTGTAGAAGAGTTAAACGAAGTCATATTGACTTCATCCATAAAATCTCTAATACTTGCAATACGTTCTTGCACATTGGGATGCATTCCATGAAGTATAATATTACTTTCTTCGTTTGTAATAAGTGCACCTAAATCCCGCGGTGAAGTTAAATCACTTACTGATTTAATTTGTGTCGCATTTTTTGGATTAATTTTACTTACCATGTAATACAAGACTGCTGAAATAGCATATATATCACAAGCAGAAGTAATTCGATGCTTCTTGTACTGTTCTAAACACGCAAATCCTGAGACTAAATCCTGTTCACTCATTTCGCTACCCAGATTAAAATCGCAAAGAATCACTCCCCCTTGATCGTCTATGAATAAACTATCTAGTTGAATATTTTGATGATATATTTGCTGTAAATGAAGGTGTTGAAGCAAATGAAGTACTGGCTCGATAAAATGATAAGATTCAGAAAAAGACATGCGCTCTCTTGACACTAAGTATTCACTCAATTTTTTACCTTGCATCATTTCGCACACAACTACAATCGTCTGATTAGCTTCAAAAATTTCTAAAATTGTCTCAATATTTCGCTCATAAGAAAACCCCATCAAGACTTGCGCTTTTTGCTTTACTGTTTGGCACAATTCTTCAAAATCTTTCTTTGAATCTATTTCTAGTGATTTTTCATTATTTCTTTTACATAATTTCGGGACATAAATCTCTTTTAATCGTACCCCTGTACGCATCAATTCATCTTCTGCACAATATTCAATCAAAGTTCCTTTTTCTGCAATTACCCCATAAATACGATAACGATAATTTAACCGCGTTCCCACTGGCAAGTGGTGTGGTTTAGCTTGATAATTCGCACTACTTTTTCCACATTTCGAACACCTTTGATGTTGATCCGCTAGTGGATTTAAACAAAATAAACATACATTTTCCATATCAGCACCTCAATTAACTTTTACTATTATACAAAAATAAAATCACTTCGTATACCTTGTGGACAAACTAATTGATTTTAGTTAAAATTAGATAAATCTCAAGGAGAATACCTATGAAAAAAATTGCTATCTTATCTGATATCCACAATAATCTATTTACCCTTAATTTATTTAAACGAGCGGCATCACTTGAACAATTCGATAATTATTTTTTTTGTGGAGATTATATCACAGATGGTTTTGAACCAAATGAGATTATTGAATACATTCGCTCAACCTCAGATTATGTCATCGCTGGTAATCGAGAGTGTAGTATTTCTGAGATAAAAGAATACTCTAGCGCTATCCGTTGGGCACCAACAATGTCTACTTATCGACTTATTTCCCAGGAAAACCTTAACTATGTCAAAGAATTAGCGATATCCAAGACATTTGATTTAGAAAGTTTTAAAATTTGTATTAGCCATGGAAGTCCTTATAATGTGCGTGAAAAAGTAAATTTTAATAATGAAGAAAAACTAAATCAACTCATTCAAGATTTTAATGCAGATATCTATGTTTTTGGACATACCCACTGCATAGATTATCGCGTATACAACCAAAGAACATTTATCAATAGCGGCTCGCTACATGCACTCAATGACCACAAATCCTCAATTTCTTATGGTATTCTTACACTTGATCAAGGTAAAATAACGTATGAACAAAAAATCATGCAGTTTGATGTAGATGATTATATTGAACATATTATAAATTCTTCTTACTATCGTGCTTTTCCTATTTGGTCTATTTTAAATGCTTATGATACTATTGATGGTGTCGATTATGTTAATGAATTTATCCACTATGTATTAAAAATCACATCTAGTGATGAAGAAATTAATCAACGTTGGAGTGAATTGTATCATCAATTCATTCAATTAAAGAACCCACATACACGATACTTTGAATATAAATAAAAGGCAATGGATACTCATCATACCTTGAATATGCTTGCCTTTCTTTTATTCTATAATCTTGATCTATAATAATTCAAAAAGTTATGAATTGCCAATTTTTTTATAATACTGTATTGCAATACAGCCGACACCTGTATGAATTCCGACAACACTTACTAAATCACTAATGCTAATATTTGCCTGTGGAAAAGATTCTTTTAAAATCTTTTCAAATTCCTTTGCTAGACTAATATTTACAACATGAGCTATATGAATATCATATCCGAATCCATCACTATTTATATCTTGCTTCACTTGCTCAACAACACTTAACAAAGCCTTCTTCATTGTTCGTACTTTACTTAATACATCTATTCTACCTTGTGTTTGTGCATTAATCTGCAAGATTGGCTTTATCTTTAGTAAGCCACCGAGTGTAGCCGCAATCGGAGTCAGTCTCCCTCCTCTTTGCAAGTGCTTTAAATCATCAGGTACTAATAATGTGTTAGTGGTTTGAAGCACTTGATCTAATACTTCTTTAATGTCTTCAAAAGATTTTCCTTCTTCAGATAACTGTTTACTTAACTCAATAAGATATTTTTGAACATATGCTGTAACATGACAATCATAATAGTCAAATTCTAAACCTTTGTCTGATGCAACTAAGCGCATCATATTGATTGTACCAGATAATCCACTGCAAATTGGAACAGCGAAGATGTGCGTATAACCGTCTTCTTTTAATTGACTAAACAGCTTCTCAGTAAGTTCCATTGATGCTAATGAAGTTTTTAAAGTAACCCCTGTGCCAATCAATTCGTATACTTCACTAATCGATATTTCTACAAGCTCTAGTAATGATTTATCTCCATTAATAATTTGAAGTGGTACAGAATAAACCCCTTTCATTGATAAATCATTAGGTGTATACCCTGTCCCTGTATCTGTAACAAATGCAATCTTCATAACGCTCTCCTTCCGCTCAATATACAATGAAGCCGAACAAATCATTTAAACTTACTACTAAAATAAACTATATCATAAAAATAGAAATTGAAGCTATTTTATACTCAATTATTCCTAGTACATGTATATAAAAAACATCCAGAGTAAATTCTGAATGTCTAATATTCGCTTAATTCTCACTCGAACCATAGTTCGTTAGAACATTGATTTCAAGCCTAATAACAGGGTTTTTCCTAAGAAATCCCTATTAAAAAATAAAATGGAGCGAATGAAGGGAATCGAACCCTCGTGTCGACCTTGGCAAGGTCGCGTTCTACCATTGAACTACATTCGCAAATGGTGCCGACTACAGGACTTGAACCCACAACCTACTGATTACAAATCAGTTGCTCTACCAATTGAGCTAAGTCGGCGTAAATTAATTTTATCAAATTTGATTTTTTTTGACAAGTAATTTTCTAAGAAAGACTAGAAGTTAACACTTCTAGTCTTGTACTAATCGAATCACTTCTGGTAAATCTGCAAGTGTGATAATTCCTTCAACTTTTTCATTTGATTTTCCATTTTCACTCACAAGTATTGCGATGACAGCTTTCCCTTGATGGATCCCTGTTTCAAACATTTCTAGTATATCCAGTACACAATTTTTCTTAGATATAAATAAAACTTGCTCCTGTTCATAGTTGGGTGAAAACACTTCTTTTACTGTAGCACGCTTAATATCTGAATCATGAGATAAAGCATAATCACTAATCATTTGTAAAGTAAGTAATCCTTTGTATTGATCATTTTCAACAATAAGCATTTTACTTGTGGCTAATTTTTTCATTTTGAAATAAACATCTTTAATACATTCATGTTTTTGACATGATTGAACCGGTTTTACAAAGCACTCACCAACAAGTGGTGGTTGCGTTAGCAAGCGAGCAATCATTTCAATTCTCTCTACAACTGAATCAACAGGTTGAGCTATGATTTTCCCATCGTGGCTCCTTTGATGTACAATTGCATTTCTTAAATCTCCATAATCTTGAAGTTCAATTTCATAACGTTTCAATATATTATTTTGCTTAGCTGCTTTATTTAATAAATAATAAAAACGTTGGTATGCTCCATCTTCAATGATGTGATAACATTCTTGTTCAATTTTAATAAAAGCATCTAAAAAGCGATTGGCATTGTTCATGTGGTTAATCCTCCACATTTATTATAACCGATGTTGATTAAATGTACGAATTAATTTATTTCTCTTAAAACACACTCTTCTAAAATATAGATTGTATTTGTAGCTGCACCAATTCGAAGTTGATCACCACAACACCAAAGCCAAATTCCATATTCATCATGCATATCTTTACGAACACGGCTCAATACCACAAGGTCTTGATTGGTATATTCAAGAGGAGTGGCAAGTTCATCACTCCAATACAGTGTAGAGTAAGACATAGTAAGTTCTTTGAGTTTTTCCAGTGATACTTTTTCTTTCGTTTGTACATAAAGGGAAAGGCAATGATTTTGCATTACAGGAACACGAACACATGTACAACTCAATTTAATACTCCTATCATTGAGTATTTTTTGTCCCTCTTCATGTAGTTTTAGTTCTTCATTTGTAAAACCGCATTCATTTACATCTCCTATTTGCGCAATGACATTGTTGCAAATGGGTTTTGCAAAGTAATGAACTGATGGTAGTTTATGATTTGCATATGCAGTTATTTGATGCTCAAGCTCATCAATTCCATTTTGACCAGCACCTGAAACAGCTTGATAAGTAGATGATATTACTTTCTCTATTCCTGCATATTGATAAAGTGGATACAAGGCCATTAATGCGATAATTGTAGCACAGTTTGGATTCGAGATGATGCCTTGATGATGAAGTACTTGTTTACCATTAATCATTGGAATTACTAAAGGCACATCATGGTAAAGACGAAATGCACTACTATTGTCTATAAATATTGCTTTGCTCTGTTGAATCTCTGGTACCCATGCAAGGGCAATTTCTTTACTTGCTGCTCCTAACACAAAATCTAATCCTTCAAAACATCCTCGCTCCAGCATGGAAACCAAAATTTCTTTTCCATTAAACTGAATTGTTTTTCCTTGGCTTCGTCGACTTGCAAAACATCGCAATTCTTCAATTGCAATATTTCTTTCTTTTAATACTTGTAACATCATTTTTCCAACTGCTCCAGTTGCTCCTAAAATTCCTAATCGAATTGGTTTCATAAAATACTTCCTTTCCTACACTATAGTTAATGTAAAAAACGATATTTTTTCTAGGCTATCACATGCTAAAATAGAATTAGAAGGTAGGTATGACTATGGAATTTAAAAATAAAGTGGTTTATCAAATTTGGCCTCGCTCATTTAAAGATGGAAACAATGATGGAATTGGTGATTTACTAGGAATAATTGAGAAGTTAGATTACTTACACTCACTTGGAATTGATTTAATTTGGCTTTCCCCTATTTATGCGAGTCCAAATCATGATTATGGCTACGATGTAAGTGATTATTATTGTATTCACGAAGACTATGGTACAATGGAAGACTTTGACCGCTTACTTTTAGAATGTAAAAAACGTGGAATGAATATTTTAATGGACTTGGTAGCGAATCACACAAGTGATCAACATGATTGGTTCCAAGATTGTATGTGTAATCCCGATAGTCCTTATCGAGATTATTACTTATTCAAAGATTCTCATTTTATCCCAAATAATTGGTTAAGTTGTTTTGGTGGGAGCGCTTGGCAAAAAGATACTACAAAACCAAATAGTTGGTATTTAACTACATTTACTCCTCGTCAATGTGATTTAAACTGGGAAAACCCAGCAGTTCGCCAAGAGATGTCAAAAATAATGAGATATTGGATAGAAAAAGGTGTTGCAGGATTCCGTATTGATGTGGTCAACACAATTGCCAAAGAGCCCGGATTACCAAGTTACCAATCTAACAAAAGAGGACTTCAATTCCCTAAAGAATACATTACTAACTTAGCGCGTTCCCATGATTACTTGCAAGAACTCATCGCTTCACTTGATGATTTAGATTTCATTACTGTAGGAGAAGGAATGCTAGTAGATCAAGATGCCTGTGCCCTTTATGCTGGAGCAGACCGCAAAGAGTTAGATATGATGTTTATGTTTGATTTACATCTTCAAGATTGTGGACCCCTTGGAAAATATGATTTTAGAAAATTATATCAGTGGAACATCCCCACATTTAAAAATATAGTATACTCTTGGCAAATGGACATGCAGGAGCGTAACTATTGGATGGGGAACTACTTAAATAACCATGATCAGCCGCGTACAATTTCTCGCTTTGGGAATGACACAACTTATCGTGTGCAAAGTGCAAAAGCATTTGCATTACTTAATCTTACATTAAGAGGCACCCCATTCATATATCAAGGTGAAGAAATAGGAATGACTAATTGTCCTCTTGAAATTAAAGATTGGCGCGATTTCGAGGCAATCAATATCTATGAAGTCTTACCCACTATGATGCATGTCCCTAAGAAATTCACAAAAAAAATTGTGCAGAGAATGACACGTGATAATGCAAGAACTCCGATGCAATGGGATGCTTCAAAATATGCTGGTTTTAGCTCAAAGTTGCCATGGATTAAAGTCAACCCAAATTATGAACATATCAATGTTAAACAAGATTTATTGAATAAACAAAGTATCATTAAAGCCTATCAACAACTAATCCAAATTCGTAAAGAAGAATTAGCTTTAGTCGATGGTGACTTTGCCCCACTACTAAGTGAACATAAGTCAATTCTGGCTTATACAAGAACATATCATGATACTCAACTCATTATTTTAATTAACCTTTCAAGCAAAGTAGTTTCTTACAATTTCCCACTGAAAGGTGAAATTCTCTTCAACAACACACCGCACTACGAAAAAAACATAATGAGCCCTTATCAAGCATTACTTGTGAAGGTGAAAATACAATAGGAAGCCCAAGGGGCTTCCTATTACTTTTTATGATATGTTAAGCGAGCCATGCGCGTATCTGCTGCCATCAGCTCTAATATACTTTTCACTATTAAATCAACTTCTTGATTCTCTCGATAATCACTCTCTGCAACAAAATCCACACGCTGTTGTATAGCTAATGATTTCGCCATGCTTGAGTCTTTACTCTCATGATTGTACACTGCAATAGTTTTTCCACCAAACTGTTTTACTAGCTTCATACATGGAACATCTGTAATTCCATCAGCAATATAAATCATACGATCAAAGGCAATGCGCTTTTCTTCTTCAGGCATACTTTTATTTAAATCAACATCATTATTCTCGTCAAGAACACCTTTGTTGATACGGAATACATATTGTGTTTTTGTCGTATAGTTTACTACAGTTGCAGGCCAGATAGCCACACCACTTGCATTATAACAATATTTGCATGCATATATTTTTTTGAATTCTTTAGCAATTGGTGTTCCTTCAATCATTTCTGTTAGTCCTGAAGAAATGATATAATGTTCTACCTCTAAATCTATTTCTTTAGCAAATTGATTAATACGACCAAACCACTCCAAAACCCCAGGATATAATTTAACCTCTTGACCTAGTTTTACAAAGTCTTCGCGTCGAATAGGTTGATCCGTCTCATTAGCCTTTCTCAACATCATATACATATAAGATAGGATTGGATCCATCTTATTTTTATCTGTAAACTTCCCTACTTGTTTCCAAAAATCTGCAGCATCTTCAATACCTAGTGAAGGAATAAATGAAAATTCTTGCATATCTTTTGGTGAAAGTGTTTTATCGAAGTCATACATAATAGCTACTTTGCATTTTTCCATAAATTTTCCTCCATATTTACATTATACCATGCTTTTTAAAAAACACTCCAAAACCACTCTGCCATGACAAGTATGATAGGCATTGTGATCAGGCAAAACAATGTAGATACACTTACAATTTGAGCTGCATGCTCATAGTTTAAATCATACTTTTGGGCAAAAACTGCTGATGTGAATGCTACTGGTGCAGCAGATACGACCATCACAATAAATCTAAGCGAATCATATTTATCTGGCACAAAGCTAAACATTACCATCACTGCAAGAGGCATGATAATCAATCTTAAACAACTCACAAAATATACACTTCGCTCTTTAAACATATTCATTAATGGCTGTTTTGCCATATATGTTCCCAGCAACAGCATTGCCAGTGGTGAATTCATTCCACCAATACTCGTAAGTGCACTCATGACTTGATTTGGAAGTGACAATTGTAGAATAAACATCATTAATCCCAAAACGGTGGCAATAAAAACCGGATTACTTATTACTGATTTCAGTGTAATCTTTGCCTCATGATGTGACATCAGTTTTACTCCATATGTCCATATCAGTATATAAAATCCTGCAATATATAGCGATAAGTAAAAAATTGCCTCACTACCTAAAATTGCACTCACAAGTGGAATTCCAAAAAATCCTGCGTTTGGAAAAATGGTACAAAAAGACTCGACTGGTTTTTCTTTTTCTACAAAAATGTGGCTTAAACATATCACTAATCCAAAAGAACTTGCCGTTAGAATAACCATCCATCCTAACCCCATAAGTAATTCATTGCTAAAGGGTTTAATGAATGAAGTGAATATTGTAATGGGAATTATTCCACTCACTAACATATTCGATAACTTTGCACTTGTATCGTCATCAATGAGTTTTCTTTTATAAAATATATAACCAATGGCCATCATTCCAAACATCTGAATAATTGCATTTAAAATCGTTGGTACTATTTCCATATTTTCACCTCAAAACTCTCTACATTATACACGAAAGATCCATTAATAAAAAGACACATCTCTGTGCCTTACTCGATTAAATTACTTGGAAGTTCGATTTCACTCAAATGATTAAACTGTTCGTAATCTATTATGATATTGTAGTTATTACTTGGCAATTGCTCAGGAGTAACTTCTATTCCTAGTCTGTCCATAAAAATACCTGTTTTCAATTCTCTAAAGTCATACATCACTTGGATAGGTAACTTTGTCTCTTTATCAATTATATAAGTAACTACTACATCATAGAAGTCAAGTATTTCAATTTCTCCTTGAAATAAAGGTAACATCTTCATGATTTCCTCTGAAGGGTATGATGCTTCAACCACAATCACTTCTCGTCCATCTCTTGTCTCTTCTTCTACAATTTTTGGAGCATCTTTTTCAAATAGTGCTTCAACTTCTTCGTCGCTAAGTGTTCCAAAAATATCTACATAGCTATTTAAAGCCAAGGTATATTTTGGCTCTGTACTTGGATTCCAGTTGACACCATCATATCTATATTCCAATCCATTATCTACAATAGCACCATAATAATCATTCTTTAGATTCCCTATGATTAAAGAAGCTGATAGACCTTCTAATTGAAGCTGATTTGTAGTATTCACTATTGTAATATTCTCATCAATGCTTTCATTGATTGTGATGACCGAATCATCTATAGTAGCTTCTAAACTCATTGTGTATACGAGATGCATTTGTGTGGATTCTACAGTTTCCAATGCATCAGCACTTTCGATTAATATGTTTATACCATCATCAGTGTTTGAACACCCACTTAATAAAAGAAGTACTAATAAACTAATGCCTAATTTAATTTTCATTTTAATTCACCTTCTTGTAGATATTCTACCACAAATCATTGTTACGATTAATTTAAAGCTCTTATTTTTATTGAAAAGTACATTTTTTATCTGAAATAGTGAAAATCAGATTATTTTTTCACCTTATTTATTTTGATTACTCATAATTATAACGAGAAATATTTTTTATTTTCGCTTATAATAAAATAGCATAAGGAATGAGGTATTATACAAATGAAAAAATATCAAGTCATCTATAAAGAGTTGCAAGAGAAAATTGAAAGTGGACAAATAAAGGCAAACACTTACTTAAAAAGTGAAAATGAATTGATGAAAATATATGAAGTATCAAGAGATACGATTCGAAAAGTATTAGACTTACTAGCTCAAAATGGATATATTCAAAAGAATAAGGGGAAAGGTTCTTTGGTACTCGATATCAACCAAATTGTCTTCCCTATTGGTGGACTTACTAGTTTTAAAGAAATTGAGGGCATTATTCATAAAGAATCAGAAACAATATTGCACTGTTTCAATCAAATTGAACCAAATGATTATTTAAAGAAGTCATTGAATCTACGTGATGATTCAGTATATCACATTGAAAGAATAAGAAAAATTGATGGGGAAAGAATTATTCTAGATGTTGATTATCTAAATGCCTCTATTATTCATGGCTTAAATCAAAAGCATGCTCAAGACTCTTTATATGAGTATATTGAAAATACACTCGGCTTAAATATTGGTTTTGCAAGAAAAGAAATCACCGTTGCAAAAGCATCTGTTGAAGAGAAAGAACTATTGGATATGATCGATTATGATTTACTTGTATGTGTTAAATCATTTACTTATTTGGATGATGGAAGAATCATCCAATATACAATATCAAAACATCGTCCTGATAAATTTAGATTTGTCGATTTTGCAAGAAGAACGAAACTTTGAAAAACTTTTAATTAAGTTTTTTTTATTATGTTGACTAACTTGTACGTATATGTTAATCTAACAACGAAAGATGTACGTACAAGTACATGGAGGAGATATGAATAAATTTAATAGTGAAGCACAAGGACTACTAACGTTAGTTGGGGGAAAAACTAACATTATCAGTGTAAGTCATTGTGTCACAAGAATGCGTTTTGTTCTTGAGGATGCAAAAAAAGCTGATGTAAAAGCCATCGAAAAACTAAAAAGTGTGAAAGGTACTTTTACTCAATCAGGTCAATTTCAAGTTATTATTGGAAATGATGTCATTGAATTTTATAACGAATTCATTCTTGTGAGTGGTATTCGTGGAGATTCAAAAGAAACTTTAAAAAAGGCTTCTCAAGTCAATCAAACTTGGCTACAACGTTTGATGGGTAATCTAGGAGAAATTTTTGCACCATTGATTCCTGCTCTTATTGTTGGGGGGCTAATCTTAGGATTTAGAAACTGTATTGATTCAATTTTATTTTTTGAAAATGGAACTAAATCATTAACTCAAATTTCTCAATTCTGGAGTGGAGTTAATCACTTCTTATGGTTAATTGGAGAAGCTGTCTTCCACTTCTTACCAGTTGGAATAGTTTGGTCTATTACTAGAAAAATGGGGACAACTCAAATTCTTGGTATTATTCTAGGGATTACATTAGTATCTCCGCAATTATTGAATGCATATGGTGTTGCTGGAACTCAAGATATTCCATTTTGGGACTTTGGATATTTCCAAATTGAAATGATTGGATATCAAGCGCAAGTTATTCCTGCTATCTTGGCTGGTTTTGTCTTAGTTTATATTGAAAAATTCTTTAGAAAAATAACTCCAAATGCAATTAGTATGATTGTTGTTCCATTCTTTGCAATCCTGCTTTCTGTAATTATTGCACACACTGTTGTAGGACCAATCGGTTGGGTATTAGGAGATCATATTTCTACAATTATTTACAGTGGGTTAACTTCAAGTTTGAATTGGCTCTTTGCTGGTATCTTTGGATTCTTCTACGCTCCACTTGTAATTACAGGATTGCACCATATGTCAAATGCAATTGATACACAACTTGTGGCAAGTTTTGGTGGTACTATTTTATGGCCAATGATTGCCCTATCAAACATTGCTCAAGGTTCTGCTGTATTAGCAATGATTTTCCTACAAAAGAAAAATGAGGATGCAAAACAAATTAGTATTCCTGCTTGTATCTCATGTTATTTAGGAGTAACAGAGCCTGCATTGTTTGGGGTTAACTTAAAATACACTTTCCCATTCTTCGCTGGGATGACAGGATCTGCTATTGCAGCAATCTTCTCAGTTGCAACACAAACTAAAGCTGCTTCTATTGGTGTAGGTGGAATACCTGGAATCTTATCCATTCTACCTCAACACATGTTTACATTCTTTATCGCAATGTTAATTGCTATTTTCGTACCATTTGTGATTACATTTGTTATTGGTAAGAAAAAACTAACTTATGCTGATATCAATGGTGAAGAAGAAACACTAAAAGTATCTAGTGAAGAATTCGGAAGCATTGCTACAGGTGAAGTAATTGATTTATCAAAAGTAGAAGATAAAACATTTTCTGAAAAATTAATGGGTGATGGATTTGCAATTGTATTACAAGACGGAGAAGTTGTTTCTCCATGTACTGCAACAGTAAAAGTTATATTCCCTACAAAACATGCTATTGGACTAGAACTAGCAGATGGAACTGAATTATTAATCCACATCGGTATGGACACAGTAGAACTTAATGGAAATGGATTTGAAACTCAACTTCAACAAGGAGATATTGTAAAAAAAGGAGATTTACTTGTTAAGGTTGACCTTGATTACTTAAAAGAAAACAACAAGTCAGTTGTTACTCCAGTGATCTTCACTAATCAAACAGCATTTGAAATGAAAAAAACAGGGATGGTTAATAAAAACGAAACAATTCTAAAAATCGTATAAAGAAAGAGGAACACATGAAAGACATTAGTGAAAAAATTGTATATCAAATTTATCCTAGCTCATTTTATGATAGCAATCATGATGGCATAGGAGATATTAAAGGAATATGTCAAAAACTTGATTACCTTGCTTATTTAGGCGTTGATTATTTATGGATTAACCCTTTCTTTAAGTCCCCTAAAAATGACAACGGATACGACGTAAGCGACTATACTGCTATTGATGCTTCTTTTGGTACAATGGAAGATGTCGAAGAATTAATCTTTGAAGCAAAAAAAAGAAACATTTTTCTGATGTTCGATATGGTGTTTAACCATACATCTACAGAACATACCTGGTTCCAAGAAGCATTAAAAGGCAACCAAAAATACAAGGACTACTATATTTTTAAAGCTCCTGTTGACGGTGCTATGCCCACCAATTGGGAATCAAAGTTTGGTGGACCAGTTTGGGAATATGTTGAAAAAATGGATGAATATTATCTTCATTTGTTTGATAAAACTCAAGCAGATTTAAATTGGGAAAATCCAGAAGTCCGCAATGAATTAAAAAATGTAGTTCAATTTTGGATTGATAAGGGTGTAAAAGGTTTTAGGTTTGACGTTATCAACCTTATCTCAAAAGAGGCATATGAAAATGATTATGAGGGTGTTGGAAAGAAATTTTACACTGATAGAAAAAAAGTTCATGATTACTTAAGAGAATTAAATTTATCTACTTTTGGAAACGAACCCGACTTTTTAACAGTTGGAGAGATGTCTTCAACAACTATTGAAAACTGTATTATGTATTCTAATCCCAACAACAACGAATTAGATATGACCTTTAACTTTCATCACCTAAAAGTTGATTATTTGAATGGAGAAAAATGGACTTTAAAAGACTTTGACTTCTTTGAGCTAAAAAAACTATTTAATGATTGGCAATTAGGTATGCAAAAAGATAATGGATGGAATGCATTATTTTGGAACTGCCATGATCAGCCAAGAAGTATATCAAGATTTGGTTGTGATAAAACATATCACAAAGAATCTGCAAAGATGTTGGCTACTGTAATTCACTTCCTGCGTGGAACACCTTATATCTACCAAGGAGAAGAAATTGGAATGACCAACAACTACTTTAAAAGCATTGAGCAATACAAAGATGTAGAATCTATCAATTATTTTAATATACTAAAAAATGAAGGATTAGATCATGATCGAATCATCAAAACATTGCAGGCAAAATCTCGCGATAATGCTAGAAGTCCAATGCAATGGACAAAGGATGGTGGTTTTTCTAAATCAGAACCTTGGATTAAGATGAATCCGAATTGTGCATCAATCAATATAGAAGCCGCGATAAGTGATGAAGACTCAATTTTGAATTACTACCGACAACTTATTCAACTTCGCAAGAACCATGCCATTATCTCAAAAGGAGCTTATGTCGAATATCAAATGCAACATCCCGAAGTCTATGCTTATAAGCGTATCCTAGGTGATGAAGAGCTTCTTGTGATTAATAACTTCTATGGTGTTAACGCTACATTTCAAGTCGAAAATATTTATCAGTATGAGCTAATGCTAAGTAACTACTCACATCATACGTTCACTCCTGATTTACATTTAAGACCATATGAATCGATTGTATTAAAGCGAAAAAACTAACATGAGCACTTATTCTTAAAAGAGTAAGTGCTCTTTTAGGAAATCCTTGATTTGATTATCGTTTTCATATCTTTTCACAGTGAATTATGTTACTATCAAAAAAATAAGAGGTGAACTATGAAAATTAAAAAACAGTACACATGTGCACTACTTCTATCGATGGATTTATTAGGTGGCAAATGGAAAATGAGAATTCTATGGCATATCTTAAATGGAGATAATCGTTTCTCGTTGTTACAAAAAGGTATTCCAGATATCTCACATAAAATGTTAGTCACACAATTGAAAGAACTCGAACTTAGTAATATTTTAGTACGTCGTGTGATTAGTGATAAACCATTAAATGTTGTGTATTCACTATCTACGGAATACAAGGCTCTGGTTCCACTTGTTCAAGGATTTTGTGATTTTTCAAAAGAGTACGCTTTGGAAAATCAAATCTCTTTGGGAGACTCATAGGTACAAAAAAGTACGTAATTGTCCTCCTTATTCTATTCTTATATAATCAAAACATAAAGAATAAGGAGGCAAAGAAAATGAATTATCCAAGAGCATTTTCTCATATTGGTTTGTCTGTACCAAACTTAGAACAGGCATTAGAATTTTATAGTGAAGTAATGGGATGGTATGTAGTAATGCAACCATCAGTTATCAAGGAAGAAAATACTTCTGCTATCGGAATTATGTGTGAAGAGGTATTCGGAAAGGGGCATGGTGACTTTAAAATCGCACATATGGTCACTTCTAACTCGATTGGTATTGAGTTGTTTGAATTCAATGATAATGATCAGCAAAGACAGGATTTCCAATTTAAGAATACAGGACTTTTCCACTTTTCTGTTCAGGATCCAGAAATTGAACAACTCATTGAAAAAATTGTCGCACATGGTGGAAAACAACGCATGCCGATCAAAGAATATTACCCTGGAGAAAAACCCTATAAAATGTGTTATGTAGAAGACCCATTTGGAATTGTATTTGAAATCTATACACATAGCTATGAAGTAACTTACTCTAAAGGAGCTTACTAAAATACTATAGGAGTAATATAAACTCCAAAAAGAGAGTAGTTTCTCTCCCTCGCAGAGGTGAGACGCTACTCTCTTTTTATCTTTTACATGAATACGATGTAAATTGTTCTTGGTGTTACTTCGTGCGAAAACAGTCCTTTAATTTCTAGTAACAATAAACAAGCTATTCCACAAAAAAATATGTTAATGCTATGCGTTGAGTTAAAAATATTGTGCATTTATCTCTCTACCCATTACAGAAATAGAAAGAGTTGTCCCAACTGATAAAGGCAAGATCATAATCAGGTATTGTCTTTTTTTCGAATTTCTTTATAAACTGTGTCAAAAAAATAAACTATAGCAAAATTATCTTGAGCCAATTAGTAAACTAGTTTATAATAAACTAGTTTACTAATTGGTTGAAAGGACTATAAAATGAATAATCGAAAATATAAACATGATATTATGACGAAAGAAAGAATTATAAAGCATAAAATTAGAAAGTTCAATCTATTCTTTGACAAGGCATTGCATGATGAACTTCGTGATACTGAGTTTTATGGAGGGGAAGCTCGACTATTAATGTTACTCTCTTCAAAAGATAACATTTCACAAAGCGAGCTGGCAAAAAAAATGGAAACGAGTGCAGCATCAGTTGGCGTAAGTCTTAAAAAAATTGAAATGAAAGGCTTTATTACTCGAAAACATAATGAAAGTGATTCAAGAGCAAATAAAATAAGCCTTACAAGCAAGGGAGAGAGTGCAGTGGAAAATCTTCATAAACTATTTCAGGGACTAGATAAGAAACTCTTTGATGGATTTAGCGAAAGTGAATTAGATACACTCGACGAATTGATGAATAAACTACATGATAATTTAGATAAACAGCTAGGAGAAAAAAATGAAAAGATATCTTAAATACATAAAACCCCATATGATTTTTTTTATCCTATCCCCTTTACTCATGATAGTTGAGGTTTATGCAGAGGTAAATATCCCTGTATTAGCAGGTAAAATCATTGATGGATTTGTAGAAGGTGCTGACATGTCTATCATAATCAGTTATGGTACTCAGATGCTTGGATACGTTATCTTTGGTCTTTTTGCAGGTATCTCCTGTGCATATTGTGCCACAAGAGCTTCTGTGTATTTTGGTTGTGATCTAAGAAATGCATTGTTTAAAAAAATTCAAAGTTTTTCTTTTGCAAATATTGATAAACTCAGCACTGCTTCCATCGTTACACGATCAACAAATGATATTGTTCAAATTCAAAATCTTGTAGAAACTGCACTTAGAATGTTTGTAAGAGCACCTGCTCTGTTAGTTGGAACTTTAATCATGGTCTTTTCTATCAACTCTTCACTGGCACAAATCTACTTATATGTTATTCCCTTTTTGATCATCGCTATCACAGTAATTGTCTTATTAAGCTATAAAAAATTTGCTATACTGCAGAAAAAAATCGACAAAATGAATTCAGTCATCAGGGAAAACCTAACAAATATACGAGTAATAAAATCACTTGTAAGGGAAGACGTCGAAACAAGAAAATTTGTAACCGCAAATTCTGAGTTAAAAGAAATTGGACTAAGTGCCACACGAATCACTATGCTTCAAATGCCCATTATGACATTGGCAATCAATGTTGTTACAATTTCAATCCTTTACTTTGGTGGTATAGGAGTCATGGATGGGTCTGTTCAAATCGGAAATATATCAGTCTTCGTGACATACACAACACAAATCTTATCTTCATTAATGATGCTTGCGATGGTATTGATTTCTGCTTCTCGTGCTATTGCATGTGTAAAACGTGTTAATGAAGTTTTTGATACAACTCTTGATATTCCTGATAATATGACATCTTCACTTGCGGTTTTAAATGGTGATATCGAATTCAAAAATGTAAGCTTTAAATATTACAAAGAAAATAGTGAAAATGTTCTTTCAAATATTAATTTCAAAATTAATTCTGGGGAAACCGTTGGGATAATTGGTTCAACTGGGTGTGGAAAATCAACTCTAGTTTCATTGATTTCTCGCCTTTATGATACTACCGAAGGTGAGATATTTGTTGCTGGGAAATCAGTCAAAGAATATTCATTACACAATCTACGTGAAGGTGTAGGTATGGTTTTACAAAATAATGTATTGTTTTCTGGAACTATAAAAGAAAATTTGCTTTTTGGAAATAAAAACGCTACTGATAAACAAGTCATTGCAGTGGCAATTGCAGCTGCTGCAAATGATTTTATTGAGAGTTTTCCGAAAAAGTATGAAACTATTTTAGGTCAAGGTGGTGTAAATCTTTCCGGTGGACAAAAACAAAGACTTTGCATTGCAAGAGCACTACTTAAGAATTCAAGAATATTAATTTTTGATGATTCTACAAGTGCTGTTGATACTGCAACTGAAGCAAAAATTCAAAACTATCTTATGAATGACCTCGATAAAACAACTAAAATTATTATTGCGCAAAGAATAACTTCAGTTGTGAACGCTGATAAAATTATCGTCATGAATGATGGAAAAGTTGATGCAGTTGGTACACACAGTGAACTTTTAATTCAGTGTGAAACATATAAAGAAATATATGACTCACAACGAGATAAAGAATCAAATGTTAAGTAATGAAGGAGAGACGATAATGAATGAAAATAAAAGATTTTCTCATGGTAATCCCCCCCCAGAGAAAGCACAGCATAAGAAAGAAAATACTGCAAACAACTCTTCATTACCTAATAATTTTGGAATGAAGGGTCCAGGTCCTGGAAAAATGCTTGAATTACCAAGTGCAAAGCCTAAAGACACCACAAAGACTGTAAAGAGACTTTTGGGATACTTAAGAAAAGATAGAATGACTTTAGCCTTTGCGTTTATATGCGTTTTAACGAACACAATTCTTAATCTAGTATCTTCTTATATGCTAAGGCCTCTCATAAATGACTTAAGTGTTGGAAAGGGGATTCATGTTTTAGTACAAAATGTCATCATAATGGCAATCGCCTACGGCATTGCCATTGTCGCAAACTTTTTACAATTTAGAATTATGATTGGAATTTCGCAAAGAGCATTAGAAGGATTGCGTAATGATTTATTTGAAAAGATGCAAAAATTACCACTTCGTTACTTTGATACAAATAGTAATGGGGATACAATGAGTCGATTTTCAAACGATGTTGATTCAGTTGGAGAAATGATGTCAAACAATGCAATTACACTGTTTTCTTCAATCATTACTCTGATTGGAACATTTCTTGTCATGGTCATTACAAACATCTATCTCACTATTGTGACCTTGACAATTATCCCATTATTCTATTTTGTAGGGAAATTCATCACTACAAAAAGCCGGAAATATTTTAAAGCTAGACAAGAAACACTAGGACAATTAAATGGTTTTATTGAAGAGACTATTGCAGGACAAAAAGTAATTAAAGTATTCAATCATGAAGAAGAAGCATTAAAGGATTTTGAAATACATAATAATCAATATCGAGAGAAAGTAGTAAAAGCTCAGTTCCTTGGAGGTATGATGGGTCCCGTAATGGGTGGAATGGGTCATTTAAGCTATGTAATTACAGCATTTGTAGGTGGTTTCTTCTGCTTTCTAGGGCTTGCGGATATTGGAGCTTATGCCGTATTTTTGAACTACTCACGAACATTTAGTGGGCCAATCAATCAAATTTCTATGCAAATGAACGTACTTTATTCAGCGATCGCTGGCGCAGAGAGAGTATTTGACTTAATGGATGAAACTCCTGAACCTCAAGACAGCGAAAGTGCTCTTACTCCAAATAAACTGGAAGGTTTCGTAAAACTAGATAATGTCTCTTTTGGGTATAAGAAAGATAATTTAGTTCTAAAGAAAATTTCCCTTTACGCAAAGCCTGGACAAAAAATTGCATTTGTAGGGTCAACTGGTGCAGGGAAAACTACAATTACCAATTTATTAAATAGATTTTATGATATCGAAAGCGGAGTAATCACAATTGATGGTATCGATATTAAAAATTTTTCAAAATCTTATCTTAGAAAAAATGTTGCTGTTGTTTTACAAGATACGCACTTGTTTGAAGGCACTGTCATGGAAAACATTAGGTATGGCAGGCTTGACGCTACAGATGAGGATGTTATAACTTCAGCTAAAGCAGCAAATGCACATTCATTTATCAAAAAACTTGAATTTGGCTATGATACATTCATTGAAAGTGATGGAGCAAATTTAAGCCAAGGACAAAGACAATTATTAAATATTGCAAGAGCAGCAATTTCTAAAGCTCCAATTTTAGTTCTGGATGAAGCTACAAGTTCTGTGGACACAAGAACAGAAAAACACATTCAACAAGCACTAGATCGACTTATGGCTACACGAACTACTTTTGTAATTGCACATCGATTATCCACTGTTCGCAATTCAAACGCTATTATCGTACTAGAGAATGGCGAAATAATTGAAAGAGGAGATCATGAAGAATTACTTAGCAATAAAGGAAGATATTATGAACTGTATGAAGGAATTGCAATGCTAACTTAATCATTTCTACGCAGTATACTTATAAAAAGAGCGCTACTCAAAATTTAAAGAGTAGTGCTCTTTTTGAAAAACTAACATAACTTAATTGACATTATATTTTACATACATGAAACAAGTATGAAATATCATGAATAAACCATATGTAATTCTATCCTCAATTTTTGCAATTTAGCAGCTTAAAGTTATCCTTCCTAAACTTTTTCAATCTCTCATATTTATTAGATGTTGAAAATGAAGATTTTTTATTTTACTTACGAGTTTGATTTAACACACTCATCTATAATGTCTTAACAATTTAGCTTGTACTCTTCATAGTAGATAAGTGTTTCTTAACAATTCTTGAACCAAGATAACACCCCATAAGAGCTGCAATCACTACACCCGCAAAGACGATTACAAAGCTACCTGATACTAACATATTTGCTGCTTCTATTTGATTTAGCTGTTCGGTTGCTGCCAATTGTTCTTCGCTCATTCCTTCTAAGAGACTATCCATCGCCATCATGTATGGATAAAAAGTACTCGCAAAACTTGCTGATATTTGTATAATTACATAGCTTATTGATAACCCTTTAAAGCTTCTATATCCAGTTTTATACAAAATCAACTCTGAAATAAATCCCATGACTATATATGAGAGAATGTAGGGCGGATACATCCCAAGTACTCCCATTATTGTACAATAAATAAGAATCGCACCTTTTTTCTTAACTTTTGTTGCTAGTATAAAAAAAACTATGCTATTAAATAGAGATACATAAATGGGCATCATTAACACAGTTATTGGTAACATATACATAAATGAAGTTAACATAAATATAACCAAGTTAATTAAAGTAAGTAATACGATTGTAATAATATCTTTTGTTTTGAGTTTGTTGTTTGTATTCATCACCATCTGGATAGGTTATAATAAACAAGACAAGAAGAAAAAGAAGAGTGTTCAGTGAAGAATTCAAATCATAAATTGTATCATTATATAATGCTGGTAAACCTGCTAACGAAATCATACAGGAATATGATTTAACCGAATCGGCATTTTATAAATGGGCGCATCAGTCACAAAGTTCAGGGTCATTTAAAGAAAAAGATAATCTAAGCGAAACAGAAAAAGAGTTACAAGTTCTTCGTAAGAGAAATAAACAACTAGAAATGGAAAATGATATTTTAAAGCAAGCAGCACTAACTGAAGATATTAAATCATATCAGCTAGTGCTTTTTCTACTGCTTTATTATTTGACGCTTACCTTTTACTTTATAAAATTTATATCCAAAAGCTTATAAAATGGATTAAAATAAGAATGAATAGAATGTAATAAAAATTATGAAAGGGAACACATGGCAAATTATAAAGATAAAATAAATATAGCAAAAGAAAAAGGGATCATAATTCATGGTAATATTTTAGAAAAAAATATTGTAGGAGTATATAAATTTTTTAGAACTAAAGAAAATGAGGAGGCGTATTGTTTTTATATTGGTAAATCAACAAATATAGTGGATAGACTGCTAGGATCTAGAGATGGTCATATTTATATGTATTTGAATAATAATTTTTCAAAGGTTGTTCCTAAAAAAATCGACGAATATCTCACGAAAGGATATAAGATAGAAATTGAAATCATTGAAATTGATTATCATGATGAGAAATTTACTAATTCCGCTCATCGCCTTGCATTAGCAGAATTAAATGAGATTGTTAAATATCAGAATAAAGGAGAGTGTGAATTTCAACTTCCTGAAAATGTGGGAATAAATGAAGAGAAATTTTGGAATAATAAGTATAATATCTTAAAATAAAATTATAGACTTCTCATTTTAAAGCGAAATTACGAATATAATACAAGTAACAAATTGAATTATTTACCGATAAATCATCGGTCTTTTTTGTTCTCTTGTAAATTTCGCCATATAAAAACGAACCTCCTATAAATTGGGTAGGGGGTCGTTTCAAAATAAGGACTTTTTGAGTTAGTACATTGTAAAACTTATTGTTTTTTTCATATGTGGGAATATGTAGGTTGACTAGCTGTTTTTCTACATCATCAATATATGATGTAATATCGTACTTTATTGACTGTCAGAAATATTTTTAGTATTTTACTTTAGAATTTGGCAGGAAATTGGCCTGGTTTTGGAATGGT
>CAYJEY010000018.1:0-45255 GCA_964369385.1 uncultured Holdemania sp.
GCAGTCTATTGCCTTACCACTTGGCTAAGGAACCAACTGTTGCTATATTATTATAGCAAATAATTTAAACTTTGCAACAGTATTTTGAATCTTTTAATTTTTTTGTTTTTATTCTCTTTGTATCTGCTTTATAGAATAGTTATTTCGTACGTTCTAAATACTGGTGGTAATAATCCAATATCCCTGTTGTATCAAACGGAGGCTCTTTACTTTGTATTTTCCCCACCAGTTCTTTTAACTGCCATTCGACAATCTTCATTACATCTTCACTATAATTCATCTTGACTTTATGATCATGATATTCATCTTCATCTAATATATCTAATCTTCCATTAGGAAAAACTTTAACATCTAAATCATAATCAATATTTTTTATTGCTTCGCCGTCATACAAGCTTGGCGATGCCAAATTACAATAATAATAGATCCCACTCTTTCGAATCATTGTAATGACATTATACCATTTATCAGGATAGAAGAAACAAACAGCTGGTTCACGTGTAAACCACTTACGGCCATCAGCTTCGATTACCCATGTTTTATTTGTAACAACAACTGTCTTTTCATCCGTTGCTTCTAACACAAACCCTTTAGACCAAGTGCGATGCAACGAACCATCATGCTTGTAACTTTGGATATAAACCATTTCATTTACTGCTGGCTTCATTTTCTCACTTCTTTCTACAACATATTTAATTATACACGAAATTTTAAGTGATGAAAATGCATATTTGTTAAACCTAGATTCATACTATGAACGAAAGGAGATTAAATCTATGAAAACACCACCAGAAATGCTTACAGGAAAAGACTGTAGCTATCTAAGTGATTTACTTGAAACATCCCTAACATTAGCAAAGAAAGCAAATAGCTATTCAAATGATATTGAAGATGCTCAATGCAAAAAAGCATTAAATAAAGATGCAAAAACACTTGTTGCACACTATCATGCATTATTGAACTTACTTAAATAGGAGGGACTATGCCACAATCAAAAATCGCCAACAAAGAGGCAAAAATACTTCCATCAAAGGAAGTCTACAATGATCGCGACCGCATAAATGATTTATTAATAAGTTATAAACACTTAGCATATATGTATTCACTTGCAATGCAAGAAGCGAGTAATCCAAAGTTATATCAATCATTTGCACAACTATTTGAAGAATCTAGTCAAATGCAAAGAGCAACTTATAATCTCATGTTTGAGAAAGGCTGGAAAACACTAGAAAAGCTAACTCAAGAGAAAATCAAGACTACACATAAGAACTTTACTCAACAAGCAAATCAACTTGAAGAGATTTAAAGTAAAAGAACTTCATTTCACTGAAATCATAGTGAATGAAGTTCTTTTTATATTATGCCTTACATTTGCTTAATGCTAATTCGATAACTTCTTTCAGCATTTCAGAAAAAGTTGGATGTGCATATATCGATTTAGATAACTCTTTTAGTGTAAGTTTAGAATTGATTGCTTGTGTGAAAAGACATATCATATCAGTTGCTCGCTCACACATTAAATCCGCACCAATTACTTGTTGCGAATAAGAATCAAAAACAAGCTTTACAAATCCACGTGGTTGATTCGATAACAGATTCTTAGCATTTGCGCCACTCACAACCTTAACACTCATTGCATTCACATTTTCTTCTTTTGCTTTTTTCAAATTCTTTCCTACAGATGCTATTTCAGGATGAGTATACACACAACTAGGTATTGTTTCAACTTGGTAATGCATGGGTTGATTAATCATGTGACAAACTGCATTTACTCCTTGGGCACTTGCTTCATGAGCTAGCTGAATACGACCAAGTACATCACCTATTGCATAAATGGAAGGAATCGAAGTTTCAAAGTTCTCATTTACTACAATTCGTGAATGCTCAATTTGAATATTCAAATCATCAGAAACTATATTTTCAACATTAGCTCTACGTCCTGTTGCCATCAATAAATGTGACCCCTCAACTATTTCTGTTTTTCCCTTTACATCAACTTCAATCTTGACACCAGGTGTAATTTTTTTAACTTGAGCACTTGTCAGAACATGAATATTGGACTTCTTAAATTGAAGTTTAATACTTTGTCCAATTTCTTTATCTAATACGCTTAACAAGTTGTCTTCAACTTCAATAATTGTAACTTCTACATCAAGCATAGCCATCATTTGTGCAAATTCACACCCGATAACTCCACCGCCCACAATAATTAAGTGCTGGATATCATTATTGTATTCAAGTAATTCATCACTCGTCATATATTCAACTTGTGCTAACCCATCAAACTCGATAACACGAGGTCTACTCCCACTTGCAATAAGTATATTTTTCGTATGTAGTAATCGTCCATTTACTTCAACTATATGAGGAGCATTTATTTTTGCACTTCCATGAATCAATTCAACACCTTCTTTAGAAAGACGTTGTTTTAGATCATCTCTAATTTTTTGAATCACAGAATTTTTATGTTGTTGCATAGTATGAAGTGAATAGCCAACTTGCTCTACATTAACTCCAAATTCATTTACATTTTTAAGTTGGTGATATGCATGAGCACTGTGCAACAATGCTTTGGTTGGTATACATCCTCGATTTAAACATGTTCCACCCCACTCCCGTTTTTCAATCAATGCTACTTTTAATCCACGGGATGCTGCAAAACTCGCTGCATCAGTTCCTCCAGGACCTGAGCCAATCACAATTAAATCATATTGCGTCGTCATACTATCATCTCCTTACTAAACCATTCACATATATCATTTTTCATTGAATTATTCTGCTTATCCACATTTATATTTTGAAGCCGTTCTATGATTGCCTCTCTTCGATATGGACAACCGATGAGAACTCCTCTTAAACTTTCTATGAATGATACATCCATTACATCTCCATAGATTTGATCATCTTGAATTATTCCTTGATTTAATTTTAATTGGAATTGCACTTCTCCCCAATCAAAACGATGAGCTAATTCTATTTCAAAAGCTAAGTTTACACCATAAAGCCATTTTTCACTTTGGTAGTGTTTTGCCAAATGCTGAATTTGAGTGTTATCCTCTGCGCTTACTTCCAAGTATTCTTCTACACATTGGTAACATCTCTTAGCAGCTTGAATAAGTTGACCTTTTAATTCTTGTAGCGTAAGTGTTGGTGCAAATTCAATAAGATTTGCTACTCTTGCTTTAACAGAGTCTACTCCTTTTGATTTAAGTTTAGCTGCTGAAGGTACCAAAAACTTTTGCATTTGAGATAATTCTACATTCATCAACAATGTACCATGATGGTAGTTTCGACCACGACAACTATAAAAAGCATTTCCAGAAATTTTTTTGTGATTTACTGTTATATCATTTCTTCCACTTACTTCTGCATGAATTCCAAGCTGAGCTAGTGCATCTGCAATGATTTCGCACTGTCTTTTTACATCATAGTTTTCTTGGTGCATTAAAAATGTAAAATTTAAATTACCTAAGTCATGATAAACCGCACCTCCACCCGAGTTTCTTCGTGCAAGTTTCCCATGATCTTCAATCAGAGCATCAACTAAACATTCTTTATATGCGTTTTGATTCTTACCAATGACAACCGTATGTTGATTTTGCCATAAGTAAAAGATAACTTCATCTTTTCTTACATTCCCTAACAACCACTCTTCCATTGCTAAGTTTACATAAGGATCATAAGAAATAGAATCGACAATAGTTAAGTGGTTAACTCTCATCATCAAAACGATAAGCTACCACTGGTGAGCGTGCAGCTAATACCTCATCAGGGCGTTTAATTGGCGTTGTATGTGGAGTTTCATGAATCCAACTTGGATCTTCTTTTGCACGTGTAATGATTTCTTTAAAAACTTGAATTGCCTCATCTAATGTTTCCTTCGACTCAGTTTCCGTCGGTTCAATCATCAGTGCTTCTGCTACAACAAGTGGGAAATACATTGTAGGTGGATGAATTCCATAATCTAATAAAGCCTTTGCAATATCAAGGGCGCTCACACCATATGTCTTCTTCATATTTTGAAGACTGATAACGAACTCATGCATGCAACAACCACTTGTTGCAACATCATAATCATCTTCAAGTTTTACACGCATATAATTTGCATTTAAAACTGCATTTTGAGCAACTTCTTTTAATCCATCTGCACCCATTGAATAAAGATAAGTCAAAGCTTTAAGCGTCACAAGAAAATTACCATTAAATCCTTTGATTCGTCCCATTGATGTAGTCACATGGGGCTTATAATCAACTGGTGGTAAAAATGGCGCTAAGAACGATTTACACCCTACTGGACCAGAACCCGGTCCACCTCCACCATGAGGTGTAGAAAAAGTCTTGTGCAAATTCAAATGTACAATATCAAATCCCATATCCCCCGGGCGAACAATACCTAAAATTGGATTTAGATTCGCCCCATCATAATATGTTACTCCTCCTGCATCATGAATAATTTGCGTAATTTCAAGAATATTTTTATCAAAAATACCTAGCGTATTTGGATTCGTTAGCATTAGTCCTGCAACCTGATCATCCATTGCTGACCTAAGCGCTTCTACATCTACAATACCTTCTGGAGTTGAAGGGATATTCACAATCGAATATCCTGCCATATTAGCACTAGCAGGATTTGTCCCATGTGCTGCATCTGGAACAATAACTTTAGTACGATGCTTTTCATTGCGTGAATGATGGTATGCTTTCATCAGTAACAAGCCACAAAACTCACCTTGTGCACCTGCTGCTGGTTGAAATGTCATTTCATCCATACCAGTTACCTCACATAACATTTGCTCAGCTTGTATTAAAGCCTCGATACATCCACTTACAGTATCTATTGGTTGTAGTGGATGAACATCATTAAATCCTGGAAGTCCTGCAACTACTTCATTTAACTTTGGATTGTATTTCATAGTACATGAGCCCAGTGGATAAAACCCATCATTTACACCATGTGTCTTTTTTGCAAGTTCAGTATAATGACGTGACAAATCACTTTCTGAAATTTGTGGCAAGCGACACACTGATTTTCTTTGTAAATTTGAATTTAAATTCACAACTTCAACATCACAAGCTTCAAGAATTTGATTAAAACGACCTTCTTTGCTTTTTTCAAATATTAAACTCATGCACCTACTCCTTTCACGATATCGACTAAACAATCAATGCTCTCTTTTGTGTTTACTTCTGTTGTACACCATAGAATATGTGACTCATCTAATGGCAATCCTCCAAGTATCCCTTTTTCTCGTAATGCTTTCAAAATTACTGTTGAAGAAATAGAAGACTCACTCACAAACTCATGAAAGATTTCATGTTCATGCGGCATCTTAAATCCCAATCCCTTTAATTGTTCTTTAAGATATAATGCTTTTGAGTGACATGTTGTTGCACATTGCTCTAAGCCTTGCATTGACATCAAAGATAAATAGATTCCTGCAGTTAAAGCACAATGTGCTTGATTAGAACAAATATTACTTGAAGCTTTTTCACGACGTATATGCTGTTCCCTTGCTTGTAAAGTCAACACAAACGCTCGCTTTCCTTCACTGTCCTGCGTTTGTCCTACAATACGTCCAGGTAATTTACGTGTCATACTTTCTATACAACTCATATAACCTAAATAAGGACCGCCAAAGTTTAACCCTATTCCTAAAGGTTGCCCTTCTCCTACTGCAATGTCAGCCCCCCACTCACGAGGTGTCTTAGTTATCGCTAAAGCTATTGGATTACACCCCATTACCCATTTCGCTTTGAATTGGTGGATTAAATCAGCAACCCCAGTGTAATCTAATATATTCCCATAAAAATTGGGCTGTTCAACATAGACACAGGCTACATCTTGATTTAGCAACTTTTCTAACTGTAAAAAATCTTCTCCACCATCTTTTTCTGGCATCATGACTACTTCCATTTCATTTCCAAAACAATAAGTTTTTATTGTTTCAATTGTCTGAGGATTAGCACAAGATGACACTAATACTTGTTTCTTTTTACGCTCTTTACACATTGCAACAGCTTCAGCAGCTGCTGTTTGCCCATCATATACCGAAGCATTTGCTGCATCCATTCCCGTTAACTCACAAATATAGGTTTGAAACTCAAAGATTGCCTGCAATATACCTTGTGATATTTCTGCTTGATATGGTGTATACGCAGTCAAAAATTCTTCCTTTGCAGCAATCAACTTCAATGCAGATGGAATAAAGTGACGATATGCACCAGCTCCACGAAAACAATCTTCAAAAACAACATTATGATTTGACATTTGTTTTAATATTCTGAGTGTTTCTTGTTCACTTTTTCCTAAATCTAATTTTAAATTCTCTTTCAGTAATACTTCCTCAGGTACATCTTGATACAAGTCACTAAATTGATTAAATCCAATTTCTTTGAGCATTTGTAAAGACTCTTGAGAAGTGTTAGGAATATACTTAGCCATAATTACTCCTTATAACGAGTTTACATATTCAATGTATTCTTCAGAGCTTAATACTTCTTCACATTCACTAACGTCTTTTACTTTAATCATCCATGCTGCATAACAATCTTCATTAATTTTCTCTGGACTATCTAATAGTTCCTCATTGATTTCACTAATGATTCCACTTACTGGTGAAAGAAGATCAGAAACAGCTTTTACTGATTCTGCATCCCCAAAGTTTTCACTCATTACAACTTCATCATCAACTTCTCCTAAATTCACAAATACAATGTCACCCAATGCATTTTGAGCATAGTCAGTAATTCCAATGACTACCGTTGTTTCATCAATTGTTTGAATCCATTCATGTGATTTTGTGTACTTTAAATTTGCTGGTGTTTTCATTTTTCTTCTCTCCTTATTTTTGTTTTTTATAAAACGGTAAAGCAACCACTTTTGCTTTTACCTTTCTTCCTCTTACTTCTGCTATAATCTCTTGGTCTTGTCTTGCATATTCTTTTTTTATCAATGCCATCGCAATTGGAACTCCTAGTGTAGGTGAATGAGTACCGGATGTGCTTACTCCTACCTCATTTCCATCAACAAAACATGGAGCATCTTCTCTAATAATCCCTCGCTCAACAACTTGTAATCCGACGCGGATCATATCTGATGTATTACTCATTAATGCTTTCTTACCTACAAAATCTTCTTTTTCCATTTTCACAAAACGCATCAAATCGGCAACATAAGGCGTTAACTCTTCAGTCATTTCATGTCCATATAGTGGCATTGCCGCTTCTAATCGAAGTGTATCTCTTGCACCAAGTCCACAACAGGCAATATCAATCTCTTCTTGATGTTCTAGGAGTGTTTCCCATATTGCAACAGCGGCTTCATTTTTACAATAGATTTCAAAGCCAGACTCGCCTGTATACCCTGTTTTTGAAATGGCACAATCATAACCGGCAATATTCCCATTAAAATTACAATGATAGTATTTCATACTTAACATTTCAGCAGGACAACATTTCAACATCACATCTAAACTTCGTGGTCCTTGGATTGCAATTTGTGATACACGCGAAGAAACATCAAGAATTTCTGTCCCTTCAATTACAAATTGTTTCATCCATGCTACATCCTTTTCTACATTGGAAGCATTGATAACGACAAAGTACTCATCTTCTTTAATACGATAAACAATGAGATCATCTATGATACCACCGCTCTCATTTAGCATTAAGCTATAGCGAGCTTGTCCATCAACCATATTAGTAAAGTCATTACTTAATAAATGATTTAAGTAACTAAGTGCTTTTTTCCCCTTTACCAGGACTTCACCCATGTGAGAAACATCAAACAAGCCACATCTTTCTCTAACTGCTTTATGCTCTTCCATTAATCCCAATTCATACTGAACTGGTAAACTAAAACCAGCATAACTAACCATCTTACCATTTTGTTTCTTATGCATCTCATACAAAGCTGTTTTCTTATCCATACATCCTCCTTTTTCTAACTTAATGAAAAAAGGCATAGAAAAAAATTCTATGCCTCTGTTTCACCTTATTAGTCAACAACTTTTATTACTTCTTCATGACTAACACTATCCAGAGTTTCGTCCAAATCCAATCCTTTTTGCCTGAGAGTTTTCGCAAACTTTGCCCCTTCGGCGCCAAACACTAATTGTTTGGACTCTCTTGAATTCTTCATTCGAAATAACATTCTACTACAATAATACAATAGGTATTATGCAATTTCAATTCTATTTTTAGGATTAATCCTTCGATATGTTTTTCTATGATAAAATGTAGATGCAAGGAGGAGATACATATGGGAAGATTTCACATTGTTAAGTCAGCGTCTTCATTTTCATTTTTGTTGAAGGACAAAGACCAACTCATTGTGCAGGGATGTATTCAGTACAATGAATGCAGTGCTTGCATTGATGCAATCAAAAAGTTTTTCACGCATAATTTTGATTTTTCGTTACGTGATAAAACAAGTACAGTTGATTGTCTATGTCCTAATCCAAAGTTTGAAATTTCCCAAAACAAAAGTGGTCATTATTACTTCACTATTTCTGCAGAGGATGGAAGTGAGTTTGCCCAATCAATTTCCTTCCCTACGAAATTAGATTGCATTAACAGTATTGATTTCGTAATGAAATGCTGTGTACAGCCATAATAATGACACAAAAAAACCGGACAATCCGGTTTTTTTATTCTGCTAAAGTAATTGCTTTTTCAATTGTCTTTAAATACTCATCTACTTGTATTGTGACTGAAGAAACAAGATCAGCATTCACTACTTTACCATCTACCAATTCAATGGCATCTAATCCATTTTGTTCTATGTAGGTTTCTAAAGCATCTACTTGATCGCTCCATGGTGCAATTGCAGTATCTGATAGTTGATACTCTTCAGCCATTTCTCGCTTTGTTGTTTCTCCTACAATCTCATCAATAGAAACTTCAATAATTTCTCCTGCTTCTATCTTTACGCTAACTAAAGGTATTCCAAAAGCACCTTCATTACCAACTACATCTTGAGCTTCTTTGACTTTTGCTTCTTCGTCTGATGTTGTACAACCAAATAAACATAATAAGAAAACAAATATAACTTTCTTCATAGGTACCTCCTGCTTTTAGTTTCCCCTTTTTAGAAAATTATATTTTACCATTATTTTTCTCTAAGTATTTGTCGCACTTGCTGATAATTTGGCATATGATAAGCAACAACGTCCCAAAAACGTTTGGAATGATTAGGCACAATCATATGAACATACTCATGAAGTAATACATAGTATAAACACTCTATCGGATAATAAATTAACTTTACATTCATATTAATTTTGGCTTTAGCTGGTGTACAACTCCCCCACTTGCTTGTCATTGTACGAAAACTAATGCTCGGATGAGCAAGATGATAACTATCCATGATTGCATCTAGTTTAGGTCGCATTTGCTCGCAAGTACGTTGTAACTCCTTTTTTGCCAATTGCTCAAAAGTATGTTGAATTGCTTGAGGATCACAACTTTGTGTTTGTAATGTCACTTGCTCTTCATCAATCTTTAAATAGTTTTGCTTTCCAATCTGTACATGAAGCAATCTCTTCTTCCCCCATATTCGAATTGATGAGTGTTTTGTTCCATCGTTCTCTTGCGCTTCAAGTCGTGCTTGTAGTTTCTCGTTCGCTTCTAAAATCCACTTTTGTTTCGTTTGGATAAATTTCATTATGTTTTCTTCTACAACACTTGGATGCGCAGTAATCATTAAATGATTTTTTTTTGGAATACGTAAATACATATTTTTAATTTTTTTTCGCTCAATCTCAACTTTAAATTCAGTATTTCCTAAGTGTATGTTCATTAGAATTCAAAATCTTTCACTTTATATGTACGAGCGATTCCTATAGTTCCAGGTCCTGTATGGGCAACTAGTACTGACTTAAGTGTATGTACTAAAACTTCAACATTGTACTTTTCCTGAATCATTGATTTAAGTTCTTGTGCTTTTTCACTTGCCCCTGCTTCGACAATTATCCAAGCATAATCGGATGGATACTCTACTCCTTGGAAACAAGCATCAATGGCGCTTTGGTATGCCTTATTCAATGTCCTTACCTTTGAATGAACATCGATTGCTCCATCTTCAACTTTAAGTACTGGGCAAATTTTCAGTAGATTAGCGAGTGCTGCAGCAGCAGGAGATATACGACCACCACGCTTTAGATACACTAAATCACCTGGAACTAATCCTACCCATAAATTAGATTTCGATTCAAACAATTGTTGAATTTGAGCACTCGTCATTTCTTCCTCAATGCATTTTTGAATTTGAAGGCATGTTGCAGTTTGTCCAATACTTACCTGTCGTGTATCCAATACCGTAACACGCCCTTCATACTCTTGTGCAAATTGGCACGCAGAAGCATAACTCCCACTTAACATCGAAGAAAGAGGTACATAGATAATCTCATCTGCTTCACAAAGCACTTCATCCCACACGCGCTTAAGTTCTCCCATGGCCGGTTGACTTGTTTTCGCAACCTTCCCTGATTTCATCATTTCAAATAACAGATCTGGATTCATTGACTTTCCATCAATATATTCTACATTATCCACAATCACTGGTAAATTCACAATTGCGATATCATATTTTTGAGCATCCTCTACACTTAAATCAGATGCTGAATCTGTTACTACTTTAATTTTTTTCATTACTTTCACCTCGCAGTGATTATATCACAACTTAAAGTATCGTTACAATCGCATGAATAACTCTATCCATTTTGTATAAACTAGTAATGTAAAGGAGGATTCATATGAAACTTATTAGTGGAATCGCACTTGCTATAGCTATCGTTGGATGTTTAAATTGGGGTCTTATAGCACTGTTTGAATTTGATTTGGTTGTATTTTTATTTGGTAACATGACATTCCTTACACGTACAGTGTATGGACTGGTAGGATTAAGTGGATTATGTCTATTCATGTTTTTTGGAAGACTTGATTAGAAAAGCTATGCAAGGCATAGTTTTTTTTATAAAAAAAGACACTCTATAGCCTAGAATGTCTTATCATTAATTAAATTCGCTACTTTTTAAAAATGGGGCGACCGAGGGGAATCGAACCCCCGAATGTCAGAGCCACAATCTGATGTGTTAACCACTTCACCACGACCGCCATATCTTGTAGCGAATTTAATTATATCTTAACCGATTGTGTTTGTAAAGCACTTTTCGAAAAAAACAAATAAAATTTATTTTTCAAATCAAGAGTCCCCTTATATACGATTTATATTAAGTAGATGGTATGTACTTTAGCAAAATGATAAAGAATGTATAAGCTTGATAATAAATTGCAAGTATGACGAATATATGTCACCATCAATTGAACATTACTTATTCTTCTACTAGAGTATCTTGCGTTTTTAAATAAGGAAGCACTAAGCTATCTTCAACTAGTACATCTTCTTGATTAGATTGCCATGATTCATTCGTTGCATAAAACTGAATGCTACCTACTTGCTGAGCTTTAAGCAAAAGAGTCACATGTTCTTGGCTTAGTGCAACTACAATTACACTAGCTACTCCTGTACTATTTACATCATCCAATTTAAGACCTAATCGATCTCTTACGTCGATGATTCTTACTCCTTGTAACAAAACATCTACAATGGGCACTTCTTTAATCAGCGGAATCACACAATATATATCTACTCTTTGGTTCTCTACTAATGTATTTCCAGAGACTTGCACAAAATCTGCCCCAATCGAAAATGCAATTTGGTTATCATTTAAGTCATGCGTTGGCTGGTCTTGAAGTTGATGATAATCAGCAACTAAATGTTGCAGGAAAAAAGTTCCTTTACTAATTACTACCATATTGGATACATACATCCCCAAGAGTTCTTCTTCAGTTAAAATAGTTTGCTCAGGAACATACGCTGAAGGCAACTCAATCCATTCAATATCATGAGCTTCAATTTGTTCTCGAGGGTCAAGTGTAGTTGAAGCCACTGGAACTACAACTACATTTAAATCTTCTTTCATATGTTGTGGATACCAAATAAAATACATTACTGGAACTTGAATGACAATTAATATAAATACGAACATTCTAAATACTATTTTCATTTTCATCACCTCTACTTCATGTATAGTGTATTTTTCTTTGAATCCTTATCATATTTTAATAATTGTAGGACAAACTAAGATAGAATGGAGGTGAATTTATGGAAAACAAAGGTGTCTGTTGTAGTGTAAATGAGTGTACGTATCACAGTGGGACTGATAAATGCACACTACCTAAAATTGAGATTACACATCAAAAAACAAATACAAATGGTTTAGCAACACCCCACTATTGCAAAAACTATACTCAAAAGAGTTCTCGATAAACTATAAAAGTGTTGGTTCACCCAGCACTTTTCCCTTTTTATTAGCGTAATCACGGTAAAATCATTGCACAAATACCACTGCTATGCTAAATTTATTAAGTAAGGAGAAACATATGCAAGATTTTCTATATTTAATTATATTCGCGGGTTGCTTTATTGTGCATAGCTACTTCTTTTTTCGCATAATTGGAAGAATTGTACCATTTCGCATCAAGAAGAATACATATCACACACTAGTGGCATTTAATGGTGCATTTTTTGCAAGTTTGTTTTATTATTATCCAAACCATACTTCTTGGATATATATTATACTAATTATTGTCTTTATCATTGAAGCTAAAATTCAGTTTAATTCAAGTTTCTTATTGGCTATTGCAGCTTCACTGACGCTACCTATCCACTTGATTGCCAATCGTGCCATTTTCTTATCTACCATATCACTTATAGATGGTATTCCAATTTATCATTTGTTTCAAAACACCTCAACATATTGGACATCGCTTATCTTCAGTTCAGTTTTCTCTACTATTTGTATTATAATTTCACTTCTTGCGATTAAAGAAGAATACTTTAAATTAATGAATCAATCCAAATCGCGACTAGCATTATATTTATGCTTCATGTTGATTTCTATCTCGCGATTAACGATAACTTCTTTCATCTATGTTTTACCAATTGAAAATATTATTTATTCGCTTGAGATTCTAACTTCAAGTATTTCTTGGTTATCTGTAGTATACTTTGGTATTTTAATTCTTATTGGTTTTGAACTACTTGACAATCGAAGAAAATCACTTGAAAGTAAAGCAGAAGTGACTAAACTCATAAAGAATTCGTTGCTTGATAAGGCAGATATGATTATTGAAGCAAATATCACAAAGAATCAACCTATCTATGTTGAACGCTTTAAGAAGAAAGAAGATTCATTTCTTAAATTTAGTTATTCAGAATTAATCGAAATTTTCGTAAATAGTGAAATCATTGCAGAAGATCGAAATCATGTTCGTGAAAAACTATCGCTACTATCAATCATCAACTCATTTCAAAATGATCAAAAAGAACTAGTTATTGTCACACAAGTATTATTACCTGGCAATAATGAATACTTGTGGTACCAAGCAGAAATTCAAATTTCAATGATTACAAAAACACAAGATATTTACGTTCTTATTGCATGCACAAACATTCATGAAGAAAAAACAAAAGAAATTGAACTTATACACAAAGCAGAACGTGATCCACTTGTTGGCGCATACAATAAGAGTACAGCACGTATACTTATCGATAAGTCAATTCATGAATTCTCCTCTGGTACACTATTCATGCTAGACTTAGACAACTTTAAAGCGATCAATGACACTTATGGACACACTTATGGTGACCAAGTACTTATTGAAGTTCATCGTATACTTCACAAGATTTTCCGTGATGAGGACATCATTGGACGTATTGGTGGAGATGAATTCATTATTTACATAAAGGATGTCAACAAAGTAGAATTGGCTGTAGAAAAAGCAATTCAAATATGTAAACAAATAGATTTAATTTATGAACAAGATGGGCATAGTATCCGTGTTACAACAAGTGTAGGAGTAGCCTTTGCACCACGTGATGGTAAGGACTTTGATCAGTTATTTGAAAATGCTGATATTGCCATGTACAAGTCTAAAAACAGTGGAAAATGCAACTATAGCATCTATCAACGATATCAAGAGGAAGTCGAATAAGACTTCCTTTTTTTATAAAAAAAGTCGCAAATGCGACTTAATTTACTTTGATTTTTAGTGTTTGTCCCTCTGGACCTTCAGTCATAGCCAAGTATTCTTGAATTTGAATTTTTCCATCCATTTTACATGGCTTACAAAGTCCAACCGTGTCCACTTGTCCATCAACTAAAGCTTCAGCTAACCCAGCACATCCTGGATATCCACAACCACCACAGTTATAACCAGGTAGTAGTGCTGTAACACCAGTAATTCGTTCGTCAGTTTCAACAAACAAGATGTGGTCAGAAATAGCTAAGATTAGTCCTAATACTGCACCAATTCCAGCCATTACTAATACTGCATTAATCATGATTTACTTCTCCTTTATCCATCTGTTGCGTTGGATGTGAGCTACAACTAATGATTTTGCAACCTTCACATTCAACTTTAAGGTCTTCACAACCCTCAGGTACTGCTGTTCGATGATTCATTGTATAAAACAAAGCGTAGATGCCTCCCATTGCTCCTAGAAATAGTAGCGCATATACAACTTCCATATTACATAATCCCTACAAATCCACCGAGTGCAAGAGCCATCAAAGCAGCTGTAACAAGTGCAACAGGGTTTCCTTTGAATGAATCGGGAGTTTTTGCAATATCTAATCTTTCACGAATCGTCGCCATGATATATAGCACGACTGTAAATCCTACAGGTACTGCAACTGAGTACACCATTGATTCTAAGAAAGAATATGAGCGTGAAATATTGATTTGTGCAACATATAATACTGCACAGTTTGTCGTGATTAATGGCAAGTAAATCCCTAATGACTTATAAAGTCTAGGAGAGAAACGTTTAATTACCATTTCAGTAAATTGAACAAATGACGCAATAACTAAGATGAAAGAAATAATACGCATATACTCAATGTTAAGTGGATCTAATACGTTGTGATATAAGAAATAAGTAATTATTGATGAGCCAACAATAACAAATGTTACAGCCCCACCCATACCAATTGCAGATGAAGTCTTTTTAGATACCCCTAAAAATGGACACATACCTAAGAAACTATGTAACAAAATATTATTAAAGATGGCCGCGCTTAGAAATAAAGTAAACAATTCCATTATTTAGCCCCCTTCTTTTCTTTTTCTTCTATGCGTTTTTTAAAACTCGCAAAAAGAGCAGCAAAAACAGCAAAAGTTAAGAATGACCCTACATTAGATCCAAAAAGATCAATTGCATAAGGTTGTAGTGATGTTAACTCAAAATTAAAGATTACATCTCCTGTTAATGGATTGGCAAATGATAATGCCATTGTCGATAAAAATTGACGTGTAGCAGAAATAAGCACAAGTGCTAAAGTATACCCAAGCCCCATTCCTAAACCATCAAGAGCTGATGCTCCTACTGAGTTTTTTGAAGCAAAAGCTTCTGCACGTCCTAAGATAATACAGTTTACAACAATAAGGCTAATGAATTCTCCTAAGTTTAAATGCACTGATGGCATATAGGCTTGCAGCATTAAGTCAACAACTGTAACTAGCGAAGCAATAACAACGATATATACAGGGATACGAATCTCTGCAGGTGTAACTTTTCTAATAAGTGAAATGATCACATTTGATAATACAAGTACGAATATAACACTCAATCCCATACCAATAGCATTATCTAAAGAAGAAGAGATAGCTAGCGCCGAGCATAGTCCTAAATATAATCCAAATACAGGATTTTCTTTTACAAGACCAGCTTTAAAATTTTGAATATTTTTACTCATCTCTCTACCCTCCTATTGCTTTGCAGCATCTAATGCTGCTTGTACGGCTTGAATTGCTGAATTTGATGAACCAGTTGCTCCTGAAACTACATCAAATCCTTCAGTTGAGTTCAATCCGACAAATCCAGATAAATAAGTTTCATCTACTAATCCTACATAATCAGGTGTATCATTTGCTTCTAGCATCACCACGCTTGCAACTACTCCATCTGTAATGGTAATTTCAAACGTATTGACTCCATACAATCCGAATGAATCTACTACGTACACACCTTCGTTTGAAGATACAACTGTTACTTTTTCAGGTTCAGTTGATGGTTCTACAGAAACCTCAGTTCCACTAATTTCCCCGTAAAGTTCTTTCGCATCGGTAATTCCTAGCGCCACAGCAGTACTTGATACTGTTGCCCCTGATAAAATATCAACAGAGTCATTGACTGTACTTCCAACAATTGTAGAGACAAATTCATCTTCTGCAATACGACTTCCAATTAAGCTTGTTTCTTGTTGAGAAAGCACTTGATAACCAACAATATTTGAATCCATATCAATTCCTAACATGAATACAATTGGAGTACTTGTGTTATACCCTAAAACTTCAACTTTGAAGGCATATCCTTCACCGCTTGCAACATATGCTGATTGCACATGAGATGAGCCATCTTCTAGTTCTAACTCTGTAAACTCTGCATCTGGGAATAAAATTTCAAGATTAGCAAGTTCGGCCTCTAGAGCACGTTTCTCAATGATTGGCGCAGTCATTTCATTCACAAAACTTAATACACCTCCAGCTATAGCTCCGACAATCGATAAGAATAATGTTAATTTTACTATTTTCATTTTCAATCTCCTATTGAGCTTCAGCTAACGCTGCATTGACTGCATCAATAACTGAATTACTTGTAACGGTCGCGCCAGAAACAATATCCATTGAATCTCCCGCTTTTTTTCCTTGGAATGTTGCTAGATGTTCTGCTTTTGTAGCTGCATCACCAATTCCTGCAGTATCTGCGAAATAGGTATTTTCAACACTACTTACAACACCATCTTCAATCACAATATCAAACACATTTTCTCCTGCATAACCTTGTGCAGTTACTGTGTAAACATTACCGTTTACTTCAACTTTTGGTCCACTTAGTTCTGCAACTTCAAGTGATGATGATGCTAATACCACAACTCCACTAAATAATACAAATGCCACAACAACACTTATGATATTCTTTTTATAGTTCTTAATTTGACTTCCATCAGTAATGCGCTCAATCATTGGTGAAAACATGTTCATCAACAAGATTGAGTAAAGCACTCCCTCAGGTAAACTTGAATGAATACGTAATAATACTGTGAATGCAGCAGCACCAATTGAGAATATAATGCGTCCTGGTGCACTTGTAGGACTCGTTACAGGATCTGTCAACATAAATACCGCCGCAAATACTGCTCCTCCTGCAAACACATGATACAGCGGATACCAAACACCTACTCCATACATAAATCCAATGATTAAAGCAATCACAAAAATAGATGTTAAGTATGTTACAGGTATACGCCAATCAATAATTCCTCGTAGCGATAGGTATACTCCAGCAATAATAATAGCTAGTGCTGATGTTTCTCCCATTGCCCCTGGATAATTTCCTACAAATAAATTTAACAATCCATTAAAATCAGCTAATAAAACTGTTGAGCTTGCATCCGATAATAACCAACCACTAGATGCAATTGTTGTAGCAGGAGTTGCCCCTGTTACAAAATCTGGAATCACTGCTCCTGCAAATGAAGCAAAGATTACTGCACGTCCAACTGCTGCTGGGTTAAAAATATTTTGTCCAAATCCACCAAATACAATCTTACCAAAGAATACTGCAATGATTGTCGCTACAATCACTGGGTAAATCTCTGTATTTACCATACACATTAATGCGATGATTATTCCTGTTACCCATGGATAAGAATTTTTAATTGACTTCACTACATTTTGCTTTGTAGCTGCATACCAAACTGCCTCTGTAATTACTGAGGTAGCAACAGCTACTCCCATTACTGTACAAGCTTGGATCACGTAACTTACACCATAACTTGCATTTGTTGCATAAAATCCAAGAGTAACGATAAACACAAACATAAGTGCAAGTGTAAGCTCCATCATAATTCTTCCAGTGCTTAATTGATTTAGATAGTTTGGAGATGGTTTAAATGTAAATTTCATTTTAATTTCCCCCTACTTCTTTTTACGAAGGGCCATTGCGCGCTTCGCTCTTCTAATTCCCTCAGTCACTTCAATCTTTGAAGGACAGATGTATGTACATAAACCACACTCGATACACTCATTCACTCCAGATGCTTCAAGATTATCTATATCTTTTAGCTTCTCGAATGTATTCAATCGAACTGGTTGTAGTCCTGCTGGACAGTGGTCTGAGCATTTACCACAACGGAGACAGGCTACTTCATTCACAGCTTCGTTTTTCATTACTGTAATCGCATTTGTCGATGGTGTTACCACAAAAATATCATTCGTGATTGATTTCCCCATCATCGGTCCCCCAGCAATAAGTAAAACATCTTCTGCTGTATACCCACCACAAGCTTCAATAACTGCTTTAGTACTTGTCCCTACTGGTACTTGTACATTAGCTGGTGTATTCACTGCATTACCTGATACTGTTACAATTTTATTTACGATTGGCATACCTGTACGCATCGCATGTGCAAATGCAATTGCAGTTGTAGCATTATTTACAATAACACCAACTTCACTTGGTAAGCGATCATATCTCTTTTTAAGTACTTGATAAACAAGTGTGCGTTCCCATCCCATTGGATATACATCTGGTACAGCTTTTACTTCAATATTTGTAGCACCTTTAAATGCTTCAATAAGTTTAGGTATAAAATCTTTTTTTGTTTGCTTAATGCAGACAAGTGCTTTTTGTGCACCACACATTTTTAGCATTGTTTCTACACCAACTACTAAATCTTCTAAGCTTGTCTTCATTACATGATAGTCTGCAGTAATATAAGGTTCACATTCAACTGCATTGATCACCAATGTATCGATTCCTTTGATTCCACGATATTTGATGTAAGTCGGAAAACCTGCACCTCCACATCCTACTATCCCCGCGTTCATCATAAAATCTACTAGTTGTTCAACTGTTGTTTGTTTTGGATCAATTACTGCTAAAGGTGCATCAACTTCATATTTCCCATCATTTTCAATCACTAGATGATTTACTGGTGTAAGTGAAGCATGCATGAATTTTTCAATCCCCTTAACTTTACCTGATACAGAAGAGAAAAGTGGTACTGAAAAATGATCATTGCGCACAGCAACCTTTGTCCCTACTTTGACAAGGTCCCCTTCTTGTACTAATACTTCCACTGCACTTGATCCCATATTTACTAATGGAATTGCAACTGTATTAGGTGCATTTACGACTACTAAGTCACTATGACTAGTAAGTTCTTTATGACCATTAACATGTTTTCTCATTGTTCCTGTTAAAAATGCCATTCTTTCTACCTTAATATCCTTTCTTCTAACTTTTTAATTATCTTACCAAAGCCTTTAAACTACGATAAAATCATCACTAATTATATCACTTCAATGCACACATGTGAATAACTTTAACAATGTATACATTGCTTATTTTTTCACAATATAATATAATGTATAATTAGTACATAGTATTAACAAATTAGTTGCATTTTAACACAAAAATGTGAATAATATACTTGTCATTGAGGTGAAAAAAAGATGAAAAAAAGTTCTATATTAGCTCTCCTTCTCTGCTTTCTATTAAGTGGATGTTCAAACACGAAAGAGTATACACGTTATGATCGTTCTACTTTAAATAGTGGCTTTGATACTGTTATTACCCTTGCAACTTATGAAACAACGCAAAGTGACTTTGATGAGAAATTTCAAATAACTTCAGATTTGTTTATTCACTACAACAATTTATTTGATATCTATCATGAATATGATGGAATGAATAACTTAAAAACAATCAATGATCATTCAGGAATTGAACCAGTTGAGGTTGACCAAGAAATCATTGACTTATTATTAGAAGCTCGTGAGTTTACAGAAATGAGCCAAGGTGAGTTTGATGTAACAATGGGAGCAGAGTTGCAAGTATGGCACAATTATCGTACAGCAGGAATTGAGAAGAACCTAAATGGTGAGTATGCCCCCCTACCAAGTGAGGAAGAATTAGCCGAAGCCCAAGCATGTCGTGGCTGGGAGCATGTTGAGATTGATGATGAGGCAAATACCGTTTTCATTACCAATAGCTGCGTTTCATTAGATGTTGGTGGAATCGCCAAAGGATACGCTACTGAACAAGTCGCACAAAAGCTAGAATCTTTAGATACGTATGCTGGCTTTGTGAACGCTGGTGGAAACAATCGCTTAATTAATTCCAAGCCCGATGGTAATCCATGGGTATCTGGTATTACCCATCCAGATCAAGCAGGTGAAATTCTTATATTCGAAGTAGAGGGAAGTTCATCGATTGTCACAAGTGGTGACTATGAACGTTTCTTTATTGCAGAAGATAAAACCCAATACCATCATATTATTGATCCAACTACAGGATATCCTGCTACTTATTATCGTTCTGTATCTATAGTTACTTCTAATAGTGGACACGCCGATATATTATCAACTAGTCTATATACAATGAGTATTGAAGATGGGAAACAAATGATTCAAAGATACTTGGAGACCTATCCAGAAAATGAGTTAGAAGTGATCTGGATGATGCAATCAGACTTAGCGCAAGAAGATAGTAACGGAGTTTATTTTCAAGATTACTACATTACATCAACAGATGGATTAAAAGATAAAATAACATTTGTACAATAAAAAGATGAGCTATTCCCACATCATTGAGGAATAGCTCATCTTTTTATTTTGTATATTTCATTTCAACGTCTTGAATACGTCCCTTTGAAACTTTCGCACTAATATTTTTAATTTCAATGCTCACGATTAATGTATGCTCAATCGACATATCAATTTCTTTTTGAGCAAGTTCTGGGTATTGTGGTGCATACTTATCGCACAGTGCGATAAGTGCCTCTCTTTTCTCATGTGAATCCTCCACAAAATGAGAAATACCATTCAAAGTGACACTTCCATAATGTGTCGAAAATGTTTCTGGAATAACTCGGTCTTCCTCAATGATACAAAAACTAACTTGACTACATGCTTTCATACAATCTACTTTCCAACCAACTTTAGCACAATGAAAATAAATTTTTCCATCCATCACTACAAAGTTCAGTGGAACTTGATAGATCCCTTGCATTTCATCTTGAAGTGCAAGAATCCCCGTCTGTGCCTGAGCAAGCCATGTCATTGCAACTTCATCTGTTGTTTCTTGTAGTCTTCTTCTCATGATTTCCCTCCCACTACTTGAATATTCTCTATGTGTTGAATCTTTAATACTGGATGAGAACGAATGTATTCTGCAATGCATTCAACCATATCCATTGTAATTTCTTTGATTCGCTCACATTCATAAACCATTGTGAAATCACCACCACCGCTCGCGCGATAATTACTCATTGCCACACTGACAAATTGATCGTCTAGAAGTTCTTTTCCTTTGAATAAGACGGAATCAATGCGGTGCCCGACTTCTCTATCAGCATGAATAACATAACTAATTCCATCAACCATATCATAGTTGTAGTGTTGCGGTTTAGGTTCACTAAAGCTTGAACTCACCCCTACTACTCCATTTGAAACAGTAAAATATTCTGCGCATTTTTCGAGGTAAGCAAGCAATTGTTTTTTTGACATTTTAAGAACAACTATCGTATTGGGATACACATACGTCGATACTAAATCTCTCATTGTGATTTCTTGCGAAAATCCAACAGCATCATTAAACAAAGCTACTGCGCTGCAATCTGCATTTGTAAAATAAAATTGAACTTGATTTAGAAAAGAAACAAGTGGATGTTTATGAAAACGTGCTGCAAATGCATCATGTATCAGTAAATCTCCTTGCTCTAATCTTCCGAGTGGCTGATCCAACCATGATTGTGTTTTATCTTCCAATTGGGCAATCAACTGCATTGTTTTCACATCTTCATCTTGATTAGCATAAATAAAACGAGAATCAATCTGACGACTATCTAAATCCCATTCAATACAAACAGCTTCACTCGCTTGATGCGCTGTTTGCGTTACGTATACACCATTCACATATTGTCCGATTGAGCGATGTTGATGCCCTGAAATCAGCACATCAATACCATCAACTCCACAAATTTGGTAAGCTTGGTTTTCTCCGGTGTGAGTCTCTGTTGGCTCACCAGTATTTAAATCATTTTCAAATCCACCGTGATAAACCACGACAATCCCATCAACTTGTTGCGTATTTTTAATAAGCATAACTGTATCTTTAATAAACTGATAGGCATCTAGAAAAATCATATTTTCAATGTGTTCAGGTTTTTCCCAATGCGGTACAAAATGCGTCACTGCTCCAATAAGTGCAATTTTAACAGCTCCAAAATCATGTATTTGATAAGCAGGTGCTATTGGCTTGCCATGAAGTAATACATTTCCACTCAAGCAAATAGCATTTACATCATTTTGGTATTGAGCTAACATATCAAGGCCAAAATTAAAGTCATGATTGCCTAAATTGTAGTAATCATATTGCAAATAATTCAGCACTTTAGCCATTGGATGCATCGAATCCGCCTCATATAAACTATGATAATAATTCATTGGACTTCCCTGTAGAATATCACCATTATCGATAAGCAGTGTGTGCTCATCATGTTCAGCTTCAATTTGTTGCACCAATCGTGATACTCCTTGATTCACTGCTTCTTTATTACTATAACGATGTCCACTTACATAACCATGAATATCGGATGTAGCAATCAGTTTGATTTTCATATTACTCCCCCGTTGCTAGTTTACGTCTAACTCGTGTAGAGAAGTATTCAATAACGAGTACTAAGACAACAAGGGCAACTAAGAATGCCCCTACAATTCCCCAACGACGTGAATTTATTGCTTGTGTTAAAGCAGCACCAATTCCACCTGCTCCTACAATTCCTAGTACACTTGCATCTTTTACATTGATATCAAAACGATAAATCGTAGTGGAAATAAAGTTTGCATATAGTTGTGGTAAAATACCAACACGAATCTTTTCAAAAGTACTGCATCCCGCAGCATCTAACGATTCTAAAATTCCAGTATCTAAATCTTCAATTGCTGTAATGAACATTTTAGACATCATTCCAATTGAACAAATACTTTGTGTTACAACTCCACAAAATGGTCCAGGTCCTGTTACACGAACCCACATCAAAGCCCATACTAGAGATGGAATTGTGCGAATGAATAAAATAATAGCACGTACTACAAATGAAATTGGCTTTCCAACAATATTCTCACTTGCTAAAAAGCTAATAGGAACAGCTAAAATAGCTCCAAATAATGTTCCCAATACCGCTATCGCAATTGTTTGTAAAATCAAATAAGGTACACCATCTACCGTAAAATTAAACAACCAATCAAGATCTGGATTTACTAATCCATAAAGCATACCAAAGGCAACTTCGGTTCCTTTTTCAGTAATTCCTTCAAAATTAACACCACTTGCTGACCATAAAATTAAAAACGTAACAACTAAACTTGATACAACTGCAACCCAAGCTTTACGAGGACGTTTCTCATACATTTCAAAAATTGACATTTTATTTTCCTCCTAGCTTAACTTTCTTCGAAGATAAGTACTTAACTGATCAATAATGAGTACTGCAATAAATAAAGTGAATAATACAGTTCCAAGACTTTCATAATCACGAAAACCCACACGTTCATTAATTACAATACCAAGTCCACCAGCTCCTACATATCCAAGTATTGCCGCAGCTCTAACATTTATCTCAAAGCAGTATAAACTGTGACTTAAATAAGTTGGTAAAATCTGAGGAATACATGCTGTTCTAAAAGCAGAGAATTTACTACAACCTAGTGATTCAAGTGCTTCATAAGCTTTTAAATCGATTGTTTCAATGCTCTCGAATAACATTTTCCCCACAATTCCAAACGTAAACAGTGAAATTGCAACTGTTCCTGCAAATGCACCCAAACCAAAAAACAAACCAAATAACGATGCTAGAATTAATGTTGGTATTGTACGGATTAAACCAAACATAAAACGAAGTGTACTCACTACTACTTTATTTTTATTGATATTACTAGAAGCTAATATCGCTAGCGGTAATGCTAATGTACTACCAATAATTGAACCTAAAAGTGACATTTGAATTGTCTCAATTAGTGGTTCAATAACTTTTGGAAGAAAACTAAAATTTGGATTAAAGATCTTTCCTAAAATAACAAACAATTGATGAAATCTCTCAATTACGATTGAAAGATCAAACTCTGTTAATGAAAGTGAAATAGCCACAACAATCACAAGACAAACACAAATTAGTGGAAGACGCGATTTTGGACGACTCACTTGATGCCCATTATTAAGCGTGATTAGTTCTGGCTTAAATATACGATCAAATAATTTTTCTTTTTTCATGATACACCTCTATTGTTCCGCTTTAGGAATTTCTTTTCCATTATAGACAATATCAAGTACTTCCTCCGTTACAAGACTTGCAGGTCCATCATATACGACCTCACCAGCACGTACCCCAATTACGCGATCAGCGTACTCAAGTGCTAAATCAACATGATGAATATTGATTAAAATAGAGATATTCATCTCTTTATTGATACGTTTAAAATCACTCATTACTGCTTTTGCAGTTACTGGATCCAGCGCTGCAACTGGTTCATCTGCGAGGATGATAGACGGGTTTTGATTCAATGTACGCGCAAGCGCAACACGTTGTTGTTGCCCCCCTGATAATTGGTCACATCGATTATATGCTTTCTCTAAAATCCCCACTTTATCTAACGCCTCAAGTGCACTCATTTTTTCTTCTTTTGTATATATTCCTAACAAAGTACGATACCATGGAATATCAGGCACAACACTTGATAACACATTGTTAAGTGCTGTAGAGCGTGTGACTAAATTGAATGATTGGAAAATCATCCCTATTTTTCTTCTAAATTTTCTTAAATTTTTACCACTAAGTGAATTCACTTCTATACCGTCCACTAGCACTTTTCCGCCAGTAACATCGTGCATGCGGTTGACTGTACGAATAAGCGTTGACTTACCCGCTCCTGATAATCCAATGATTGCCACAAATTCCCCTTGATTTATCGTTAAAGATACATCAATTAGCCCCTTTACTCCATTTGGATATGTTTTACTTGCATTAATAAATTCAATCATATTTTCGTCCTCTTACTATATCTTAATTATAAAATAATATTTGCATACTTCAATAAAAAAACGAGGTAGCTTTAACTACCTCGTGCTTTTTTACTCAATTACCGCTTCTAATGCTGATCTTGCACCATCGTAATCTGAATCAACTGCTGGTGTATATCCTGTATGAGAATATACTGAGAAGATTTCTAATCCTTCTTCTGTTCCAATCACGCTGATTAAAGCATTTTGTAGTGCAGCGATGAATTCTTCATTATAGACATCTTCATTTGCTTTTGTTACTGCTACTGTATCATTGTAGATTCCATCTGTTACTCCGATAACGTTTAATTCGTTCCAGATTGTTCCTTCACGACCTAAACCAGCTTTCCCAGTTTCATCTTCTTCTGTTGTAGGAATATTCCATGAAAGTTCATAATCGTTACGACCATCTGCATAACACACAATAATATCAACTTCTTCTGCAGCTGCTTGAGCAAATGCAGTACCATAACCTGAATCTAATGGTACAAGGTTAGATAGATCAGATAGTTTTTTTCCATCATAGTTTTCCATTAACCATAAAGTTGGATAGATATAACCTGCTGAACTTGAAGTTTTTTGAACTGCCCAAGTTGCTTTATCTAAATCTTCCCAAGTTAATTCTTCACCATTATTTACTTTTTCTGCCAATTCTTGACCGTATGCTGATGGCGTAGCATAAATTAATGAACGGTAATAAGCTACTTGATCTTCAACTTTTACTGTTGCATTTTCATCACCGTTCCATGTAGCTGGATCTTCAGAATCATTTGATAATCCCGAACGAGTTGCAGTTAATACTACATCAACTTCATCACTAAATAATGCATATGTACCACCTGGTAACCATCCAATATCTACTGTACCTGCAGCCATTGCTTCTCCTGTTGCATCATAGTTGCTTCCTACTGTAATATTGATTTCGTTAACATCATACCCTTCTTCTGCTAATGCAACTTGTAATAATTCAGGTAAGTTTGCTGTACCTTGAATAATTACATCCGCATCTTTTGATGGAACGAATTGGATTTCTAAATCCTCAATCACAATGTTTCCAGTTTCACTTGTTTCTCCATCTGTTGATGTATCGTCATTACTAGATGAACTACATCCTGCTGCTAAAACCAATACTAACAGCATTGCAAGAAATTTTTTCATTCTTCTTTCTCCTCCATATTGTAGACAGTCTACATGTAAAGTATGTACTTATTCATCTTTTTTGTCAATAATATTGAGTATTGTTAATTTTTTTTTACAAAACTATTGGACGTAAAAAAACTACGATGAACGTAGTTTTTCTAATTATTTTTTTCCAAGTAGACGGAACATATTTTTCTTATATACCTCAACTCCAGGTTGATTAAATGGATTTACATCTAGTAATAAGCAAGTCATTGCACATGCTTTAAAGAAGAAATAACACATGTATCCAAATGAGTAAGCGCTCATATCTTCAAGCGTTAAGATTAAGTTAGGTACACTTCCTGTATCAACATGTGCTTCAAGTGTTCCTTGGCATGCCATTTTATTAACCCAATCTAAACTTTTTCCGGCAAGATAATTCATGTTATCTAAATCATCTACATCACTTGGGAACTCCCCATCAATTGTTGGTTTATCGACAAGTAACAATGTTTCAAATAATACTTTTTTTCCTTCTTGAACAAATTGTCCAAGTGAGTGTAAATCAGTTGAGAAGTTGGCACTACAAGGTAGTACTCCTTTTCCTTCTTTACATTCTGATTCTCCAAATAATTGTTTCCACCATTCTGCAATCATTGCCATTTGTGGTTCATATGATACTAACATCTCAGCATCTTTTCCTTGGTTTTGAAGAATACGACGAGCTACAGCATATTGATATGCTACATTCTTTGATAAATCTTCTGTATCAAAATCAGCTTGAGCTTGTGCACATCCACGCATTAATTCTTCTACATCAATACCAGCAATCGCAAGTGGTAATAATCCCACAGGTGTAATTACAGAGAATCTCCCCCCAATGTTATCAGGAATAACAAAAGTTTCATACCCTTCTTTTGTCGCCATTTCTTTTAATGTTCCACGCTCTTTATCAGTAGTTGCAATAATACGCGTTTTACATTCTTCTTTACCATATTTATTTTCCATCATTTGACGAATCATACGGAAAGCCATTGCCGTTTCAGTTGTTGTTCCTGATTTAGAAATAACGTTACAAACTACAGATTTATTTTCAATATATTTTTCTATTTGTTTAAAGTATGTACTTGAGAAAGTATTCCCAATAAAAATAATTTCCATTTTTTCTTGAGGATAAAGTCCTTTAACCATCTCATAAGCAGCACGAGCACCTAAATAAGACCCACCAATACCACAAACTAATAATACTTCACATTTATCTTTTACATTATTGGCAACCTCAAGCATATGTTTAAATTCAGCTTTATCATAATCTTGTGGCCATGTTACCCACCCAATATAATCGTTTCCTTTACAACTTTGATCTTGTATTGAACGATGAACTTTAGTCACTGCTTCTTGATAACTTGCGATGTCTTCTTGTAAAAATGCATGTGTTACATCAAATTTAATCATTTTCTATCTCCTTCTTGGCTTGTTTAATCCATTGATCCATAGCATTTGCAATTGATTGAAATCCAATTTGATTACAAATTCCATAATGTTTACGATGTCGAGCTTTGGATTTTCTAAGTGTAGTATGTTGGAGTGCTTTTAGTGATAAGCGAGCTTGCTGCCCACATTCATCAATATCAATAACTTTCACTCGAACAGAGTCTTTAATATTCACAAAGTTTTTAACATCTTTTACAAATCCATCAGATATCTCAGAAATGTGAATAAGTCCTGATGTATGCTCATCAATAACCACAAATGCGCCATACGGTTGAATACCACTCACAGTTCCCTCAACAATTTGTCCAATTTTCAATTGCATATCTCTATCTCCAATCCTAAACTATTATATCATCATTCCAAGTATTTTCACTATATTTTTGCATCCAAGTCACAAGTAAGATAGCAGCGCAACACTCTTGTGGGAAAAAGCGAATAATTGCTCGAACACGTGTATTCATTTTACCTTTAAGTAAGATCGATGTAATTAAAAAAACTAGTTGTCGCTCACTCAATGCATTACGAATTTGAAGTACTCTTTCGAAATTAAATTGCTTCAATCCTTCTTCTTGATATAATTCACTTTTTTGGGCTTCTTGATATAAGTAACATGCACTGCGAACACAAGTGCTAGCATCTAATGGTTCTATACTAAGAATATTCAATAAATGAACCAGAATATCTACTCCAAAATAAGCAAATTTCAAGTCATTTTCCATCTGATTATTTCTCATTTTCCGAAGTAACGTTGTACATGGTTGTGCTTTTTCAATATTATTCACAACTTGAAATTTTTTATTGTATTGTATTTCTATTTGAAACAAACGTTGTACATATAACTCGCAAAACTCTGATGGGAGTGAATTCAAGTGAAATGTAGCTCGATACCCTTCATACTTGCCGAGTGCTTTTAATGTGTCATAATAACCCATTTCAATTCGTGTATTCATTCGCTTTTTATCAAAATCAAAAAATGATCCTAAATCTTCTTTTGGATAAATATAAGTAATTCGCTCTCGTGCTTGAAAAACTGGGTGTGTTATATGATGATTTAAATCTACCACAATTAATTCTTCAGCACCCATATGCATCGCCAATTCAACTGGACAATTATCAGAGTATCCACCATCGATAAATGTTTTTTCTCCAATTTTGCACACAGGAAAAGCGGGGAAACAACTCGCACTTGCAAGTAAATATGAAGCCATTTCACCTCTTGAAATTTGATGCTTACTAAGCATTACTGGTCGGTTCTTGGCAACTTCAAACACCACCAATCCAAAATCAACCTTAGAATCATACAACTTATCCAGATGTAGACAATCATTGATAAGTTGTATTAGTGGGCTGTGATCCATGCACTTATTACCTAATGCTTGACGAAAAAAACGCAATACCTCATTTCTATTTTCTACAATGGCTTCCAAATCATAAGGAATGGATACACCATTAGCAATCACATCTTCAATCCTAATGCGTTCGAATAACTCAATAACTTTTTGCGTTTGATTTTGGGCAACCATACACCCCACTAATGCACCAATACTAGTTCCTGTGACAACCTCGAATTCAATTCCACATTCTTGTAGTGCTTTTAATGCTCCAGAATGATATGCCCCTCTAGCAGCACCCCCACCCAATACAAGTCCTCTTTTCATGGCAATTTCCTCCTATTATTTCATTATATCACATAAAAAAAATCTCATTCTTGTTCATATCGAAATAGTTTGATGTGTATTTTTTCAAAGGATATGCTATACTTATTGAGGAAATGAGAAGAGGTATTTTATGATAGAATTTTCACCACTCATTGTAGCATTAAGTGCAAATATCACTGCTCAAATTGTTAAACCCATATTTCATTATCGATTTCATAAAGAGTGGGATATAGATATAATTTTTGACAGTGGAGGTTTTCCTAGTTCACATACAGCTACTGTAGTTGCCCTTGCCTCAAGTATCGGCATCATTGAAGGGCTTAGCTCATCTATATTTGCAGTTGCCTTTGCCTTTGCCTTAATTGTTTGTTATGACGCGGCAAATGTTCGCTATTATGCTGGACAAAACATCAAAATAACTCAACAGCTAATTAAAGATATCCAAGATTTAACCCACACAAAATTGACTGATCCGATCTATTTAACAAGAGTAAAAAATGTACTTGGTCATAAATGGATTGAAGTTATTGGTGGTTTTATATGGGGATTAGCAAATGTTGCAATTTGGTACTATTTAACTTTATAGAATGGAGCACACATGAAAACAATCGAGGAAAAAATTGTTGAAACACTTGAAAAAATTCGTCCTTATATTCAAAGAGATGGCGGAGATGTAGAATTTGTAAACTTTGAAGATGGAATCGTCTATGTTCGTATGCTTGGAGCATGTTCAGATTGTCTAGCTTTAGATGACACGCTAAAAGATGGAATTGAAGCTATCTTACTAGATGAAGTAGAAGGTGTCGTTGAAGTTCGCTTAGCTGTATAAACCTGAGAAATCAGGTTTTTTTATATGATTTTTTCAAACAGCATTGAAGGTAACTCTCCCGGTGCTACTTGAATCACAAGTGGAATACGGCACTCAATAGGCATTGTCTCCACAAGAAATGGAGTAATTACTGTCAATTGTGTCTGTAACATTAAATCAATTTGAACCACTGTACTATTTATTCCATAAGGCGTCGTAGTTACTTGAATCTCACCATAGTTTGTATGAAGTACTTTGAGATGCACATCAATTGAAGGACCCATTTGTGCAAATATAGCAATACCACTAAAATAGCCCAACGGAATAGAATGAATAATTCCTCGATCATAATAAACAATGTGAGTGTTCGGGTCTTCTTCCCCATTTGAAATAGCAGCCAATGATTGTGCAGATGCTTCCAACCCAGTAGCTAAAATTTGATTCAACTTCATTGTGTTGTAGTTGATTCCAATCACTTTCCCACTTTCATCATAAGTAAGATAAACTAAATCAGTTGTATCAATTTGAAGAGAGTTAATAGATTGAATAATCACATTTGTTGCCGCATTACTTGCCTCAACTTTAGCGATGCTTTGCACTTGTGGTTTGATTTGATTATTAATCAAAATGACCATGGATGTGGGAATAGCAATGAGAATTAACACAAGTGTAATCACCATCAATTTTCTTTTAATTTTCATGTATTTTCAATATCGCATCTCGCCCACTTAGTGATAGGTCAATTCCTTTCTTAAACGCAATTTTAGATACAGCAATAAGTTGATTCTCTAATAATGACTCTGGTGTTCTTCCTCTACTTTGACACACTGCTGCTTCCCCTTTTTTATCTATCGCCTCAATAGACCAATACTCATCCAGCAGGATCACTTTCGTACTATAGATCACATGCGATGTGATGTGCGGAAGTTTTATTTTTATACACATCAATTCGATACGATTCACTTGTATGATACTTATCTCAACCATCTCATCACCTCTTTTTATCATATGAGAGAAAAAATATGTTATGCAAAAAATAAAAATTCATGTTTTTTAAAAAACACCAAGTTTTTTTGTTGTTTTTTTAATTATTTTAGTAGTTTTTATGAATTCACTTAATTTTTTTAAGTGTTTTTTGTTATTTTTTTCAACTTTTATTGACAAAACTCAAATTTATCATAAAATAATAATATCTAAAAAGGAGATAATAAAATGAAAATTAGTACACCATTTGATGATTTCGGATCCCTCGTCTTTGATGAGCGCTTAATGAAGGACAGACTTCCTTATCCTTCATATATTACTTGGAAACAAACTGTTTCAAGAGAAAACAAGTTAGATCGCAACACTGCAGATGACATTGCACATGCAATGAAGCGTTGGGCACTTGAAAACAATTGTACCCATTTCACTCACTGGTTCCAACCAATGACAGGTTCAACTGCTGAAAAACACGACTCATTTATTGAACCAGATGAGGAGAATCGTCCACTCGTTCGTTTTTCTGGAAAAAGCCTTATTAAAGGTGAGCCAGATGCATCTAGTTTTCCAAATGGTGGATTACGTGCAACATTTGAAGCACGTGGTTACACATATTGGGATTGCACAAGTCCTGCATTCATCCGTGATAACGTACTCTGTATTCCAAGTGTTTTCGTTTCATATACTGGAGAGAGCTTAGATAAAAAATCACCACTACTAAAATCAATAAGTGTTTTAAGTGAAGCAGCTACTAAAATAGTTAATATTTTTGGTGATAAAGATGTAAAAGTCGTAAATACAATGGTTGGTCTTGAACAAGAGTATTTCCTTGTCGACCGTAAATTTTATGATGCACGCTTAGACTTAAAATTAACAGGACGCACACTATTTGGAGCAATGGCACCTAAAGGTCAAGAATTAGATGATCATTACTTTGGAAGTATTCCTACACGTGTTGCTCAATTTATGAAGGAAGTCAACCAAGAATGTTGGAAACTTGGTATTTATGCTAAAGCTGAACACAATGAAGTTGCCCCAGGTCAATTTGAAATAGCTCCAATATTTTCAACTGCCAATATTGCAGTAGATCAAAATCAATTGATGATGGACATCTTACGTAAATCTGCTTCAAATCATGGTTTTGCCTGCTTGCTCCATGAAAAACCATTTCAAGGTATCAATGGATCTGGTAAACACAACAACTGGTCACTTGTTACAGATGATGGTCAAAATCTATTTGAACCAGGTGATAAACCATCAGAAAATGTTCGTTTTCTATTATTTATTTGTGCCTTTATTAAAGCTGTAGATACTTACCCTGAATTATTGAGAATGGTTGCATCAGATGCAGGGAATGATCATCGCCTTGGAGCAAATGAAGCACCACCGGCAATCATTTCTGTCTTCTTAGGAAGTGTCATTGAAGATTGCTTGATGAATATGATTACTCCTGAGTCTAAACAAACTCCTAAATCAAATGATAGCTCTTTCTCGCCAATCTCTGGTCTAGCCTATATTCCAAAAGATAATACTGACCGCAATCGCACTTCACCAATGGCTTTCACAGGAAATAAATTTGAATTCCGCATGGTTGGATCATCTTTATCAAGTGCCTCTGCTAATATTGCTTTAAACACAATTATGGCAGATGTCCTTAAGGAATTAGCAACGCACCTTGAAGACTTAAAATACAAGCATGATATTCGTGAAAAAGCTTTAGAACTTTGTAAAGATATCATCACTAAGCACCACCGTATACTTTTCTCGGGTGATGGATATAGTCAAGGTTGGGTTGAAGAAGCTGCACGTCGTGGACTTCCTAATATTCCGTCTTATATTGAATCAGTACAGTACTTAACAGCTCCCAAAAATATCGATCTCTATACTCGTAATCAGGTTTTAACAAAAGTTGAACTTGAAGCTCGTAGTGATATCTTAGTTGAGCAATATATTAAAACAATTGAAATTGAAGTCAAAACTTTATCAAACATGGTTAATAAAGAAATCATTCCATCAATGATTAAGCACTTAGAACTATTATCTCGTGTTCCAAGTACTGTACTTGCTTCACCTTATTTCGTAACTAACATCAAGACAATTTCAACTCAAATTGAAGAACTTCATACAAAATGCAATAAATGTCACCAACATTTAAGCGATTTGCTTGCTTCTGGTCATACAAGTGAAGTAGGTATTCGTATTCATCATGAAGTGATTCCAATGTTTAATGAAATTCGCTCAATCATCGATTGTTATGAAGTGAACGCACCAAAAGAATGTTACAACATTCCAACATACGACGAAATGTTATTCACATTTTAGTTTAAAAAAGTAAGTATCCCGCATGAGATACTTACTTTTTTATAATTGAATTTGTTTTTGAGCAAGGCGTTTATGTACTTCGCCTTTAATAAGCACATAAATCACAGAGAATATTGGTACACCAAGGAACATTCCTACAATACCAAACATTGCTCCACCTACAATAATCGCAAAGAGTACCCATAATTTAGGCAATCCCAGCGAGTCACCAAGAATTTTTGGTCCCAAGATATTTCCATCAAATTGTTGTAAAGCTAGAATCCAAACCATAAAGACTAGCGATTGTTCAGGATTAGTAATCAACAAGATAAAAACAGAAGGTATAGCTCCAATGAAAGGTCCAAAGAATGGAATCATATTTGTAACTCCAACAATAAAACTAATCAACACAGCAAACTCTAATCCAAGTATCAACATCCCAATATAACAAATTATGCCAATAATCAACGAATCAATGAATTTACCCACGACAAATTGTTTAAACATGCGGCTACTTAGATGTGTTAAATCAACTAACCACTCAGCTTGTTTTTTAGGAAAGATTGCATATGTTACTTGTTTTGCATTTAAATAAAAATGTTCACGGTCAAGCATAATATATACAGCTACAATGATTCCTACAAACATACTAACCACACTACTTACAATTTGAAATGAATATCCCAAGATTGTTGGTGCTTGTTGTTGTATTACTGTTAATACTCTATTCATGATGTTTTCTGCATTGTCTACTACCCAAACAAGAGCATCTGAAAACAATTGATTATTTTGTACTAAATCCTCAAAATAAGCTTCACTTGAAACTAAATATGCTTGGAAATTACTTGTAAAGGTCAAGACACTCGCGTATACTTGAGATCCTAAAATCACAAGAAATAGAACCAATCCTACTAACATTGAAATCGTTGCAATTGTCACTGCAATTTTTCTTTTTGTCGGAGCTTTAAATTTTGCATTTTTAAACCATTTTGTTTCAATTATTGCGACAAAGCTATTTAATAAAAAGGCTAAAGAAAACCCTAAGATGAATGGAAGCACCATCCCAACCAATCCTTTGATCGTATCATTAATTACGTTTAGATTGTGAATAAATGCATAAAAACTAATAATAATAATTCCCGATAAGGAAAATGCAATTACTTTCTCTTTTGTTTCACTATTTATGTTTACTTTCATAATATCACCACTTATATTTTACCATGCACCTACATCAATATCTATCCATTTCCTTTAAAACATGATAAAATATTTCTTAAGAAATTCTTAAGGAGATATTTTATGATAGAGATGATTATTGGTTTAGTATTTGGTTCAGTTTTATTTGTGACATTTTTTCTAGACTATCGTTCAATGAAAAAAAACACAAAAAGTTTATTGCAACGCCATAAAGATGCACAATTAGTAGATACTCCAAAAAAGACAAGTATCTTAAATGGTTTAGGTATTTTACTTGGTTTACTCACAATTATACTTGGTTATAGTCTAAATGATATGTTGAATTTATCGCTTGGAATCGCACTTGTGTTGATGTTTTCAGGACAATTTTTATCCTTACTTTATCGTAACCGCTATTATATGGTAGAAGGTGGAGTAATTACTGGAGGACATCACATCAAATTCAAATCAGTAAAGACACTACGCGTTCAACGTGTGTTATTGATGAAGAGTTATACATTATCTACTTTCAATGGTCAAGATATGGTTCTCTACAAAGATGTTGCAGAATATTTAAGTCAACATACAAAAAAACAAATTACAAAATAAACAGAAAGTAATCTAAGCTTTCTGTTTTTTTTGGTATACTAGTAGAGGTGATAAAAATGCGAATAATGACATTCAATTTAAAAAATGATACAATATTTACCCTTAAACACATGCGGTGGCAACAGCGCAAACAAGCTGTATTACATATATTAAAACACTACCAACCAGATGTTGTTGGATTTCAAGAACTCACACTAAGTATGAAAGCAGATTTGCAACAACACTTACCTGAATATCACTTTGTTGGTCAGGCAAGAGTTCCAACAGAATTCGATAAAAATGAACAAACAAATATTGCCTACAAAAGGCAAATATTTCATTGTCTTTATGAATCTACATTCTGGTTATCCAGCACGCCTACAATTCATGGAAGTAAGAATATACTAAGTGTTTTCCCACGTATTTGTACTATAGCTAAACTTGAACACGTTGAATCAAAAAAAGTTTATACCCTATACAATACACATCTTGATCACCTGTTTAGTATAAATCGTAAAAAAGGGCTTGATGTCATCAGTAAATGGATGAGTGAGTATCAAGATACTCACCATGTTATTCTAATGGGGGATTTCAATACACATAATGAAAGCGTCGCTGTACAAACTTTTTTATCTCAAAATACACGATTAAAAAGTATCTATGACTTATATGATTTAAAACCTCACAACACAATTCACTCAGGTTTTGGGCATCAAAACTACAAATCAAAGCCAATTGATTACATTTTTATCAGTGATACATTAGAAATCGTTGATGCAAAAATTATACATGGTAAAGTGAATGGTGTTTATCCCTCTGACCACTATCCTGTTATATGTGATTTAAACGACAAGGAGAAATTATGAAAACATATATAGATTTGTTTATTACTTTTTTTAAGATGGGAGCAGTAACCTTTGGTGGTGGCTATGCTATGCTCCCAATTTTAGAGGAAGAAGTCGTCCGTCGCCATCAATGGGCAACCAAAGAAGACCTAATGAATTACTATGCAGTTGCCCAATGTACCCCTGGTATTATTGCAATAAATGTATCTACATTTATTGGATACTACCAAAAAGGGATTTTAGGTGCTATTGCATCTACCATGGGCATCGTTTTTCCTTCCCTTATTATCATTACCATCATTGCTGCTTTTTTAGGTAATTTCAAAGAACTCGAAATCATTCAACATGCCCTGTCTGGACTTCGAATTGGTGTTTGTGCAATTGTTTTTACATCAATCCTAAAATTAGCAAAGTCTGGAATCAAAGACTTGTTTGGAATTGGTCTATTCCTACTTGTATTTTGTGTTAGCCTACTCAGTGATATTTCAGTCATATGGATTACACTTTTTGCTATGCTCTGTGGTGTTGTTAAAATGAAAGTAGAGGAAAATAAACATGACTGAACTTTTCCTACTTTACTATGAGTTTTTTAAAGCTGGTCTATTTGCACTCGGTGGTGGTCTTGCTACAATTCCATTCCTAAGTCAAATGGGAGATCAACACGGTTGGTTTGATGCCCAAACATTAGGTGATATGATCGCAATATCTGAAAGTACTCCTGGTGCTATTGGAGTCAACATGGCTACTTATACTGGTTATCATGTTGGTGGGGTCTTAGGAGCCTTTATTGCAACATTGGGTCTTGTGACGCCAAGTATTATCATTATCGTTTTGATTGCCCAAGCTCTTGCGAAGTTTAAAGAAAACCGTTATGTCCAAGCTATCTTTATAGGTATTCGCCCCTCAGTTGTTGCCCTCATATCTGTTGCAACATTATCGATCTTCACAAGTTCAGTCATCTTTACAGACAAAGTGATTCAAAGCGGTAATTTACTGGATGCTTTTGATATCAGGACAATTTTATTATTCATTTTCATACTCATTGGTTGTCTAAAAATTAAAGTTCATCCAATTGTTTGGATTGCCTTAAGTGCCCTGATTGGTATCATCGCAAATTTATAAAAAAACATCCTAGATTTAGGATGCTATGTCCCCTCTTTACTAAACAAGTAATGAGGGGATTTTTATGAATTATAGAAATTGAAAGTATCCCATACAAAGAGCTAATGTGCAAATTGTGTAAAGGCTTGCTTTCATCAAATTTTTTTCAATTATCTGCAAAACTATATTTACTATCCCAATAAAAGTAATTGCACCAACGGCAATCAACCATGTAAAAAGTCCTTGAATAAAATTAAACTCAATGATCACAAGTACGGCAATGACTAAATATAAAACTTCAGATGTATTTGACTTTTTCACCCATCTATTTCCTCCATCAATTCTTCCCATTTGGCATGTAACTGTTCTAAGTTATTGACTTCCTCATCAATGTGTTGATCCAACTCATTCATTTTATTGAAGTCTTGGTAGTACTCCGGTTCAAATCGGAGTTCTCGAAGTTCCTCTAACTTCACTTCTTGTAGCTCAATTTTAGCCTCAATTTTTTTTACATCACTCGGCGATGGACGACGGCGTTGAACGACTTTTTCCTTAACCTCTTGTTGTTTCTTAAACGAGGTTGAAATCTCCACTCCTTGTTGTGCAAGTAAATAATCTTGCCAACCAAATGGATAATATATCGCCTTTCCATCTTTTATCTCAAGAATAGCATTGGACATTTTTTCAATGAAGTAGCGATCATGTGATACAAATAAAAGAGTTCCCTCATAATCCGTTAGCGCTTCTTCTAATGCTTCTCTTCCAACAATATCAAGGTGATTTGTTGGTTCATCAAGTATAATAAAGTTTGCATTTTTTTGCATTAATTTAGCTAGACTGAGGCGAACCTTCTCGCCTCCTGACAACACATCAACTGTTTTAAAGACATCGTCAGCCGAAAATAAGAATGATCCTAGAATAGTCCTAACTTGAGTATGATCCAATTTTGGATTTTCATTCCAACATTCTTCTAATACTGTATTAGATCTTACAAATTGTGCTAATTGTTGATCAAAATATGCTGGATCAATTTGATGACCAAATAAGATTTCACCACCAAGTGGATTTACCTGTTGCATCAACGTTTTTACAAAAGTAGATTTACCGTGACCATTTGGTCCAATCACGGCAATTCGCTGCGACTGCATCACTTTAAGGTCTATTGTAGCTAATACTTCATCATAGCCAATTTGAAGTTGGTGAACTTCAACTACATTTTTACCGCCTTTTCGCTCACATCTAAATCGTGCTTTAAATGCTTTGTTGTCATCTCTTGATGGTGCATCAATTTTCTCCATACGATCTAAGTATTTTATTTTACTTTGGGCAAATGCTGCCTTATTTTTCTTATATCGAAATTTTTCAATGAGTTGATTTAGTCGAACAATTTCTTCTTGTTGATTTTTATATTGCCTTTCGATATACTCTTGGCTTGCCTGCTTTTGCTTTACAAAGTTAGAATAATTCCCTACATACCGTGTCGCTCGATGATATTCAATCTCGTAGACTACATCAGCGATAGCATCTATAAATGCCCTATCATGAGAAACCATGACAACAGCCTTAGGATATCTTTTAATATACCCTTCAAGCCATGTGACTGTTTGCAAATCTAAATGATTCGTCGGCTCATCAAGTAAAAGAATATCTGGCTTAGAGAGTAACAACTTGGCAAAAGCTAAACGCGTTTTTTGCCCACCTGAAAATGTTGAAATGGGACGATCTAATTCTTCTTCATTAAATCCAAACTTACTAAACACTGTAAGCATTTCAGATTGCCAGGTGTATCCACCTAAATCTTCAAACTGTTGTTGTAAAGTTGCATAGCGATTCAATACTTCATCACTGTAATCATCTGCCATTTTTTCAGTAAGCTGATTCATCATTTTTTCTATTTCAAATAGCTTATCAAAAACTTCCATACAGTCTTCTTTTACGCTTATTTCTTGATTTTTAAATACATTTTGCGCTAAATAACCAATTGTAAGTCCACTTATCTTATGAATTTCTCCACGATCTAATCGTAGTTCTGACATCATAACTTTAAGTAATGTTGTTTTACCACAACCATTTCTTCCAACAATTGCTATTTTTTCATTATTTCTAACTTCAAACTGCACATCCTCAAACACGAGACTTGCACCATAGCTAATTGTTCCTTTATTCATTTGGTATTTCATATTTTCACCTACTTTTCTCTATATCTAAGTAGTTTACTGATTACTTATAATCTTATATCTACAATATGTTTTGGATTTTGTTTCTCTAGTGGTGGAAGTGTCATATAACTTGGTGCAATCCCCATACATAAAAATTCATGAGGATTACTTGCAATAGGCAAGCTCAGATGTTCAAATGGAACACGTTGAACTGGAAAAATATGCTCTTTTCTAAAAATAAAAGGCTTAAGTGGAGATTTAAATGTCCAAGTTAGGTCAAACCCCACATAATCTGACTTGCGGTTACACTTCCCATATAGTCTCGTATTCCACATAAATAATCTCTTCAATGGCATAAAATCTAGCTTCAAATTATCTAACAATACAAGCCCTGGTACCATTAAATAATTAAAGAGGCGAAATGGTAAGTCCACTAGTTTATTTGGCGTGCAGTAGTCATATACAAACACATCAATAAAGACACCATCACTATCTGCGCAACGATTTTTGAGTAGACTGTTCACTTCTTCAATGTAGGTTCCCTTTTTTCTAATTTTCATGCCAGGTATTAGCACATTATATTGCTTATGAGTCTCAATACATTGGAAGCAATAATCATCGCTCAAATCTTGTTTAAGTGCATCGATGAATCGCTTATAATCATCTACCATCATCGCGATATCTAAATCATCATCCCAGGGTATAAACCCTTGATGGCGAACGGCACCTAAGGCACTACCACCATTTAAAAAATATGGAATATTGTGTTTTACACATATCTTATCAATGACCTCAATCATTTCTAATAACACGGCATGTACATCATGTACAAAAACTTGAGAACCATCTTCATTTGTCTTTAATAAATATTGTTTCATATCATCACCCTTATAGTATTATAATGCAAATGTCTTTTTCATACAAGAAAGACCAAAGAAAAACGAGGTTGCCCTCGTTTAGAATTTTAAGTTTTTAGCAGTACGTGGGAATAAGCTCACATCACGAATGTTTTGCATTCCTGTGATATACATAATAAAACGCTCAAATCCAAGTCCGAATCCTGCGTGCTTACATCCACCAAAACGACGTAAATCTAAATACCATTGAAGGTCATCCGGATTGATTCCACACTCTTCCATACGTTGTTCAAGCACATCTAATCGCTCTTCACGTTGTGATCCACCAACTAACTCACCAACACTTGGTACAAGTAAGTCACATGCGGCAACTGTTTTTTGGTCATCGTTGATGCGCATATAGAATGATTTGATTTCTTTTGGATAATCAGTAAGGAATACTGGTCCTTGAACAATTTTCTCGCAAAGATAACGCTCATGCTCAGTTTTCAAATCCATTCCCCATTCAATTTTATTATACTCAAATTTTACATCTGCTTCTTTAAGTATTTCTATCGCTTCAGTATATGTCATTTTTCTAAATTCACTATTGCGAATCGTGTTTAAACGATCTAATAGTGTTTTATCAATAAATTGGTTGAAGAAGTTCATTTCTTCTGCTGCATTATCAAGAACGTATTCAATGCATGACTTGATCATGTCTTCAATCAAATCCATGTTGTCACCTAAATCCGCAAAAGCAATTTCAGGCTCAATCATCCAAAATTCTGCTGCATGAGTTGTCGTATTTGAATTCTCCGCTCTAAATGTAGGACCAAACGTATAAACATCTCTAAATGCAAGAGCATACGCCTCAGCATGTAGTTGTCCTGATACAGATAAACTTGCTTTTTTCCCAAAGAAATCTTCTTCATAATTTTCATCAGAGCGAGTTGTAACTTTAAACGCTTCCCCAGCACCTTCTGCATCATTTCCTGTGATAATTGGTGCATGAACATACACAAATCCTTGATCTTGGAAAAACTCGTGAATCGCCATAGCTAATACACTACGTACACGAAATACTGCATTAAATGTGTTTGTACGAGGTCTTAAATGGGCAATTTCACGTAGATATTCAAATCCATGACGTTTCTTTTGAAGTGGATACTCATTATCACATGCTCCTTCAAGTACAATTTCTGTTGCCTCAATCTCAAATGGTTGTTTCATATCTGGAGTTAATTTAAATTTTCCAGTGACTGAAATAGCAGTACCAGTTAAGTACTTAGCAACTTGATCATAGTTACTCAATTTATCAGTATAGACAACTTGAACACTACGGAAATAAGTTCCATCATTTAACTCAATAAACCCTAAAGCCCCATTATTACGATTTGTACGAACCCATCCTTGAAGCTGTACATATTCTAATTGATCTAATTCCATTTTTGTAGCACTTGTGACTAAGTCAAAGCACTCTCTTGCTGTTACAAATGTTAACATATTTATCCTCCTTCTAAATAAAAAAACGTTCCTAAAAGGAACGTATATTCAACGTTTTGCCATCCTTTAAACTGTGACATTCCCCATAACGTTGGGGCAATACGGAATTGCTTTTCTTCAATCCAGCTCAAAAAGTGTTCCCTAATCCTTTTATCCCACCTGGTTTCCACCATCCCAGGCTCTCTATTGTTTTATCCGGTAGAGTCTTTCATCCTTGCTATTTATTTATTGCATTTGTTTCAAATACTAATTCTTGAATTGTACTTACGACATCGACTGCGCGCACTGAACAATTTTTTGGAATTTGAAAGTGTTCATGAGTAAAGTCTACAAAAGCAGTAATTCCCACTTCAATTAAGCGATCTACTGTTTCTTGAACATTTGTCGATATACATAAAATCGCAATTCTACACCCCTCTGGTAAGTGCTCCTCGAGTTCATTCATACTATAAACTGGAATTGCTGTTTGTCCAACACTTTCCGGTTTTGCATCAAAACCACAGGCGATTTCACCTACAACGTGGTTCCATCGATTGTAGTTCATTAAGGCCTTCCCTAAGTTACCACACCCGACAATCACAATTTTCTCATCAAATCCAATTCCTAATTCTTCATTGAAAATTTCAATTAAACGGTCAATATCATATCCATATCCCTGTTTTCCAAGTGATCCTAGAAAAGAAAAATCACGACGAATTGTTGTTGGTTCTATATCTACGTAGTCAGCCAATTCTTTTGACATTACTTTTGATATTCCTTCACTTTTTAGTTTACGTAGTGCTTTTAAGTATATTGGATATCTTTGTAATGTTGCTTTTGGCACCATTCTATTTGTATTCATGTTTATCACCCGTTATTATTTTAACATAGTTTTTTTGATTTGTGAAACAATTCTTAAATTGTACTAGTCAAATCCATTGAAGGTGTTGCTGATAAATCTAGCTCACCTTTAATACCTTGTTGAACCGCAACATAAGCTGCTGCTCCAATCATTGCAGCATTGTCTGTACAACACCACAGTGGTGGAAGTAAGCATTCAACATCATTCCAAGCTTCACTTTGCGCCAGCAGTAATTCACGCAAGCGACTGTTAGCGGCAACTCCTCCGGCTACGACAAACTGTTTAACATCATATTTATGAACTGCCTTATTTGCTTTGTTTACAATATCGCTCAGTGCTGTTTCTTGAAATGCATAGGCGACATCCTCAATAATCAGTTCGCGCTCATTACGTTTTTCGCGGTCAATCAACTGCAAGACCGCTGACTTTAGTCCACTAAATGAGAAACCAAATTCACCTTCTGCTTTACAAACTGGTAAGTGATAATTAGCTTTCCCACTTTTTGCCATTTTATCAATAATTGGCCCACCAGGATACGATAAACCAAGAACACGTGCAACCTTATCATAGGCCTCTCCGATTGCATCATCTTGTGTAGAACCTAACAGCTCAAAACTATAGTCCTCTTTCATAAAGATTAACTCCGTATGTCCACCGCTCACAACTAAGGCAATAAGTGGAAACTGCAGTTTTGCGATAAAAGAATTCGCATAAATATGTCCTGCAATATGGTGAACTGGAATCAGTGGTTTTTGATGAAGCCACGCTAAAGTTTTTGCAGCCATCACCCCAACATGAAGTGAACCAATCAGTCCTGGTCCTTGAGTTACTGCAATGGCATCAATCTCCTGCATTGTAACTTGAGCTTTTTCAAGTGCTTCCTCAACCACAACTGAAATATTTTCTACGTGAATACGTGAAGCAACCTCAGGCATTACACCACCAAATTTTTTATGTACATTGATTTGTGAAGAAACGATATTCGCTAGAATTTCATTTCCATTCTGTATAATGGCACAAGCAGTTTCATCACAACTACTCTCGATAGCCAAAATTAATTTATTACTCATTAGGCCAACCTCCTATCGCTTTCATCATCAAATAAGCATCCTCATGATTATCTGAATAATAAGCTTTCCTAATATTGATTGTTTCAAATCCAAAACGCTCATACATTGCAATTGCACTTGCATTACTTACGCGAACTTCAAGTGAGAGTGTTTCACATCCCTGCACAATCGCATAATCAATCATGTGCTGCATTAATGTAGAAGCAATCTTTTTCCTTTGAAATTTTTGAGTGACACCAATTGTCGTCACCTGTGCTTGTTCAAATAAGCACCAAACCCCACAATAACCAACAATCTTTCCAGCAACTCGATAGACAAAATAACTGCCATAAGGGTTTACATTAACTTCATATAAGAAGTCTTCAACTTTCCATGGTAAAGTAAAAAGTTCATGTTCTAGTGCAATCACTTCTTCAATATCATTATCATTCATTATTTCAATCATTTTTTTACCATATAATCATCATTTTTCTTCAAATATTCTGGTACAACTAAATGAGCATTATCGTTTAATTCCCAAAATGCTCTACAATCAAGAAATGCTTGCGCATAATCGACATCGATTTCTTCTAACTCTAAAAGATAACGGTCACCCATTACTTGAGTATCCTCACAAATCGCTTTTAATTCTTCAAGCTTTCCTACCATTTCTGTATCTTGTAATTTACCTTCATCATAATGTGCATAGTAAACTCGACCACCTCTAGCATCTAACAACGTTAATGTATTTTTATATCCTCCGCTAAACAAACACAATGAAGAAAGTGTAAATAAAGGAATATTCATTGATGTGCACATCAATTTCGCAATCGTCATTGCAATACGAATTCCAGTATAACTACCTGGGCCCTTTGTTACAACTACTTGTTTCACATCTTGCGGCGTATAGTTGGCAATCTGAAACAGATTTTGAAGTTGAGGTAGAATCGACTCAGATTGACGTTTGTGACACTCCATTTGAATGGAAGCAATCACTTCATCCTCTTGAATAAGCCCTAGTGTTAAAAAGCGATGACTCGTATCCATACAAAGTGTTAACATATCTCTTCTCCTAACAATCGATCAAATCTACTTGAAGTAGACTCTAAAGTAATTGACCTTTGGTTTTCTGCCAAACGTTCAATGATAATATGCAAGCGCTCATGAGGGATCTCTCTTGCAATAAACTGCGGCCATTCAATTACAGCAACGCCTTCTTCCCCAATCATCTCTTCAAAGCCCAAATCCTCATCACCATGCTCTAAACGATAAGCATCAAAGTGATAAAGTGGAAGTCGTCCTTGATAAATTTTAAGAATTGTAAAAGTTGGACTACTAATTGTCTTCTTAATCTCAAGTCCTTGTGCTAAACCTTGCGTAAATGTTGTCTTACCAGCACCTAAATCACCACTAAGAGTAATCACGTCTCCCTCAGTGCACTTTACTCCAATGCGATAAGCTAATTGTTTTGTCTCTTCTGGTGAAGAAACAACGATTTTTTTTATCATACTTTTTGCTCCTTAATGTAGTTAATTATAACTGAAATGAATAAAAAAAGATACTCATAAGAGTATCTCAATTACCTGGCAACGTGCTATCTT
>CAYJEY010000019.1:0-44284 GCA_964369385.1 uncultured Holdemania sp.
ACTCATACTTCAACAAGGGAAAATCCCTTGTAACTTCGGCTTTTGATCGGGCTGTCCGTTGACCCAGTATTTTAATACTCGCACTTGCGTACTGATCAAAAATGCAAGAAAACTTGCCAAGTGAAGACTCACTTACTGAAATTATCAAGATTTACTCTCGATTAGCACCTATTTTTGACTGCAAGTATAGTTTTATAACAAATTGCTTTGAATGTCAATGAAAAAGTGAATCATGAATAGAAGCAATAGAGTAAATATGTTATATATTTCAAAAATTGTAGTTGAAAATCTTTAAAATAAGTATAAAAAGTAGAAATAGACTAAGGTGAAACACCTCATTATTTTTTTATGTCGAAAATTCTAGAGTGTGATATAATTAAACAAATGTTGAGGTAATAGTTATGAAAAAATATACACCAATGATGATGCAATATCTTGAGGTAAAAGAAAATTATCAAGATGCCATCGTTTTTTATCGTTTGGGCGATTTTTATGAAATGTTTTTTGATGATGCAAAGATCGCATCAGTGGAACTTGATTTAGTGTTAACTGGACGCAATGCTGGAGTTGAAGAACGTATTCCAATGTGTGGTGTTCCTCATCATGCAGCGAATAACTATATTCAAAAGCTTGTCGCAAGAGGTTATAAAGTCGCTATTGTAGAACAGTTAGAAGATGCTGGTTCGGCGCAAGGGATTGTGAAACGTGATGTAATACAAGTAGTAACACCTGGGACAAGTATGGATGAAAACCTAGAGGCAAAGGCAAGTATTCATCTTGCATCAATTGTAGATTATGGTTTTGGGTATGCTCTATCTATGATTGAGATGACCACAGGAATAACTTCAATAAAAAAGGTGGCTCATCAATTAACTAATCTTAGTCAAGTACTTTTAAAAAACAACATCAAAGAAGTTGTCGTAAATGAAGATATAGATGAAAAAGTATTAAACATGATTCGTAATCTAGGAAGAGTCACGATTTCATTTTGTGAGAATAGTCATGTGTTAAATGAGTATTTAACGCTATGCGATGAAATAAAACATGATGAAAACTGGATGAAAGCATATGGTTTAATGCTAAATTATTTAGTGGCAACACAAAAAAGAATGATGAATCATCTTCAAGTAGTGGAAGTTGAAAATGAACATGATTTTGTTGCAATGGATTTCTCTACACAACAAAATTTAGAGTTAATTACACCTTTACATACACAAGCTAAAGGAGATACATTGTGGACATTTTTAGATTGTTGTCAAAGTTCAATGGGGTCAAGATTAATGCGTAAATGGGTGGAAAAACCACTTGTCAATAAGGCGTTAATTGAACAAAGATACGATCAAATTGATTATCTTATTAACAATTTCATGATTCGTGAGCAAGCAACTGAACATTTATCAAATGTATACGATTTAGAACGTTTGATTGCTCGAGTTGCCTATGGTTCAGCCAATGCAGTTGACTGTGTGAGATTGATTAAGACTTTAACACAAGTCCCACATTTAAAACAATTATTTCATAATTCAACCTACTTTAATAAAATAAGGGAAGTAGAAGCTTGCCAAGACTTATGTGAGTTAATATGTGATGCATTTGTTGAAGAACCACCAGTAAGTGTAAAAGATGGTGGAATATTTAAACAAGGATATAGTGCTCAACTAGATGAGTTGCAAGAGATATCAAAAAATGGAAAAGATTGGATTTTGCGGTTAGAAGCAAAAGAAAAAGAGCGAACAGGAATCAAAACATTAAAAGTAGGATACAATCGTGTTTTTGGATATTATATAGAAGTTTCTAAAGGGGCAAGTGTACAAGTGAAAGATGAGTTCGGCTATGTTCGTAAACAAACACTAACAAATGCCGAGCGATATATTACACAAGAATTAAAAGAACAAGAAGATGTGATATTACATGCTCAAGACCGTGCTATTCAAATGGAAACACAACTATTTATAGAATTATTGGAGCGTATTCGTGAGTATTGTCCACGACTTCAAAAATTAGCAGCAGTACTTGCTGATTTAGATTGCATCTTAGCACTTGCGAGTGTTTCAGCAAATCAGGGCTATGTACGACCTACTTTCACAAGTGGAGAGATGAATATTGAACAGGGAAAACATCCAATTCTTGCGGCAATGGAAAACACAAGATATGTAGCAAATGGATGTATCATGAACGATGAGCGAAATATGTTGTTGATTACAGGACCCAACATGGGTGGTAAAAGTACATACATGCGCCAAGTAGCTTTAATTGTTATTCTTGCTCAAATGGGATGTTATGTGCCATGTAAAAAGTGTGAGATTCCAGTATTTGATAAGATATTTACTCGAATTGGTGCAAGTGATGACATTTTATCAGGAAAGTCAACATTCATGGTAGAGATGACCGAGGCGAATCTAGCACTTAGTCAGGCTACGAAAAATTCATTGATTCTATTTGATGAAATTGGACGAGGAACATCTACTTATGATGGGATGTCACTCGCACAGGCAATGATTGAATACATCGTATCTTGTATTGGGGCAAAAACAATGTTTAGTACTCACTACCATGAGTTAACAACACTTGACGAGAGTTTACCATCACTTCAAAATGTACATGTTGAAGTTCATGAAAAAAATGGGGATGTTACATTTATGTACCGCGTTAAAGAAGGAAAGGCAGATCGCTCTTATGGGATTAATGTGGCTAAACTTGCCCATCTGCCAGAGTGTGTGTTGGATAGAGCGAGTGAGCTATGTACACAATATGAAAGTAAGAAGCATGTTGTACAACAGTCACTTGGCATCATTGAAATGGTAAAAGAACCACAAGGATATCGCCAAGTTGTAGATATGTTGATGGGAGTAGATGTAAATCAACTTACACCACTGCAGGCCTTGTCATTATTAGATGAATTAAAGAAACAAATATAGATATGAAAAAAACCAGAATTTTCTGGTTTTTTCATGCAATCATTTATTTTAAAAAGTAATCGACTAATTGTCTTATCTTTGCACACGTCCTGATGAGTCACCACCCATAAGTGCTTCAACTTCTTCTTTTGAAACAAGATTGAAATCACCCGGTATCGTGTGTTTTAGTGCAGAGGCACTTACTGCAAATTCGAGTGCACTTTGTTTATCCAAAGTCAGTAATCCATGGATGATTCCTCCAGAGAAACTATCTCCACCACCAACACGATCAACGATTGGATTGATATCATAACGCTTCGATGTATAAAATTGTTGACCATCATACATCAATGCTTTCCAACCATTATGGTTAGCGCTATAACTTTCACGTAATGTAGAAACGACAATTTCAAAGTTGAACTCTTCTCTCATTTGCTTAAAGATGTCATAATATCCCTCAGCATTCGTATCCCCTTTTTCTACATCAGCATTAGGCTTAAATCCCAAACAAAGCTCTGCATCCTCTTCGTTTCCAATGCAAACATCAACATATTGCATAAGAGGTTTCATAATGGATTGAGCTTTTTCTTTCGTCCATAATTTCTTGCGGAAGTTAAGGTCTACAGACACTTTTACATGATGCTTCTTAGCAGCAATAAGAGCGTGCTCCAGGGCAAGAGCAGCTTGATCGCTTAATGCAGGGGTAATCCCAGACCAGTGAAACCAATCTTTTCCACGCATGATTTCATCAAAGTTAAAGTCTTCTACACTTGCCTGTGATATTGAAGAGTGCGCTCGATCATAGATAACTTTACTAGGGCGCATACTTGCCCCTGTTTCTAAAAAGTAAATACCAACACGATCTCCGCCACGGGCAACATACTGAGTATGTACACCATATTGACGAAGCGCATTGATAGCAGATTGGCCAATTTCATGGGTAGGTAGCTTAGATACAAAGTAAGCATCATGACCGTAGTTAGATAAAGATACTGCTACATTTGCTTCTCCTCCACCATAAACGACATCAAAGCTATTACTTTGGACAAAGCGTTGATTCCCAGGTGTGGATAAACGAAGCATGATTTCTCCCATAGTGACAATTTTCATAAAATAATTCTCCTTATTTTTTAATGAGGTGAACTCTAAATCCACCAAAGTCTTCATTGATATAAATGAATTGCAGCTCATTTTGTGCATTGTATTGTGCACTAGCTTCATCAAAGGTGAAACCTTTAGATTCAAGTACACGCTTCGCACGATTTGGATAGGGTGTTGCAATAGCTAAATGGCCATGTGTACCATAATGATAAGGCGCGTTTAATATTTCGATTGCATCACTTGAAAAGAAACCTTTTGGTGTTTCTCTTTTCTGGATGCCAAATAAGCGTGTAAACTGATCTGCAAGTGCACTTCCTTGATCACCGCTTGCATTTATTGCAACGTGTTCAAGTTTTAAATTAAGCATAGATTGAACTGCTTCTCGTGTGAGTTGTTCAATTTTCGCAAAATCTCCATCTTTCATGGCCTGGGCATCAATCATCCACGTTCCGCCACAGGCAACAATGCGATCAAAACTAAGGTAATCATGTAGATTTTGAGCACTAACTCCACCGGTTGGCATGAACTTCATTTTAGTGTAGGGAGCCGCTAGAGCTTTAATCATTTTAATCCCGCCGAGTTGTTCAGCTGGAAAAAACTTTACTGTATCAAGACCAAGCTCAATGGCCGCTTCAATATCACTAGCATTTGCACAACCAGGTAAGATAAGAACATTCTTCTCATGACAATACTTTACGATTTTAGGATTAAGACCTGGAGAAACAATAAATTTTGCACCTGCTTCAATAGCGTCGTCAACTTGGTTAGTAGTGAGAACTGTTCCAGCTCCTACTAGCATTTCAGGACATTCTTTTGATATGATGGCCATTGCTTCTTTTGCTGCATCTGTGCGAAAAGTGATTTCTGCTACTGGTAAGCCACCTGCAATAAGTGCTCTTGCCAAGGGTAAAGCATCTTTGGGGTTATCAATCTTAATAACTGGGACAATACCAATTTCACTGATTTGTTTAAGTAATTCCATATTTTTCTCCCTGTATTCTACTTAATATATAAAATATTATACTTCTTTCGGAATTGAATGACCATGAAAAATTAAAAAAAGAAAGGGATTTCAAGTTGATAGGAATTTTGTGGTATTTAAGTTAGAAAACTCAATTGAAAAACTCATGTTATAATAGAACTATTAAGAAGCAAGAAAGGGTTACAATATGGCAAAAATACATCGCATGAGCGAACATTTATCAAATATGATTGCGGCGGGAGAAGTAGTTGAACGTCCGATGGGAATAGTTAAAGAATGTGTAGAAAATTCAATTGACGCAAAAGCTACACGTATAGAAGTATGGATTACACAAGGTGGTATTGAGGAAATAGAGATTATTGATAATGGTGTAGGTATGTCTTATGAGGATGCACAACTTGCATTTGAACGTCATGCCACAAGTAAAATTAAAGATGTGCAAGACCTTTGGTCAATTTCAACACTTGGTTTTCGTGGTGAAGCACTGCCTTCCATTTCATCGGTTGCCAGTGTAGAACTAAGAACGAATGATGGTAGTGAGGCAACACGTGTAATTGTAGATTATGGTTCAATGAAAACAGTGGAGCCATTTGGTTGTGATCATGGAACGCAATTAATTATAAGAGGGTTGTTTATGAAGACACCAGCTCGCTTAAAACATCTTAAGTCATCCCAGTATGAAACCTCAATGATTGTCGATGTGATGCAAAAATTTGCACTATCACATCCAGAGATTGCGTTTCGACTCGTTGTGGATGGAAGGGAAACCTTTAAGACAAATGGGACAAACCAACTATTGGAGGTTATGTATGCAATTTATGGAAAAGATGTAAGTCGAAATTGTGTAGAAATTAATAAATCAGACTATGATGCAAAATGTACTGGGCTTGCCGTACTTCCTCAAATTAATCGTGCCAATCGTAATTATATTACATTATTTATTAACCAAAGAATGGTACGTTCATATCGTCTTCAAAAATCAATTATTGAAGCTTATCGTGAATACATGCCAGAGCAGCGTTATCCTATCGTAATTATGCACATTGAACTAGATGAACAGTTGATTGATGTGAATGTGCATCCATCAAAGTGGGAAATTCGCTTATCGAAGGAACAACAATTAAATCTACTTGTATATGAGGCAATGAAGGATGCTTTAGCTCAACATCATACTGCACCAGAAGTGTCATCAAAGAACATGAGTGAATTAGAAGTTGCGCCTGAGCATGTGGAACAAATTAAAATTGATTTCGCAAAGCCAGTGCAAGACTACATTGTACAAGAAGAGACACCAGTATATGAGTCTAGCATGATTGAAGTAAAAAAAGAAGAACCCCAAGTAGAGAATGAAATGCCCGCTAATATTGTTGAAGAAGTAAAAACAGAAGAAATTGAGTCAGTTACTCAGCAAGAAAATGTGAGTCAACCTAAGAAAAGATATCATTTTTTAGAATTAGAAGTCATCGGACAGTTGCATCGGAAATACATTTTAGCTTCTAGTCCAGAAGGATTAGTTATTCTTGATCAACACGCTGCTCAAGAAAGAGTGAATTATGAGCGATTCCAAAAGCTATTCGCAGGAAAAAAGGCAGAGACAATTGATTTGCTTATGCCACTTACTTTAGATGTTCCGCTAGCTATCATTTCTAAAATAAACGAAATTAATCTTTTATTTGCAGAAATTGGGATTGAATTTGAGGTGTTTTCACAAAATAGTGTCATCGTAAGATCAATTCCAATGTGGATGCAAGATTTGGAAGAAGAGGTATTCTTGAAAGATTGTTTAGATTTAGTTCAAGAAGAAAAATTAAGTAAGGTATCTTTAAACAAAGATAAATTAGCGACGAAAGCATGTCATCGCTCTATTCGTTTTAATCGTACACTCACGATGGAAGAAATGCGACGAGTGATTGATGATTTAGAAACATGCATTCAACCATATCATTGCCCACATGGTCGTCCAGTAATGATTACAATGAGTGAGGCACAGTTAATAAAGGAGTTTAAGCGATGAAACAAGTTTTAGTCATTGTAGGACCAACGGCAGTAGGTAAAAGTGATTTGGGTATCGAATTGGCAAAGAAATATAATGGAGAAGTTATCAGTGGAGATTCTATTCAAGTTTATCGAGGCTTTAATATTGGGTCAGGAAAAGTCACCAAGGAAGAAAAGCAAGGGGTAAGCCATCACTTGATTGATATACTAGATGCAAAGGATACATTTAGTGTTGCTGACTTTCAATATCGAGCTAGAGCGTCTATCGATGAAATTATATCCCGAGGGAAATTGCCTATTATTGTAGGGGGAACAGGGCTTTATATTAAAGCCTGTTTATATGATTATTCATTTGCAAAACAACGTGTTGAATTTGATACAAGCATGTATGAAGACTTTGATAATGAAGTGCTGTATAATAAATTAAAAGAATTAGATGAGAAAGCATCTCAAAATATTCATCCAAATAACCGCAAAAGAGTATTGCGTGCTCTTGCGATTGCTGCATCAGGGACAAACAAGAGTGAGCGCGAGGCTACTCAGACTCATGAAATGATATATGATGCATTGATACTTGGATTGACTTGTGAAAGAGAGCGACTTCATGAGAGAATCAGTCTACGTGTAAATCGTATGGTGGATTTAGGGTTACTTGCAGAAATTGAAAAATTAATGAAGCAGGGAGTTGATTTTGAACACCAAGCAATGCAAGGAATTGGGTATCGAGAATGGAGAGAGTTTGTGGTAGGGACAGCTACAATGGAAGAAGTAAAAGAGGCTATCAAACTACATTCAAGACAATTTGCCAAGCGACAATACACATGGTTTAAGAATCAAATGCCAGTGACATGGATTGATATTGAAGCCCAAGATACGTTGTTGCAGGCAAGTGAAGATGTGCAACAATGGAGGAACAAAAATGAATGAAGCATCAAAAAGATTAGAATATTTAATTGGCAATGACTCACTTAATAAACTGAATGAAGCGTGTGTTATGGTTGTCGGGGTAGGAGGAGTAGGTGGATTTGCCGCAGAAGCATTGGCAAGATCATTTATCGGAAAACTCATCTTGATTGATATGGATACAGTTGCGCAAAGCAATTTAAATCGTCAAATTATTGCGTTAAATAGTACACTCAATAAAGATAAAGTGGAAGTAATGAAAGAGCGTATCCTACAAATTAATCCGCAATGTGAAGTCATCACGTATAAGTGTTTTTACAATGAAGAAACTCATCATGTATTTGAACATAAAATTGATTATGTAGTAGATGCAATCGATATTTTATCAAGTAAAATGGATTTAATTGAACAGTGCTCACAAAGAGGAATCCCGATGATAAGCTCATTAGGTATGGGAAATCGTTTAGACCCAAGTCAAATTTGTGTAACAACGTTAGATAAAACAGCATATGACCCACTTGCTAAAGCGCTCCGCCAAATTGTAAAGAAACGACGATTCAATAAAAAAATACGTGTTGTTTATTCGAAAGAAATACCAATTAAGCAACACATTATTGAAAATGAAGAAGGTGTTACACGAAAACAAGTAATCCCACCAAGTAGCAGTGCCTTTGTGCCAAGTGCAGCAGGGTTATTGTGCGCATCATATGTGGTAAGGAATTTAGTGAAAAATAAGTAGTATTTTATGTAATGTATCTTAACAAATACAAACGTCTATGATAGACTAAGAAAGTTAGAGGTGGAGTATGGAAAAGTCAATCGTTTTAGCAGCAGGTTGTTTCTGGGGAACGCAAGAATTTTATCGACGTGTAGATGGTGTGTTAACGACGAGAGTTGGATACGCACAAGGTCGTGTCGTAAATCCAGTATATGAAGATGTTAAACGACAAACAACAGGACATACAGAAGTATGTGAAGTTGTGTTTGATGATTCAGTAGTTTCTTTGAAAGAAATATTGGATTATTATTTTGATATCATTGATCCGACTTCATTAAATAAACAAGGTGGCGATATTGGAGAAAGCTATCGTACGGGAATTTATTCAAAAAACATAGAAGATTTAGAATTTGCGCGTGAAATGATTGCACAAATTGCTTCTAATTATGATTCCCCAATCGTTGTAGAGGTTCAACCTTTAGATGTATTTTATGATGCTGAAGAGTATCATCAAGATTACTTAGTGAAAAACCCTACAGGATACTGCCACATTGATTTTAGTAAGTTAAAAAAGGGAGGAAATAACAAATGAGTTATTCAGAATTAGGTTATGGCGGAAAAAATGATTTAGGCGCATATTTTAAAAAAGTATTTTTATGGATGGCAATGGGGCTGATTGTAACAGCAGGAATTGCCTATGTAGTATATGAGACAAGATGGTACATTGATTTCCTAATTGCAACTCAAGGTTACGGTCATTTAATTCTTATCGTAGCACAACTTGGTTTAGTGGTAGGACTTGGAACACGCATTCAAAAAGCATCGTTCTCGTCGTTATTACTTATGTTTCTTGTATATTCTGCATTAACAGGAGTTACATTCTCAACGTTAATTGCTATTTATGATATGGGATCAATTGGTATCTCATTCGCTTGTACAGCATTATTATTTGTAAACATGGGAATCATCGGTTATACAACAAAAGCAGACTTAAGTAAATTTAGTACACTTGTAGTAGCTGGATTAATCACGTTGATTCTAGTAACATTCATCAACATGATTATTGGTAGCGATACAATCACTATGATTCTTAATTATGCTGGAGTATTATTGTTTATGGGAATTACAGCATATGATACACAAAAAGTTAAACGTATCTATGAAGCGTATGAAGGAAACGAAGAAATGTTGGCGAAATTCAGTATTTACTGCAGTCTTCAATTATATCTTGATTTCGTTAATATGTTCATCTACATCTTACGTATCGTAGGAAAAAGAAAATAATAACTTCAAGTATGGGCTAATGCTCATGCTTTTTTATATTTCGGATATATATTAATATGAGAATAATGTATAAAAGTAATAGTATGTGTGTTTGATCTATTGTAACTAACTGTAAATAAAAAAGACTCAATTTCTTAGAATTAAAGAAAATGAGTCTTTATGATTATTTTTGATTTAAGATTTGTGATAAACCTTGTGCTACGCCCTCTTCATCATGATGTGCTACATGCCACTTTGCGAGTTCTTTTAGATGTGGATGAGCATTCGCAACAGCGAAGCTGTTGGGGAATGTTTCAAACATTGGTAGATCATTGCTACTATCCCCAAAGACATAAATATCATCAACTGAGATATTAAATTTTTGGGCATAAAGAGTAAGTGCTGAAGCTTTAGTGGCACACTCATCAATACATTCTAGGTATTGTTCGTAAGAAGAGTCAATACGAAGATGCGGAAAACTTCTTATAATATGTCCACATTCTTTTGCTTTGAGAGCATCTGGATTTCTTGCATCAATTTTTAATATTTTAACCTGTTTATTAATCAATTCACTCACACTTGTTACACTATGCACATTATCAAGAAATTGCATTGGATTAAAGAATGGAATGTGTGTTAGGTTTGATACAGAAACTCCTCTCATCAATTCAGATAACTGAATATGTCGTTGATAGAAGGTATCTAACTCGTCGAATACAAAGCGTCCATGATCTGTTGCAACAATTAAGTTAAAGCCATATTCATATAATGTTGTGAGTAAAGTTTTAGATAGTTCGTCTCTCATAGGAAAGTAAAGGTGTTCCGTTGTTGCAGGAATAATTATTTCGTGACCGCTATTTAGAATAAGGTCAAAAGGAAGTGGGTATTTTTCAATAAGTGGTTTTACCATTTCATAGGCACGTCCCGTTACAAGAACAAGTCGATAGCCAGCTTCAATGGCTTGTTGAAGTAGCTCTAACGTTCTTGGTGTTATCTCATGATTGGAATTAATCAATGTTCCATCAATATCTAATGCAATACATTTCATGTCGTGCTCCTTTATATAAAATAATCAGGAAAAGATGTCTTTAACATATTTTCTTTATCATTTTGGCTTAATTCATTTAAATATGCAAGAAAAATTGAAAAGAATAAATAAAGAATAATCTAATAAGAGTATAGCAATAAAAATATAAAAAATGATATACTATTCTAAGAAGGAGGATTCTTTCATGGCAAAAATCACAAAGACAATTAAACGAACTTTATTGCTTACGGGAGGACTTGTTGCTGCAAGTGTAGTAATGGATCGATATTTAGGTAATAAAGAGAAAAAAGATATAGAAGATTATGGACGTAAGATTCACACAACTTATGGGACAATGAATATTGAAATGATGGGGGACGAAGGTCCTGTTTTCGTATTATTAAGTGGATTGGGAACACCGGCACCTATTTTAAATTTTCGCCCATTAGCTAAAGCGATTGCTCAGTTTGCACGTGTTGTAACTATTGAATATTATGGTTATGGCTGCAGTTCAGCAGCAATGCGTCCGCGTACTGTTAAAAACATTACTCAAGAGGTACATCAGTTGTTGCAACAACTTCAAATTTCAAATTATTACCTTGTTGCACATTCAATTTCAGCAATTTATGCTCTTCCTTATATGCGTCAGTATGCAAATGAGATACTTGGTTTTGTATCGCTAGATGGTAGCGTACCAAGCCAGTTAGAGTATATGCAAGGGGACAATGAAGGTGCTCTTGTAGAAGTGTTAAAATCAATTGGGTTACTTCGCTGGATAAACAAGGCGAAGCAGGGAATTGTCCTGCCGCCTGAGAATGCATATACCGAAGAAGAATTGAAACAAATAAAAGCACGTACATTTAAGCAAGAATACAATTTTACATTAAAAGATGAAGTGCGAAAGTTAGAAGAAAATATTTTAGCTTGTCGTGATATTGAGCTTCCTCACAATTTACCAGTATTGATGTTTTTAAGTCATCAAAACATTAAGTTAACACGAGGGTGGTGGGAAAAAATACACGTAGATCAAATTAATCATGTAGAGAAACATAAATGTATGATTCTTCGTGGAAATCATTACTTACACTGGACACACAGTACACAAATCGCAGACGAAATTAAAGCTTTTTTTGCAATTTAAATTAAAGTTCAAAACAATGAAATCTCCTGTTTGATTTCATTGTTTTTTATGTTAAACTAATCCTTGAACTTGAGGTGGATTATGAGCATATTAACAGTAGAAAAATTATCACATGGATTTGGTGGAAGAATCATATTTGAAGATGTTTCTTTTAGATTATTAAAGGGAGAACACATTGGACTTGTAGGTGCAAATGGAGAAGGTAAAAGTACATTCATGAACATCATTACACGTAACTTAGATCCAGATGAAGGAAAAGTCATTTGGTCAAACAAAGTGAAAGTAGGGTACCTAGATCAACACACCGTTCTATCAAAAGGGCAAACTATCTATGATATCTTAAAAACAGCATATGAAGACTTATTTGATATGGAACAAACAATCAATGATTATTACATGAAAATGTGTGATTGTACTGAAGATGAAATGAATGCAATGTTAGAGGAAATTGGTGAGTTACAAGAAACATTAGAACAACGTGATTTCTATTTGATTGACTCAAAAATTGATGAAGTGGCAAATGCATTAGGAATAAAAGATGTAGGGCTACAAAAAGATGTAGATGAGTTAAGTGGAGGACAACGTACAAAAGTTCTCTTGGCTAAACTATTACTTCAAAAACCTGACATCTTATTGCTGGATGAACCAACAAACTATTTAGATGAACATCATATTGATTGGTTAAAGATGTATCTTCAAAATTATGAAAATGCATTTATCTTAATATCGCATGATATTCCATTCTTGAACGATGTAGTAAATGTTATTTATCATGTAGAAGCACCTGCATTAACTCGTTATGTAGGAAACTATGATGAATTTATGCGTGTTTATGAAATTAATCAAAAACAAATTGAAGCGGCATATCATCGCCAACAAAAAGAAATCGAAAAAATGGAAGATTTTATCGCTCGTAATAAAGCACGTGTAGCGACTCGTGGTATGGCGAATTCACGTGTAAAACGTTTAGAGAAAATGGAGCGTATCGAACTAAAAGGGGAAAAACCAAAGCCAACGTTCCAATTCCAGCTAGGAAGAACACCAAGTCGTTTTATTTTTGAGATGCAAGACTTAGTAATAGGATATGAGAGTGCATTATCAAAACCAATGAATTTTGTATTAGAAAAAGGTAAGAAAATTGCCGTTGTAGGAGCTAATGGATTAGGAAAATCAACACTACTTAAAAGTGTGATGGATATGATTCCTTCAATCGAAGGAAAAGTACTGCATGGAGAAAACCTAGAAATTGGATATTTTGAACAAGAAAGTTCTAAAGATAACAATCGTACATGCATTGATGACTTATGGGAAAGTTATCCAGCTTATACGCAATACGAAATTCGTAGTGCACTTGCGAAGTGCGGGTTAACAAATGAGCAAATTGAAAGTAAAGTAATGGTATTATCGGGAGGAGAACAGGCAAAACTACGCTTATGTAAGATAATGAATCGTGCATACAATGTGCTAGTGCTGGATGAGCCGACTAACCATTTAGACCAAGATGCAAAAAACGAATTAAAAAAAGCAATACTAGAATATAAAGGAACAGTACTTATCGTATGCCATGAAAGAGAATTTTATCAAGATATTGTCGATGAAGTATGGAACTTAGTTGATTACAGTTTAAAAGTTGCTTAATATTTAGGAGGAAACATCATGAAAGTTTCATTTTATGAAAAGTTAGTTGGGACAGTTGTACCGCAAATTAAGCTTGATAAAATAGAGGTTGTGTTGAATTTAGTAGATCTTTTGTGGAATAATTCATTTAAGGCAGTATCTATTCCGATGAAGTCATCGGCAACGCTTGAGATGATTCGACTAATGAAGAAAAAACACCCAAAATTAAGCATTAATGTGACGAATATACTCACAAAGCAACAAGTTGATGATGTGATTGAGGCAGGTGCAACGTTCATTAGTACTGTGCATGTGAATCAAGAAATTATTGAATATTGTAAAGTAATAGATGTGAAGGTTGTGCCAGAATGCGCAAGTGCCATTGATATTGAAAAAGCACAGACGCTTGGTGTACAACATGTAAAGTTACTTTCAAGTACACCGCTCAGTGAAATCAAGATGGTTGCACAATTAGCAGAGCGTTATCCACATCTAAAGTTTTTTATTAGTGAAGGGATCGAAGCGGATTTATACATTGATTACCTTAATTTAGATTGTGTAGTGGATATTTATGATAGTAGTTGTTATGGCGATAAACTCATTGTGAACGAAGACTATGAAACAATTGATGAATTGCAAAAGCAATTAGTAAAAAAATTACTTGGACTAAATATTGCTCACGTTGGAGTAAATCCTTTTGAAGATGAGGCAAGTTCACTTAGTCGAGACTTTGCCACACTCTTAGAGTGTGGACAAAGAGAAACACCGATTTCTTATTTCATTGGAGAGTCTATTGAAGTGATGAAGCAGGTAGGACGAGGACAAAGGGGCCACATAGGGTATCGTGTCAACAACATGGGTTTTGCGATGAGATATTATATCAGTAAAGGACATAAGTTTATTGAGGATTCTTACCGATATGATGAATCAGGGAATATTATTTTTGCCTATTTTGAACAAGAAATAGGTGGATTCGCAATACATTTAGTACAAAAATAAGCATGGTGAAAGCCATGTTTTTATATGACTTGAAATTCTCAGTATATATGATAAACTATATATGAACATATATTCATATGAGGTGAGAAAAATGAAAATACAAATGCGAATAGAAAATATTGATTGCGCACATTGTGCGAGTAAAGTTGAAGAAGCAATCTGTAAAGTGCCAGGTGTAGTTAAAGCTGATTATCAATTTATGAGTAAGAAAATGAGTGCGGAAGTAGAAAGTACTCAAGTAATAGAAGGGATTATTAGCGCTGTCACTCAAATTGAACCTCACGCAAAGTGTATTGACTTAAATCAAGCGAGTCCTCAAAAAATAAAGTGGTTTTTAGATGGTTTGGATTGTGCTCACTGTGCAACTAAAATTGAGCAAGCAGTGCAAGCTTATCCTGGAGTCAATGATGCAACACTTAACTTCATGAATAAGACAATCGAATTCACTTACACGAGTAATGAGAGGCAAATTGAAAATAAAATTAAAAATATCATCTTGGAGATTGAAGGACATCTTAAGATTACTGAACAATTAATTCAAACTGATCATTTAAGAAAAGATTTAATTATAGTTTTAATCGGAGCAAGTCTATTTCTAATCGGAGCTCTATTGAATTCAATGGAGCATTTAAGTAGTGCTTTATTCATTAGTGCTTATATTGTATTGGGACTACAAGTCATTAGAAAAGCGATAGGAAATTTAAAAACGGGACAATTATTTGATGAAAATTTTTTGATGACTTTGGCTACAATTGGTGCATTTGCGATTGGAGAGGTCATGGAAAGTGCTGCTGTGATGTTGTTTTATCGTGTTGGAGAACATTTTCAACAACGGGCAATAGACCGTTCACGTAAATCAATACAGTCATTAATGGACATTCGACCTGATGTAGCAAGTGTAAAAAGAAATGATCATATCGAAGAATTACCAGTAGAAATGATAAAAGTAAATGATGTTATTGTCGTTAAACCAGGGGAGAAAATTGCTTTAGATGGGATTATCATTTATGGGTCGACGACAATTGATACAAGAGCACTTAGTGGGGAGAGTATTCCTCAGCTTGCTCAAGTTGATTCAAGTGTATTGAGTGGTTCAATTAATCTAAGTGGGCTAATTGAAATTCAAGTTATGAAAACACATGATGAAAGCACTGTGGCAAAGATTCTTGAGTTAGTTGAGAATGCAACTTCAAAAAAATCAAAGACAGAGAACTTTATTACAAAATTCGCTAAAGTTTATACGCCACTTGTGATTGTACTGGCTTTGTGTCTAATGATTGGGTTACCACTCATATCATCAGTTTCATTTTCTGAATCATTTTCAAGAAGTTTAGCATTTCTTGTAATCTCTTGTCCGTGTGCATTAGTGCTTTCTATTCCTATGTCATATTTTGGTGGTATTGGTGGTTTATCAAAAAGGGGAATCTTGGTTAAGGGGTCAAGTTATTTAGAAGCACTGAATGATGTAGAAACCATTGTCTTTGATAAAACGGGAACATTAACTCAAGGGAAGTTCCATCTAAAAGAAATCTATTCTTCAAATCAAGCGCAAACACTCTTATGGGCAGCAAGTATTGAAGTAAATTCAAACCATCCTATTTCCCAGGCAATTGTGGCTCAAATTGATAAAAATGAATTACTTGAAATAAGTGAATTTGAAGAAAAAGCAGGGTATGGAGTTAAAGCACTACTTCAAGGAAAAGAACTTGTTGTAGGAAGTCGAAGATGGCTAATTGAACATCAGATTGAAGTACAAGACATCGACTGCGTTGGGACTCAGGTTCATGTCGCATATGATGGAGTGTTATCAGGAACACTCATTGTTTCAGATCAAATTAAAGCTTCTTCAAAAGATGCAATTAGCCAACTTCATAAACTAAATAAGCGTTGTATTTTATTAAGTGGAGATCATGAAGAAGTTGTAAAAGAAGTCCAGGAAGAATTGAACTTAGATGAAGTTGTGGGTAATTTACTACCACAAGATAAAGTTAGTGAATTAGAGCGAATCATGAAAAATTCACAAGGTAAAGTTGCCTATGTAGGCGATGGAATTAATGATGCGCCTGTACTTGCGATGAGTGATATTGGATTTTCAATGGGAGGTATCGGTAGTGATGCTGCTATTGAGGCATCAGACATTGTACTGATGAATGATGATCCTATGGCGGTGGTAAACGCAATAAAAGGAGCAAAATACACAAGAAAAATAGTAGTACAAAATATTGTGTTTGCCTTAGTGGTAAAAGGGCTTACATTAATATTTGCAGGAGCAGGAGTCGCTTCTATTTGGGAAGCTATCTTCGCTGATGTTGGTGTAGCCCTCATTGCAGTAGCGAATGCGTTACGTACATTAAGAATAAAATAAAATTCTTCTTTCGATAAAAAAAGTGTATAATTATAAAGTGGTTACACCTAGGGTGTAACTTCTTTATAAGTAAGGTAGTGATAAGATGAAAAAAATATTAACGATATGTAGTTGCATCATGCTGTTTGCCATGCAAGTATCTTCAATAAAGGCAGTGGAAGCCAATCAAGTTGAATTGGACTTACAATCTTCATCTGTTGTATTGATTGATGCCCAATCTAAAAATGTATTATATGAAATGAATTCATTTGAAAACTTTGAACCTGCATCCATCACAAAAATAATGACAACCTATTTAGGTTTTGAAAATGCAGGAGCAGATGAGACAATGGTAGCTACTGCAAATGCACTTGAATCCTTTGATCGTAATAGTTCACATATTTATTTAAATTATGATGAAGAATTAACGGTCCAAGAAGGTGCATATGCGATTATGTTGGAGAGTGCAAATGATGTTTCGAATGTCATGGCTGAGCATGTAGGAGGAACACTAGAGAACTTTTCTCAAATGATGAATGAAGAGGCAAGAGAAGCTGGAGCGATGGCCACAAATTTTGTGAATGCTCATGGACTATCTGATGAAGGTCATGTCACGACGGCTTATGATATGGCTTTGATTACTCGACATGCACTTCAAAATGATCAATTTAAAGAAGTGTTTGGTACACTAAAGTATGAAATGGCACCAACGAATGAGCAAAAAGAAACAAGGTATTTTGCCAATGATGTTGAACTTCTTCGTCAAGGTGAATACTATTATGAAGATGCAACAGGTGGAAAACTAGGTTGGACACCGGATGCTGGTTACACAATGGTTGCCAGTGCTGAGCGTGATGGGCTTGAATTGATTGTCGTAGTATTAAATGCCCCAACAGCACAAGATCGATATGAAGATGCCATCAAACTCTTTGACTATGGCTTTGAATATTATAAAGGGCATACAATTGAAAGTGAAGAGATTCAATCTCAATCAATACAATTCAAATCAGGGGCATGGGTATCGGAAGATGTTGAATTTACATTTGAGGATGATTTATATATTATCTTAAACAAAACAGTAGAAGATGATGCGATTCGATTTGAATATATCTTTAAGAATGAAGAGAATGCCGATAGTGTAGAAGCTTATGTGCAAATTTACCAATATTCAAGTTTACTTGGAGAACTTCCAATGAAAAAAACAATCACTGCACATGATGTTAGTTTTGGTGTAACAATCATGCCATATATTGCAATGACACTTGATGTGATCAGCGTGCTTGTGTTCATTTTATTGATGGGTATTGTTGTAGTAGCGTTTGTTTATTATCGAGCTAATAAAAAGGTGAAGACATAAAAAAGACGAATTAGACTAGCTTAAGGCTAAATCTAATTCGTTTTCTTCTTAGTTATATACAATTGCTGCCCACATTTCACCACAGTAACCTATAGCGATTTGAGTGCTTTGCGAACGCTGAAGATGAGCACGATGTCCTGGGGAACCCATCCACCAATCAAGTTTATCCTGTGTTGTAGACCCGGCATAAGTTAGCACTTCATAAGGAGCAGAATAACTTACTCCATAATCATCAAAGGCAGTTTTATAGTGGCGTCCATCAGGTCTTGTGTGAGAAACGTTTGTTGCTGCCTCACAGGCTCTTACTCCAATTGCAGATTGTGCATTTGGTTCAGCTAATTCTAATGCATGTAAACCAATTTCACCACGCATGTTGTTGATTTTTTCAAGTAAATCAGAAATGAGACTAGCATCAGTTCCATAATGATTGTATGTTGGTTCATGTTTTACTTCAACAGCTAATTCGATGCTTGTCGTGTTTAAACTTTCATCACTTAGTGAATATGTAACTACATACTCTCCTGGTTGGTTAATATCTAACTGACTTAAGTCAACTTGAACATCTTCCAAAGTTAAGTTTGAGTTATCACGAATTTCTGAAATCCAATCTAGTGGTACGAGTTCTTCCTCCACATTTAAGCGAATCTCACTGTATTTAAGTGTAAGCTCGGGTGCTGTAGTATCTACAACCTGAACTTGAACTTGTTGTGAAATGGTTTTATTCACAAGTGTTTGTGTATCAAGTGCTGAAGTTTCAAGACTGATTCTTAGGAGTACATCTTGTTCTCCTAATTGACTAATATCTAGTCCATCCACATCTAACTCACTAGCGTTTAAGTTGATTTTATCAAGTGCTTCTGCATATATTTCAGTGCTAGCTAAGTGCTCAATCATTTGTTGTTTAATTGTATTGGCTACTTGAACATCGTTGAGTTCAACTGTCAAAATTAAGGGTTCTTCTATAGCTGAAACAGGTGTAGAATAGTTTTTAATCACCCCCAATAGAATGAAACTTAATAGACAAATTGTCATTAACTTTTTCTTCAAAAGTAGTACCTCCTTTTTGCAACATGTTTTTTATTGTACACTATTTTTAATAGAAACACAAATTTACACCAATTATAGTTTACTCGCCACATAAAAAAATAGTCCTCCTGGACTATTTGAACCTTTGTTTCAATGCTCTTAAATTTGAGCTTCTTTTTATCTTTTTTAACTGACTATAATTAGTATGAAGTTGTTTTTCATAACTTGAATTTGACGTTGGAATATAAAATTGCATATCCTTGATTTGATCAGGCAGGTACTGTATGAAAGGCCATAAATCAGTGCGATCATAATCATAGATATCTTCTTGCTCCTTTTGAAAAGGCGTATAACATAAATAGTCAGGAACACGAATATCATTTGTTTGAGTAAGTGACATAGCCATACTGATGGCTTCACCTGCAGATCGAGATTTTGGAGATAATGCTAAATCGATTACAGCATTGGATAAGGGATAGATAGCTTCTGGAAAACCAACTCGCTTTGCTGCATCAATAGCGCTGATTGTGCGGGCTACTGCAGCGGGATTACCTAAGCCTACATCTTCATAAGCAATGACGAGCAAGCGACGCTCAATTGAATCCATGTCTTGAGCTTGAATTAAGCGAGCTAAATAGTAAATGGCGGCATCAACATCACTACCACGAATACTTTTTTGAAGTGCACTAAGTGCATCATAATGGCCATCATCTCCTTTAAATAAACTGCTGTTTGCACGAGGCTGAAGTCTTTTTATAACATCTACATCAATCAATTGTTGGTCGCAGGCTAATGATGCAATTTCTAACATATTGAACGCATAACGCAAATCACCACTAGAGATAGTTGCAATGAGTTTTGCAGCATCTGGATTTAATTGAACTTGATTGTCTAAGCCCTCACTGGCACTTACACCACGTTGTAGTGCAGTGGCAACATCATCAATAGTAAGAGGTTTAATTTCAAATAACTGACAACGACTTCGAATTGCTGGATTAATCGCGAATGTTGGATTTGAGGTCGTTGCTCCAATCATAATGATTGCACCACTTTCTACGTAAGGTAAAAGTAAATCCTGCTTATCTTTATTTAAACGATGAACCTCATCAATAATTACTACTAAGGGTTGGTAGTATTTAGATTCTTCAAATATTGTATCTAGTTCTTTTTTGTTTCCTGTAACGGCATTAAATAAGCGGTAAGGAATATTTAGTTCATTAGCTAACACCATAGCCATTGTGGTTTTTCCAGTACCAGGAGGACCATAAAAAATCATTGAAAATAATGTTTGTTGCATCAATGCTTTGTGTAATATCTGATTTTCCCCTAATAAGTGTTGTTGACCTAAAATATCTTCGCGTTTTTTTGGACGCATACGAAATGCTAATGGTTGTTTCATAAAATCACTCCCTTTTACTATTTTAACATGGATTAAAATATAGTAAAATAAGAGTTAAGTGAAGGGATTGATCAAATGAGAGTAGTTGTACAAAGAGTTAGTCATGCAAAAGTAACGGTAGATGATGAGATAGTAGGGCAAATCAATAAAGGTTACTTGTTACTAGTTGGAATTACACATGATGATACAATCGAAACAGTACGTAAAGTAGTTGATAAAATTGTACATCTTAGAATATTCAATGATGAAAATGATAAGATGAATTGTTCAATCCTAGATGTTGATGGAGAGATTTTATCTATTTCTCAATTTACGCTTTATGCAGATTGTAAAAAGGGACGAAGACCTAGTTTTAGTGAAGCGGCGAAAGTGGCACAAGCATCTCAGTTATATGATGATTTTAATCAATGTCTTGTACAACATAAAATTCATGTAGAAAAAGGAATCTTTCAAGCTGACATGAAAGTAGAATTAGTCAATGATGGCCCTGTTACAATTATGCTAGACTCACAACAATTATAGGAGGATTTATGACGAAGATAGTTTATGGTAGTGAAATTGCGAAACAATTAAAAGCTGAAATGAAATTAGAAGTTGATCAAATTCGCCAAATAGCACCAAGAGTTCCTCAACTTACGGTTGTCTTGGTTGGGGATAATCCTGCAAGTATTTCTTATGTTACCGGAAAAGAAAAAGCATGCCAAGAAGTTGGTATTCAATCAAGGCTTGTTCACCTTTTGGAAACAACATCACAAGAAGAGTTAGAGGAATTAATTGAACAACTCAATCATGATGAAAATGTGGATGGTATTTTAGTGCAATTGCCTTTACCAAAACATTTATCAGAGCGCGAAATTTTATTGAAGATTAATCCAGAAAAAGATGTCGATGGATTGCATCCAGTGAATGTGGGACGCTTGATGTTACAAGAAGATGGATTCGTTCCATGTACGCCAATGGGTATAATGGAAATGTTGAAACAAATGGATGTGGATTTGAATGGGAAAAATGTATGTGTCATTGGCCGTAGTAAACTTGTTGGAAATCCTGTAGCACAATTGTTGATGCAGGCAAATGCTACGGTTACGATCTGTCATTCTCGCACAAAAAATATTGAACAAGTAACAAATAAAGCAGATGTTGTCGTTGTAGCGATGGGAAGACCACGTATTGTAGGTAAATCATGGATTAAAGAAGGGGCTGTTGTCATTGATGTAGGTGTAAATCGTGTAGATGGAAAACTATGTGGTGATGTTGATTTTGATCAAATGATAGATCATGCAAGCATCATTACACCAGTACCAAAGGGCGTAGGACCAATGACAATCACAATGTTGCTAAGAAACACGATAAAAGCCTGGGGGATAAAGAGTAGAGGATAATATGTTAAAAGAAAAGTATGATTTAAATGATATTGTAGAAATGAAAAAAGAACATCCATGCCGAAAATCACTTCATTGGAAAATTACACGCATGGGTGCCGATATTAAAATTAAATGCCTTGGTTGTGGGGCAACAATTATGTTTCCACGTTCTGAATTTGAACGTAAATGTAAAAAAATTATTGAGAAGGCAAATCAAGAGATTGACTAAGTGGTGATAACTTAGTCTTTTTTATAAAAAAGACGCAAATTTTTGCGTCTTAATCATCTATACAATTATGAATATCTTCCATTGTAATGTTTTTATATGCCATCAAGCGAAAGACTTGAAACATTAAATCAGCCATGTCCTCACAGAGAATATCTTTGTTAGAAGACTTCATTGTGTCGATTAATAAAGAAGTTGTTGATGAACTAATGCAAGCTAAGATCCGCTCACATTCTTCTTCGCTAGCAACAACAGTGACTTCATCTTTTTGTTCGCGCTGTTTCAGTAGTGCTGTTTCATACATCAATTGTAGTTGGTTTTTCACGCTAATTCCTCCTATTTTAAGTGGGTATATTTTGTAGCGTTTCCTTTCGCAAGTTCAACTGGGTATTTTTTTGCGTTTTTCTCCATTTTCTCAAGAATAGCTTGCTCTAAATTAATATCTAATTTATAAGCTAGATTAATACAGTAAGCTAATATATCTGCAAGTTCTTCTTTTACTGCTTGTTGGTCATAGTGAGGACTCCATTGAAAACACTCTAGTAATTCAGCAGCTTCGATGCTTATTGATTTTGCTAGGTTTTCAGGAGTATGGAATTGCTCCCAGTCACGTTCTTGATTAAATTTGAGAATTGCTTGTTTTGCCTTTTCCATTTAAATAGTTAACAGATGCTCTTTATTTTTTATTAAATCAGTAAGTTGTGCACCCCAATAAACTACTTCGATATTAAGGTCGACTAATTCTTGGTGTACAAGTAAATTCTGTGCACATACTTTGCAAGCACTAAAGTGTACTCCTACTTCTTGTGCTTGTTGAATCATGAGTTGGATTTCTTGATTTTCAGCAACAAGCTTTGCAGTTGCACCCCAAATCACAACTGTGATTTCATCCCACCAACCGTTTCTTTTGGCGTTAGTTGAATACATTAAAACCATGTTTTTTGAAGTTAGCTCTTCAGCGTTGGTCCATAAAATTGTTAATTTTTGCATCTTTTTTCTCCTTTCAATTTCTTATACTCTTATTATATGTTATCTAATTTTGGAATTAAAGACCCAATGATTGCATATTCAACATATCTAGTTTAAAATAGTCGAATAGGATTAGGGGGGAATTATATGTCGAGTAGAATGCGTCGATTTTTATCTTATTATAAACCGTATAAAAAATTATTTTTTATGGATATGTTATGTGCCATTATTGTGGCAGGAATATCACTTGTCTCACCATTATTGATTCGTTATATCACAAACAATCTTTTAGTTGAACAGAATTTCTTGATTGAACCAATATTACAAGTTGGATTAGCAATGGTTGTTCTTGCATTAATTGAGTTAGGATGTAATTTCTATATTGCTTATAAAGGACACTTAATGGGTGTTTACATGGAAAGTGATATGCGTGCTGATTTATTTTCTCATTATCAAAAGTTATCTTTTAGCTTTTATGATAATCAAAAAACAGGGATTTTAATGTCACGATTGACAAATGATTTAAATACACTTGCCGAATTATATCATCATGGACCAGAGGACATCGTGATTTCAATTATCAAGTTTAGTGGCGCATTTATTATCTTAATGGGAATTAATCCACTACTTACAATAATTACGTTTTCACTCATTATTCCAATGGTATTGTTTAGTTATTATTGCAATAAGAAAATGAAAACAGCATTTCGATTAAATAAAATTCGTATTGGAGAAATCAATGCACGAGTAGAAGATAATTTATCGGGGATTCGTGTTGTAAAATCATTTGCTAATGAGAAAACAGAATTATCTAAATTCTCTGTAGAAAACAATAACTTTGTTGATAGCAAGCGTTTAAGTTATTTTGCGATGGCTCAGTTTCATTCAGGCTTAGGGACCTTTATTACAATGATCACAGTTATTGTAGTAGTAATGGGGTCTATCTTGATTGGTAATGGTGGAATTGTGATTGGTGATTTACTAGCGTTCTTGCTGTATATCAATAACTTTACTGACCCAATTAAAAAATTGATTAACTTTACTGAGCAATTTCAACAAGGAATGACTGGCTTTGATCGCTTCATGGATATCGTAGAGATTGAACCAGATATCCAAGATAAGAAAAATGCAGTAAAACTTAAAAATGTACAGGGTCAAGTAGAATTCAATGATGTAGCGTTTAGATACAATGATAAATCAGATTATGTGTTAAAAAATATTAATCTTGGTGTTGAAGCGGGTGAGTATCTTGCGCTCGTAGGTACAAGTGGAGCTGGGAAAACTACACTATGTTCACTTATTCCGCGATTCTATGAAGTGACTTCAGGAGAGATAAAGATTGATGGAGTTGACATCAGAGATATATCCACAAAATCACTTCGCTCAGCAATTGGAATAGTACAACAAGATGTCTATTTATTTACAGGCACGGTACTTGATAATATTCGTTATGGACTGGTTGATGCTACTGATGAACAAATTATAGAAGCTGCCAAAAAAGCCAATGCACATGATTTTATCATGCAACTGCCGGATGGATACAATACTGACATTGGACAAAGAGGTGTTAGATTATCAGGAGGGCAAAAACAAAGACTTTCAATTGCGCGTGTTTTCTTAAAAAATCCGGCAATCTTAATCTTTGATGAAGCAACAAGTGCACTTGATAATGAAAGTGAGAAAGTAGTGCAAGACTCATTAGAAAGTTTAGCTCAAAATCGTACTACGTTTGTCATTGCCCATCGCTTGTCGACAATCAAGAATGCCAAAAAGATTATTGTGTTAGGTACTGAAGGAATACTCGAAACGGGAAATCATGATGAATTAATTAAACTTGATGGACAATATGCAAAATTATACCAAATGCAATTTAGTGAAAAAGAATAAACTAAATAATAAAGTAAAATGATGCCCAATTAGGAAGGCATCCAAAAATTTAACTAGAAGTGAACTCGATTTGTTTCTAGTTTTTTAGTATAGTGATTTTAATGATTTTTTTTAATTAATAGATTTAATAAAATATTCAATTGTATTAGGGAACCTTCATGCAACGTCTTCAGTATCGTAGAATTGTATGTTATACTAGATAATAGATTGGTGGGAAGTTATGAATAGAAATAAACGATTTATAAGTTTTGAAGGACCAGATGGAAGTGGTAAAACAACTGTAAGTCAAGCAGTCTTTCAACGCTTAATTGATAATGGATATGATGCCATCTATACACGGGAACCCGGTGGTATTGATATAGCTGAACAAATTCGTCGTGTGATTCTTGATCCAAAGAACACTGCGATGGATGCAAGAACAGAAGCACTACTTTATGCAGCAAGCAGACGCCAACACTTGATTGAAAAAGTCATACCTGCTCTTGAAGCAAGTAAGATTGTAATATGTGATCGCTTTGTGGATAGTTCGATGGCCTATCAAGGACATGGAAGAGGACTTGGAAGTGATGAGGTATTGGCAATGAATCAGTTTGCGATTGAAGGATGGATGCCTTATAAGACAATCTTTCTAGAGTTAAGTGCAGAAGACGGATTGAAGCGAATTGAGAGCCGTGAGTTCAAGGATCGATTAGACCAAGAGTCACTAGAATTTCATTATGCTGTGATGGCAGGCTATGAAGAGGTAAAAGAAAAATTTAAAGAACGCATGGTTATTATTAATGCGGCACAAGAAGTAGAAAAAGTAATTGATGAAGCATACAGTCAGGTGGTGAACATCATTAATGAAGGCAAAACTACAAGCTGATCAACCGATTTTTTATCAAACATTACATAACTGTATAACGTCGAATAAGCTCTCTCATGCACTTTTGTTGAGTGGAAGTAAAGGAGCATCGATGTTGGGGGCAGCAAAGTTTATTGCCCAATGTAAAGTTTGTGAGCATGATGTCATGGCTTGCGGACAATGTGATGAATGTCGTCGTATTGAATCGCAAACATATGCAGACTTAATGATTTTAGATGGTACACAAAAATCCATTAAAAAAGAGGAAGTATTGCAAATTCAGGAAAGATTTCAAAAAACAGCACTCGAGGCAAATGGAAATAAAATATATATTTTGAATCGTGCTGAAAATGCAACGATAGAAGCACTAAATAGTTTACTTAAATTTTTAGAAGAGCCACAAGGAGATAGTACAACAGCGGTCCTTATCGTGGAGGAAATAGATCGATTATTACCGACAATATTAAGTCGTTGTCAGATTATTCCTTTTCGAGCTTTGAAGCAGGAAGATTGTTTTAACGAAGCATTAGACTTTGAAGTACAAAGAGAAGATGCCTTTGTACTAAGCCATTTTATAAAAGATGTCTCAGTACTGAGTGAAGCATCTCAAAGTGAGAGCTACCAAAAGGCATTGGCTGGTGTAAAATATTTCTTAGAACACATGGATGCATTAGATTTAGTTCTTGTGTGGCTTGATTGTGAAGTATTCAATAATAAAGACTTGAACAAAGAGTGTTTGGTGTATTTTATTGAGATACTCCTTGTCGTATTAGATTGCTCAACACATCAAATCGAAGTTGAGTTTGAATGGCTAGAAACAGCACTAGTAACAATTGAAAAAGAAAAAATATCGGTGTCTGCATGGGTATTGATTTTATTAGAAACAAAAGATAAATGTGCACGGGCTTTCAACTTAGGATTGCTTGTGAATGAAATGATGATTAATCTGAAGGAGGTAAGTGCATGAGTGAAAATGAAAATAATATAGCTCAGAGTGAGTATCAGTATATTGCATCAGTACGTTTTGCAAACTCAAAAAAGCCATACACATTTGGTAGCAATGACCAAACGTTAGAATATGGAAACCATGTTGTAGTAGAAACAGCAAGAGGGCTAGAGATGGGTGAATTAATTTCATCTTTACGTGAACGTGAGTCATATCATAGCAATATGTTGTTAAAACCAATCTTACGTAAAGCATCTTTTGATGATCTACGACAGTTTGAAGAAAATAAGAAAATGGCGAAAGAAGCCCTAACAAAGTGTGGAGAAGCCATTATAAAATTGAATTTAGATATGAATTTAATTAGTTGTGAGTATACACTAGATCGTACTAAAATTATTTTTGTATATGTTGCAGAAGAGCGTGTAGATTTTAGAGAACTTTTAAAAAATTTAACGCAAATTTTCAAGTGTCGTATTGAATTAAGACAAGTAGGACCACGAGATAAAGCAAAAATGATTGGTGGCCTGGGAGCATGCGGATTAGAAACATGCTGCTCAAGGTTTTTAGAAAGTTTTGATGTTGTGTCGATCAGTATGGCAAAAAACCAGTTACTAGCACTTAATATTCCAAAGCTATCAGGGCAATGTGGAAAACTCATGTGTTGTTTAAAATTTGAAGATGCACAATATACAGAAATGCGCCAAGGACTACCAAAGATGAATGCGCAACTAGAATATGAGGGTAAACTATATCGTTTGACTTCTATGAATGTAATCACAAGACAATGTAAAATTGAAAATCGTGAGAATGCACTTTTCTTATCAATAGATGAACTAATGAAAAAAGCCATTCTTAGAAAAGGTGTTCAAGGACAACCTAATCAAAAGAAGAAGGCTGAAGATAAATCATCAGAAGTAAATAAAGAAAAAAAAGTAGAACAAAAAAATCTACAAAACAACAAGCCAGAACAAAAAAGTAAAGCAAAAAATAATCAGAAGCCCCCAAAGGAAGTAATTGAAGTTGACGAAAACCTGGAGAAATCAAAGCAAAGTAAACCAAATCGTAATCGAAGAAAGCGTGTAAAACCAAAAACAGATGAATAGACAGAAGAGTTTTGATGTCCAAGGGGCGAAATTATATATAGTAGCAACTCCAATTGGGAATTTACAAGAGATGACACCTCGTGCAGTGAGTGTTTTGAGTGAAGTTGATGTAGTTGCCTGTGAAGATACACGAACAACAAGAAAGTTATTGACGCATTTTGAGATTAATACAACGTGTATATCTCATCATATGCATAATGAGTTACATAGTGCGCAAGGAATCATACAATTGATGGAAGAAGGAAAAAGTGTTGCGCTAGTAAGTGACGCTGGATATCCACTTGTGAGTGATCCTGGACAAAATTTGGTGGAACTTGCATCACAAGCAGGTTTCCCAGTTATTCCAATTTCTGGCGCGAACGCAATGCTTAATGCACTTGTGGCATCAGGAAATGTTGCAATGCCATTTTACTTTAAAGGTTTTTTAGCTAGTAGCTCAAGTGGTTGTAAAAAAGAATGTGAAAAGTTGAAGACAATGGATTGCACAATGATATTTTATGAAGCGCCTCATCGTCTAACCAAAACATTGACAATTATGGCTGAGATATTTGGCAATCGTAAAGTTTGTGTTGCAAGAGAGCTCACAAAACGTCATGAAGAATTTATAAGAGGGACACTTGAAGAATTCCTAGAAGAAAAAATTGGTGAAAATATCAAGGGAGAGATTGTCCTTATTGTAGAGGGAGCTGTTGAGGAAGAAGTGACATTAGATTTAAATCAAGTAAAGCTTCTTGTCGAAGAAAAAGTCGCGCAAGGATTACCAAAAAGTCAAGCGATCAAAGAACTTGCCAAGCAAATGGGTGTATCAAAAAATACAATTTATGATGCAATGCATGAAAAATAATATTACAGAAGTACAATGTTCGAGGATAATGTTGTACTTTTTTTATTTCGAAATAAATTTGAAGCGTATTAGTTGCAAGAAGTGATAAAGTATGATTAAATGATAAAGGTTATCATTTAGTGAGGTAAATATGAGAGTTAGAAAATCAAAACATCAGGATAAGATTTATGAAGTAATCCGCGGTGTTGGGATTCATATGAGTGCTGAAGAAGTTTGGCATGAAGTGAAAAAGATCGATGAAACAGTTGGTATCGCAACGGTATATCGTCAACTCAACAACTTGGTAGAACAACATAAGATTGCACGTATATCGAATCGTGATCAAGGGTATACTTATGACGGTAACCCTGAAGAACATCATCATTTCTATTGCACACAATGTGGATCCTATTATGATATTTCAATGAAATTAGATCATAAAATCCATGAACTCATTGAAGATGAGATTGGTGCAACAGTAACTGCACACTCAATGATATTTGAAGGTATTTGTAGACATTGTAGTCAAAACTAGAGGAGGAAAAAACAATGGAACTTAAAGGATCAAGAACAGAACAAAATTTAATGGCAGCATTCGCTGGTGAAAGCCAAGCACGTAATAAGTATACTTACTTCGCAATGAAAGCTCGTGAAGAGGGTATGGAACAAATCGCTTCGATTTTTGAAGAAACAGCACGTAATGAGCAAGAACATGCAATGGTCTGGTTTAAGCACCTAAATGGAGGTGCAATCCCTACAACTGCTGATAACTTAGTAGCGGCTGCTGCTGGTGAACACTACGAGTGGGAAACGATGTATGCTGACTTTGCGGCAATCGCTCGCGAAGAAGGATTCATGCAAATCGCCGCTCAAATGGATATGGTTGCAAAAATTGAAGACCATCATGAAGCGCGTTACCTTAAATTATTAGAAAACGTGAAAAATGATGAAGTGTTCAAAAAATCAGAAAAAGTAACATGGATTTGTGAAATTTGCGGACATGAACATGAAGGTGAAAATGCTCCAGGTGCATGCCCATTATGTGGATACAAAAAATCGTTCTTTGAAGTTAAATCAGAAAACTATTAATAAGTAAAGATGAGTGAAAGCTCATCTTTTTTCATATTTAAGAAGGTTCCCTCATAGACTATAGATATGAGGGGGGATAAGATGATACAAGTAGTAAATTTTGAAGTATATAAGGAACACTATCTCATGACGAAGATGACGAAAAAAACGTTAGAGCTGACCATTGAATATGTTCCTTATCATTTGTATAAAAAGAATCATGCTACATACATTATATGCATATCTAATCAAGAAGAATCAGAACTATTAAAGTGGGTAAATGACAACAAGATAGACCACGACAAAGTCATTGTATTAAGTCATCACAAGCATTATCTATTTAAACATTGGAGAGCAGTGAACTTTCTAGATAAGGATGTAGATTACGAAACACTTTGTCGCTGGCTTATGGTCATTGTACAGAAGCACGGGTTAAGTTGTCTGTATCAAGATTATTTACTTACAAGCGGCGTACTGAAAAAAGGAGCAGATGAAGAAAAGATGTCTACACGATTAAAAAAATACTTAGATAGTGACCCAAGTAATATTGTATGCTTATTTATAAAAGAAAAAAATCGTGTATTAGTACAAGATGAAGAACGAATGTATCAGTATTACTTAAAAGGAATTAGCGATTCATATGATTATTTAATCGTAAAAAAAACTACATCTTAAGATGTAGTTTTTGTAAGCATTAGCTAAAATTAGATTTTAGTTACATTGCTTGCTTGAGGACCGCGGTCTCCGCTAGTCACGTCAAAGCTTACTGGTTGTCCTTCGTCTAAAGATTTGTAACCTTCAGTTTGGATTGCAGAGAAGTGAACGAATACGTCAGTACCATCTTCTGCAGTAATGAATCCGTACCCTTTCTCAGCGTTAAACCATTTTACTTTACCTGTGTTCATAATTATACCTCCACCACTAATATTTAAACTACTAAGTAGCCACTCGATTCCCCGGGGTCTGCACACCCATAATCTCTTGTAACAAATGTAGAGCTCAAATATAATTACATCTTATCACTCTCTTGCCAACTTGTCAAAGCATATTAGTAAAAAATAGTAAAAATTTTAAAATGTAGTTAAGTAAAATATATTGATTTATACATGTATTTTTATATATAATTCAATAGTATGGCAAAAATGAAGTGGGTAAAGATTTAAATAAAAACTAAAATAATTAGATATAAAGAGAGGTTATGATTTAGATAAATACAAGGAATTATATATTAATAAAGGATAATAATGTTAAATATTTCCAAAAAATATACATTTTCGATATATTTACTGGTTTAACTAATCACCCTGTGCAGTATTTTCGCTGCTTTTATTCTGTGATATGATATGTGAAGAAAAGAGGTATATTATGAGGATAATTATTTCACCCGCAAAGACTATGAAAGAGAAAGAATCTGGATTTGACTACATAAAAAGCCCAGTTTTAGTAGAAAAAACTCAAAAAATACTAGAGGAATTAAAGAAATATGATATCTCGAGGCTATCGAAGCTAATGAAATGCAATCTTCAACTGGCGACATTAAACTATAATCGTTTTCAAAGCATGGACTTATTTCAAGGAGGTTATCCTGCACTTTGGTGTTATGAAGGCCTCCAATATAAATATATGGCCGCGCATGTATTTAGTGAAGATGAAGTAAATTATGTATGCAAGAATTTACGAATTTTATCGGGATTCTATGGAATTCTTAGACCTCAAGATCGTGTTCATTTTTATCGACTTGAAATGCAGACACCATTAGAAGTAGGAGGATCGATAGACTTAATTGATTACTGGAAAGACGATATCTACCAAGAACTTTATCGTAATGAAGATGTAGTAATCAATCTAGCGTCACAAGAGTATTCTCAAGTTATTGAGCCTTATATCAAAGATTACCAAAAGTTCATCCATGTAGTTTTTGCCCAACGTATAGATGGGAAGTTAAAAGTAAAAGGAACACTGGCAAAAATGGCAAGAGGGGCAATGGTTAGGTATATGGCAGAGTATCAAGTGAATAATCTAGAACAGTTGATGCAATTCAAGGAATTATCATTTCATTATAGTGAAGAGAACTCATCACCAACCAGGTTAACATTTATTCAAGAGTAGTCCTTGACAAAAGTAATGCGTGATATTAAAATGATATCATAAAGAATGAGAGGAACACGTATGAGTGATAAAATAATAAAGGGAAAAAATGGGATAATTGTATTGTTTGCCACAATAGCCGTATACATTTTGATGCTTCTATTGATGATTAACTTCGCATCTAAAATGGAAGATAGTTCAATGGCAACATTAGGATTTATATCATGCATAGTGTATCTTGCAGCAATAGGGTGGATTCCTTTTTTGGGGTTAAAAGTTATTCGTCCACAAGAAGCATTAGTTTTAACATTGTTTGGTAAATATGTTGGTACGCTGAAAGGTGAAGGATTTTACTTCGTAAATCCATTTTGTACAGCAATCAATCCAGCGAGTACAACGAAACTAAGTCAAAGCGGTGATGTTAAACAAGCTACAGGATTAAACTATCCAGCAAGTAGCAATGCGACTAATTTTAATATTGAGTTTAACTCAAAAAAGATTTCATTAAAAGAAATGACATTAAGTAATCAAAAACAGAAAATTAATGATTATTTAGGGAATCCCGTAGAAATTTCAATCGCTGTTATCTGGCGAGTTGTGGATTGTTCAAGCGCAGTATTCAATGTAGATAACTACAAAGAATTTTTATCTCTACAGTGTGATGCGTCCTTACGTAATATCGTACGCTTATATCCTTATGATACATCTGAAAATATAGATACTACTGGAGATGGTAGACCTGACGAAGGGTCACTTCGTAGTTCGAGTGAGTTAGTGGCAAAACGCATCCGCGATGAAATTCAAGAAAAAGTAAGTCATGCAGGTCTTGAAGTTATCGAAACTAAAATAACATATCTTGCTTATGCGCCTGAAATTGCAGCTGCAATGTTGCAACGTCAGCAAGCGGCAGCTTTACTTGATGCGAAAAAACTAATTGTCGACGGTGCTGTTGGTATTGTAGAAATGGCTTTAAACAAATTAGAAGAAAATACTTCAATCAATCTTGATGATGAGCGTAAAGCAGCCATGGTTTCTAATCTACTCGTGGTGTTGTGTTCAAATAAAGATGCAACGCCAATCGTAAATTCTGGTAGTTTATACTAGTTATGGCAGAAACAAAGAAACAAATTCCCCTTCGACTATCAAGTAAATTATACAATCAAGTTGCAGCATGGGCACAAGATGATTTCCGCTCAGTAAATGGACAAATAGAATATCTACTTACCGAGTGTGTTAAACAGCGAAAAAAAAGCGGTGCATTTGTACCAGAAGATTTCGATGATGGATTCGTAATTGATATTGAATAAATAAAAAAACTCGCAATGAAACGAACCCCGAAAGTTGGACATCCAATTTATAGGAGGTTCGTTTTTATATGGCAAAGTAAAAAGGAATGTCTCCTATACAATATAGAAACCATTCCTTAGCATGTTAATTCAATGTCCAATAAAGTGGGTTCACTTCAACTTTTTTTATTTGCTTAAAAAGAAATTTGTTTGATCCAAAATACATTGATGAGATTCAATCCTACCCATATTGCACTGAAATAAATGTTGAAGTCGATTCTTCTTATTTCCATATGTTTTCAAAATATAGGGGATGTGAAGTGAGGATAGTTTTTCTGCGAACATTGTTGCTTGCTCATGAGGGATGAAGTAGTCATGACTAGCACAAAGTAAAAATGTAGATGGGAAATTTGCAGGGACATGTTCCAACACTTCGATTTCTTCCATACTGGTCCTTGCTAAAAATTCCTTGGTGAGAAGATGCATAATGTATTTTCTTCCATGCTTAAATGTAAAAAATCCTGAATTTAAGGCGATTGCTTGAGGAAGTAAAGGTACACGATTTTGGCAACAATACAAGGCCAGTAGGTGTGCTCCAGCAGAGTCACCAATGGCAAACACTCGTCTTAAATCCATACAATAACTCGAATGATTTTCTTTTATCCATTGACTTACAGTATTGATATCTTGAATTTGTGAGGGATGTGTATGCTCAGGAGATAGACGATAGTTAAAGTTGATAACACAAAATCCTTGTTTCGCAAGAGCGACACAGTAGTTTTTATACAACTCTTTATCTCCATACACCCATCCTCCACCATGAACATTGAATATGATTGGATAAGTTTTATTGATATCTTTTGGGTGATACACATCTAAAGTTTGAAGTGTGTGTTCCCCATATTTGATATGATAGTGGCAATGAAGTTGACTTAACTCTAACTTCGGTTGATTTCGAAGTGGATCAAAGTGAATAAATAACCACCGTATAATACGACTAAATGACATAAAATTCCTCTCAAAAAAAGCTACTGATTCTTCAGTAGCTTTCATTTTATATGTTTTGTTTAATGATGTCAACGATGTGTTCAGCACATAATCCGTATTTTTTTAATACTTGTGCAGCAGGACCACTTTCTCCGAATGTATCATTTACACCAATTGGAATACACTTACTTGGTGCATTTTGTGCAAGACATTCAGAAACTGCTCCAAATAATCCACCAACAATTGAATGCTCCTCACCTGTAAATAAATGCGTATGTGATTTTGCCACATCTACAATTGTATCTACATCTAATGGTTTGATTGTGCGAACATTGACTACAGTAAGTTCAATACCTTCGGCTTTGAGTATTTCAGCTGCTTTTAAGCTTTCTTGAACCATAAGTCCACATGCAAAGATTGCAACATCTTTTCCGCTTCTTACGATATCTGCTTTTGCAGGATCAAATGTAGACTCTGGAGTATATACATCTTCTACTTTACCGCGTCCCATACGAACGTAGCAAGGACCGTCTAATTGTGCAACATAACGCATAATTGCTTTTGTCTCGTATTGATCACATGGTACAAATACTTTCATGTTAGGAATCGAGCGCATAATTGTAATGTCTTCAATCGCTTGATGAGATGCTCCATCTTCACCAACACTAATTCCTGCATGAGTAGCACAGATTTTGACGTTTAATTTAGGGTAACAAATTGAATTGCGGATTTGTTCAAATGGGCGTCCTGCAGCAAACATCGCAAAGCTACTTGCAAATACTGTTTTCCCACTTGCAGCTAATCCTGCTGCAACACCAATCATGTTGCATTCAGCAATACCCATGTTGAAGTGACGTTCAGGGCACGCTTGTTTTGCTACAGCTGTTTTAGTTGATTTCGTCAAGTCCGCATCAAGGACAACGATGTTTTCATTTTCTACAATTAACTCGGCGAGAACCTCACCATAAGCGTTTCTAGTTTCTTGTGACATCTTATTCTCCTCCTAGTTGTGCAATTGCATCTTCACATTGTTCTTGAGTTGGTGCAACACCATGCCATCCAGCTTGGTTTTCCATATAATCAACACCTTTACCTTTAACGGTAGTAGCGATGATACATGTAGGTTTACCTTTAACGATTTTAGCTTTTGTAAAAGCATCTTTGAGTTCATCATAGTTGTGACCATCAATACAAATCACATGCCATCCAAAAGCTTCAAATTTTTTATCCAATGGTGAAGGATTCATTACTTTAGTAATGAATCCATCGATTTGAAGACCATTGAAGTCCAAAATAACACAAAGATTATCTAATTCATAATGAGCTGCAGCCATTGCCGCTTCCCAAATTTGACCTTCTTGACTCTCACCATCACCAACCAATGTGTAAACACGGTGATCATTTTTATCAAGTTTGTTGGCCATAGCCATACCTACTGCAGTACTTAGCCCTTGACCAAGACTTCCAGTTGACATATCTACACCACTTACATAGTTCATGTTTGGATGACCTTGAAGCTTTGAGTCAACTTGTCTGAATGTTGATAATTCATCTTTATTGATAAATCCTTTTTCTGCAAGAGTAGCATATAATACTGGAGATGCATGACCTTTTGATAGGACAAAGCGATCACGTTTTGTAGAAGCTACATTTGCATCGCAAATATCCATCTCATTAAAATACAATACAGCCATGATATCAGCAGCTGATAATGACCCACCTGGATGTCCAGACTTAGCAGCAGTAACCATTTTTACTATTTCTTTTCTGATTTCTGTTGCATGTTGTTTCAGATTTTCGTTATTCATTTTATTCCTCCACTTTTTACTACTCAATTTTATCATAGTTATAAAAAAAATTAACGCTCAATTATGAGTATTTCCCAATTTATATGAACTTCTTTATGCATTAAAAAAAAGAAAGACCTCGTTTAAGGTCTTTGACTATTTAATAATACTTCCAATTTCTAAATTGTTTAAAGTTAAAACTTCTAACTTATCTTCTCCCATACCAGCTAAAATCATCCCTTGAGATTCTACTCCGCGAAGTTTTGCCGGTTTTAGATTAGTAACTACAGCTACTTTTTTACCTACCATTTCAGAAGGTGTAACATGATCTGCGATACCTGATACAATCTGAAGTGTTTTGTGTCCGATATTGATCGTAGATACGAGTAATTTATCAGCTTTTGGATGTTTCTCACAAGTCTCTACTTGAGCAACTTTGATTTCAATTTTCATGAAATCTTCGAAAGTTATTTCTGGTTTCTCCTCTACTACAACTTGAGGTTTTTCTTCCACTTTTGGTTTGTCGTTTTCAATTGTTGCAAGAACTTCTTTCTCATCAAAACGGGCAAACAAAATCTCTGGTTTTTCACAAACATGATGGTTTGTCTCAAGTTGACCAAAGTTAGCGATACTCTCATAAGTTGTCTGAGTAGTTTGAAGTTGAGCTAAAATTTTAGTGCTTGTGTCTGGTAAGAAAGGACGAAGTAAGATAGCAGCAATACGAATACTTTCTAATAGATTGTAGAGTACTGTAGCTAAGCGATCAGCTTGAGAATCATCTTTTCCAAGAATCCAAGGTGTTGTTTCATCTATGTATTTGTTGCAACGACGAAGTAGTGTATTGATTTCATCAATTGCATCGGCAACACGTAATTCATCCATTTTCTTATTTACGCGTGATGCAGTATTTGTTGCAACTTCAATTAAATCAGCATCGAATTCTCCACTTATTTGTGGGTTATTCACTAATCCTTTGAAGTATTTGTTGCTCATAGTGAGTGTGCGATTCACAAGATTTCCAAGCACGTTTGCTAAGTCAGAATTAATACGTTCAATCATTAATTCATAAGTAATGACTCCATCTTGTGCAAACGGCATTTCATGAAGCATAATGTAACGTACGGCATCTACACCAAAATAGCGAACGAGGTCATCAGCATAAATTACGTTTCCTTTTGACTTGGACATCTTACCTTCCCCAACAAGTAACCAGGGGTGACCAAAAACTTGTTTTGGTAAAGGAAGATCAAGTGCCATCAACATGATTGGCCAATAAATTGTATGGAAACGCAAGATATCTTTTCCGATTAAATGAACATCAGCAGGCCAATATTTATTGTAAAGTTCTCCATGATTCCCATCACAATCAAAGCCAAGTCCTGTGATGTAGTTTGATAGAGCATCAATCCACACATAAACTACATGATTTGGATCAAAATCGACTGGGATTCCCCATTTGAAGCTCGTACGAGATACACATAAATCTTGAAGGCCTGGTCGAATAAAGTTGTTTAACATTTCATTTTTACGTGATTCAGGTTGGATAAAATGTGGATTATCTTCAATGTGTTTTGTCAAGCGATCAGCATACTTACTCATTTTAAAGAAATAAGCTTCCTCCTTTGCAGAAGTTACTTCTCTTCCACAATCTGGACATTTTCCATCTACGAGTTGACTTTCCGTAAAGAATGACTCACAAGGAGTGCAATATAAACCTTCATAAGTAGATTTATAAATGTCACCTTGTTCATATAGTTTTTTGAACATCTTTTGAACCTGTAATTTATGGTAAGTGTCTGTTGTACGTACAAAGCTATCATAAGATGTATTCATAATATCGAAGCTGTCTTTTACAACTCCCGCTACTTGATCCACAAATGCTTGAGGGTCTAATCCAGCTGCAGCCGCTTTTTCTTCAATCTTTTGACCATGTTCATCTGTTCCTGTTTGAAACCAAACGTCATATCCAAGTAGACGTTTATAACGTGCAATTGCATCAGTTAATACAATCTCATAAGTATTCCCGATATGGGGTTTACTTGATGTATATGCAATCGCTGTTGTAATGTAATATTTATTGCTCATGATTTTCCTCCTAATAAAATAAAAAGCAACATCCTAAAAGGACGCTGCTTGCGTGGTACCACCTTTTTTTATGCATAAAATATGCACCTCAAACTTCTTAACGCGAAGATACGTTTTATCCTACATATCGAATAAACAGTTTAGGAACCATGTTCACTTAGTTACTATACAATCTTTCACCCAACGATTGCTCTCTACAAATGTGGCTAAGTTACTCTTTCCATCATTACTTTTAACATGTTAATTATAGCGACATGATGGCGCAATGTAAAGGGTAAATAATGATTTCTCTATACGCTAACTTTGATGAATGATAGAAACAAGGAGCCAAAAGACAAACATGAGTAAAAAAATAAACAAGTAAAAAAATGTTTGTGACAATATTAGAAAATTGTTTTCATTGGATTGGAATCGCCATCTCTTGATTTAGTATGTGTATTTGTTGGTTGATTTTTTTCACACAAAGTGATTCACCCAATGTTTTCTAATACTCATGAAACACAAGCAAGTTGACACCTCATGATGAGTATGTTAGTTTTTTAAGAGAAAAAGGGGAGAATATATGAAAAGGATAATGTACTTATTGGGTACGGTATTGGTAGTGTTGGGACTTGTTGGATGTGGGGCATTGGACTACGAATTGATTGATGCACAAAGTTTTAAACAAATTGCGCAAGAACATGGAGCAGAAGTAGTAAATCTTGAAGGGGATGAAAATTACATCGAAGAGATGAGTGATTATTATCTTGCAACAGATCAAGTGAACTATGCAATTCAATATGTGACATTTGAGTCTGCAAACTTAGCAGGAAATTATGCAAGTCAAATCATTAATTCAATGGAAGCATACGTAGATGATTTAAGCAATGTATCACATAGCTCGGTAAGTGTTGGGGATGTAAAAGAATATCATTTCACACACGAGAGTGTAAAGAATGGAATCGTAAGACGTGAAAATGTTGTGCTTCAATACTATATTGATGTTGAGAATGCACCAGATGGAATGGAGTTATTAGAGAAATTAGGGTATTAAGAGCTTTGTGCTCTTTTTTATTTTTAAAAATTAGATTAAATAAAAAGAAATTGACCATAATGTCAGTGGTGATCAAAATGGAAAGTGTATGGAATCAAAAAAATAGAGAAAGTTATCCAAGTTTAAAGTGTGATGTTCAATGTGAGGTGTGTGTTGTTGGTGGAGGAATAGCAGGGATACTTTGTGCGCATGAGTTAAGTGAAGCGGGTTATCATGTAGTGTTATTAGAAGGCAAAGAGATTGGAAGTGGACAAACAGGAAAATCAACAGCAAAAATAAGTGTACTACGAGATCTCTTCTATGCAGCACAAATTGAAAACTATGGATTTGATCAAACAAAGCAGTTGTTTGATGCGCATATTGAAGCAATTGAGCGGTATCAGCAAATTATTCAAAAAGAAAAAATTGAGTGTGAATTCAAAGTAGTGCCGGGCTATCTATACTCAAAATACCAACTTGACTTGCTCCATATGGAAGCAGATGCTCTAAATAGTTTGGGTGCAAATGTTCATTACATCGAGAATCATGAAACACCCGAGGGAGTGGCGGATGCGCTACGAATAAATCATCAAGCTCAGTTTGATCCACTTTTATTTATACATGGAATAAAGAAAAACTTTGCAGTTTATGAACATTCTCAAGTAATTGAATTGCAAGAACATATCGCAATGACAAAAGCGGGTAGTGTTAGCGCAAAGTATTTTGTCGTATGTACACATTTTCCAATTGTCGATGTTCCTGGCTTTTATTTTATGAAAATGCATCAAGAGCGTAGTTATGCACTAGCAATAAAGACCTCAATGCAACTTGATGGTCATTATTTCAATGTAGATGAATATGGGCATTCTTTCCGTTATTACCGCGAAGGAATAATAGTAGGTGGTGAGAATCATCGAACAGGTGAAAATCAACACGGAAAGCAATATACAAGGTTAGTCGCAAAAGCCCAAGAAAAGTATGATTCATTTCCTTTTGTGGCGAGATGGTCAGCTCAAGATTGCATGACTCTAGACCAACGTGCTTATGTAGGGGAGTATAGTTATTTACGTAAGAATTGGTTTGTAGTGACGGGCTTTAATAAATGGGGTATGTGTAGTGCCATGGTAAGCGCAAAGCTAATTGTCGACCAAATCTCTGGTAAAAAAACTCAGCATTTTTTTGATGCAAGACGATCAGCACTACGTAATCCACTAGCCACGATGCAACAAACCTCTAATGCACTAGTGAATCTTTCAAAAGAATTGTTCATGCACCCAGCTATTGTTGCTCATGAGTTACCTAAAAACCACGGAGGAATAGTTGAAGTTGATGGTAAAAAAGTTGGGGTATACAAAGATGAAGAAGGCAAATTACATATCGTTGGATTAAAGTGTCCACATATGGGATGCCAACTATCATATAATCCAGAAGAGAAAAGTTGGGATTGCCCATGTCATGGTTCTCGATTTGATTTAAGTGGAAAACTATTAGATACACCGGCAATTCTTAATTTGCATCACGAAAGAAAAGATTAAAATATAAAAAAGGCTGTGATCATCACAGTCTACAGTGCTTCAAAGCATCGATGCATTTTTGAAGTTGGATTGGATACATAAATTTGCTGAAAGCTCGAAAGTAACTGCATAAATTCTTCATAGCCTGCTTGAGCATCTTCATAGACTTCAAACTCAATTTCATAATCTGTTTCTTTCGAATAGCTACTCTTATCGATACAAAGAACACCATGCTTAAGTGGAACTTCTTTACGCCATGTAGTGAGCTGTCCTTTTTTAAAAAATGTTCCTCCAAGTTCTACTTTTTTTAGTAGTGCTTGAACACTTACATCTTGAAGCTCCTTAATATGACTACTAGGAAGTGGAATTTCATACTCTTGAATACCGTCTTCACATTTTTGTTTAAGTGTAAGTGTGTGTTTTCCTTCTAAATTGCGAATACGCATACCAAAACCATTCAAATGGAGTGGTTGCTCCAAACGATCAAAATATGTATTTACTTGCATTACTGTTTCATATTGCGAGTAGTGGTTGTTTAATTCTATAAAAAATGTTTCACTAATTAACATTTTATATTCTATTTCTAAATTAACATTCATATAATAAACCTCATAACCATGATATAATAAATGGGATTGAAAAGGAAGTGGAAAGATGAAGTGTTATGCAATTATCCATCGCAAGGATGAAACATCAAGACAGGTTGCAAATTATATCAGAAAAACTTGTATGCAGCAAAATATCCAAGAAGATGAGTTAAATCCTTCAACAGTATTCGTGATAGGAGGGGATGGAACCTTTTTACATGCAGTGCATCGGTTTATAGATCAATTAGACCAAGTCGAATTCATCGGTGTTCATACAGGAACTCTGGGATTTATGACTGACTATCAAGTAGAAGAGCTGGATGAGCTAATTCAAGATTTCAAAGATAAAGAGCCAGTGATTGATGGGGTACGTCTTCTTAGTATTCAATGTGGTTCTCAACAATACTATGCATTAAATGAGATGCGTATTGAGAATGCACGAAGAACACAAATCTTAAAAGTACTAATTAATGATACGTATTTTGAAACATTCCGTGGAACTGGTATGTGTCTTTCGACACAAATGGGATCAACTGCCTACAATCGGTCGATTCGTGGGGCAATTATACAACATGGATTAGATTTATTGCAGTTAAGTGAAATTGCGGGAATCCATCATCAAGTATTTCGTTCCTTAGGAAATTCGATTATTCTAAAGCCAAATTCGGTTGTGACATTTGAAAGTGATAGCTTCGATACAGCAGTACTATGTTATGACCATTGTAGTGCGAATTTAGAAGATATTCATGTGATTACATGTCAGCTTAGTAATAAAGTTGTAAAGCTAGCACGTTATCGTGATTACAATTATTTTGGTCGCTTAATCAATTTATTTTAAAAAAATTTGGGTAGAAGGACAAGCTTCTATCTTTTTTTATTGGAATGACAAAATAGACTATAAATAAAGGGGATTTCATTATTATAAATTTTGAATAATATCAAATATATTATAAATATAATATTAAATTTGACAAAAAAACAAAATGTAAGCGTTGACAAAACGTTGGGAAATATGTTATAAATTTACTACATCGATAAAGTAAATGGATTAGCACTGTCATTGTAAGCGCATAAATTCATAGATTATCTGCAAATACATAAAAAAATATCATGTATTTGCTTATATTTTGGGAATTTACTTTAACGATAAAGTAACGAGGTGAAGTAATGGTAACATTGAAAACAATCGCAAAGGAATGCGGATTATCGACAACAGCAGTGAGTAAAGCTTTACGAAATGAAAAAGATATTAGCCCAACAACAATTCAAAAGGTAAACGAAGTGGCAAAGCAGCTTGGGTACTATAAGAATCGTGCAGCGGTGAATCTAAAAACGCGAAAATCAAATATTATTGGAGTATTAATGCAGGATGACACACAAAGTGGAGTTACCCACGAATTATTTGCGAACATCTTAAACAGTGCGATGTTTAAAGCTAGAGATTGTGGTTACTCGTTACTCTTTGTGATGGATAAGCTAGGTGATCAACAACTATCGTATGTTGAATATGTTAAGGCACATGGCTGTGATGGAGTACTTGTGCTTGTGGAAGATTTCAATGATGAAAAAACATTGGAATTAGCCAAACTTGATATTCCACTTATTTCAATTGACTATGTTTATCAAAATCGAGGGGCTATTATTTCAGATAACTCTGAGGGAATGGCTAAGATGGTTGAGTATGCTTATGAGCAAGGGCATCGTAAAATTGCCTTTATTCATGGAGAAGTTACAAACGTTACAAATATTAGACTAGCAAGTTTCCATACTGCTTGTGAGAAGTTAGGAATTGAAATTCCACAAGAGTATTTAAAACAAGGTCAGTTTCATGACCCAGAATCAGCAGAACGTTGTACATATGAATTACTTGACTTAAGTAATCCACCAACATTTATTTTTTATCAGGATGACTTTGCATTCATCGGTGGATTGAATGCACTTGAAAATCGTAACCTCTCTTATCCAAAAGATATTAGCGTAGCAGGATACGATGGAATGATGCTTACGAGTGTCATTAAGCCAAACTTAATGACTTGGGAGCAAAATACCAAACAACTAGGGCAGCAAGCGGTAGAACAACTGATTGAAGCAATCGAATCACCAAAAACGTACATTCCGCGTGTCGTTGAGGTGAAAGGAAAGCTAAATCATGGACAATCCGTTAAAAAAATAAACTAATCAGGAGGAAGAAAATGAAAACAAGTAGATTTGGTTTGTTGACAAAGTTAATCCTAACTTTGTTGGTTGCGGTACTTTTCACTGGATGTAGTTCAAGTTCAGAAAGTGGAACATCGCAAGAAGGGGGAACAGCTGAAGGAGAACCTACAGTTCTTACTGTTCTATTAGATCAAAATGATGGATACAACAAGAATTTTAGTCCATTAGTACAAGGTGCTTATCAAATGGTGCAAGGGTTTATGTATGAACCACTAGTGATCTTTGATAACTACAACAACAATGCGGAAATTATGTGGTTAGCTGAAGAAATTATTTCTGAAGAAGACAACAGAACATTAGTAATTCATGTACGTGAAGGTGTTAAATGGAGTGATGGAGAAGAATTCAATGCAGATGATGTTATCTTCTCATTCGAATATTCAAAAGATAAGCCAGAAATCGATAAAAAAGGAGACTGGACTGAGGGGTCACCTAATCAAATCGAGTCAATTGAAAAAATTGATGATTACACAGTAAAACTAGTAATGGTTGAAGAAAATCGTTTCCATCGTTCAAATGTATTTACATTAAGATGGATGTTACCAGAACATGTATGGAGCACAGTTGAAGATCCTGCTACATACATTTATGAAACAGATAGTCCGGTAGTAACAGGAGCATTCAGTGAAGTAGTTTCATTTGCTCCAGAGATGGTAGTACTTGGACGTGACGTGCTAAAATAAATGACGTGCTAAAATAAACTGTACCAGTAGTGAAGAGTT
>CAYJEY010000020.1:0-36416 GCA_964369385.1 uncultured Holdemania sp.
AAAGAAAGGAGTGTATGATCTTACGTTTGCAAGGTACGTTAATATCATACAAGAATAAATATGAAATATGGACTTAAAAAGAAATTCAGTATTATATCAATCATGATTATTGTTTCAATTTTGCTTACAGCATGCGGAAGTAGTGATGAGGTATCAAACAATGAAAATACGACAAAAGAAGACAATGTAAATAATACAGTTACTGAAGAGCAAGGAGGAAATAGCAATAACCCTGATGTCAATAATACTAGTGGAGAAGTTGTCTACGATATTATAGGAATGTGGGGACATTTTTCTGATTCTATTGTGATTTCTTTAGATGAGTATGGAAGTTACGTTTTCAACGCTTTTGGCAATGTTATAGAAGGAGAATACGTATACACAAACAATCATTTGGTATTGTATGAGGGTAGTGACGTTTTAGATGAGGGTTATATAGATGAAGATGGAGATTTGATTATGTATCAAGCAGCTGGATACTTTGAAAAAGCTTCAGATGCTGAAGATGAAAGTGACTATATTCCGAGCTACCCCGATGATGTACCTAATCCTGAACCGCAAAGAGTATTTAATGAAGTGTCGGTAGAGGCATTGCCAGCAGCGGATGTTGAGGCAAATATAGTTCTATATGGGACTTGGAGTAACGAAAGTAATGAAATCTATATTGAATTCAGTGAACAAGGAGCATATAAGTACGATGATCCAAATGATGAATATGAATATGGCTATTATGGACAGTATACATTTGATGGTACTACTATCTATTTCACAGATGGCACTGTAGGTGAATTTTACATGGACTATGATAGCCTGTATCTAGAAAGAGCAGGGAGTGAGGGGGAAATGTTTTACTACAACAATAGTGAATTAACTTCAGCTCTTTTACCAGGTAATGGATATATTCCATTCACCGGGACTTGGCAGCATCAAACTTTAGATATGCAGTTGCATTTCCGTTCAAATGGTACTTATCGCTTATCAGGGGGAGGCAACTATGTAGAAGGAATTTATGAACTGGGTATCGGAGAAATTTACATGGGGCATCCTGATGCTACGGAAATTTTATATGATTATATCGCTGCATATAATGGAATGGATGGAACGATAACGCTTCCTGAGGAAGGTGCGATATTCAGTTTTTACAGTACACAACCACTAAAATAATGTGCTTAGTATGAATCAAATCAGATTAATCTTGTACAATCGTTTTGATTTATATTTATGCCAACGTAATCACAAAATTGGAAGACTGAAATTCTTTCAAAAACAACTCACAAATAAAGGAGGGAAGTAAAGTGAAAAAACTTGCATTAGTTATTTTGTTACTATGTATTACTATGGGAGTTGCAGCATGCTCAGAAGATACAAGCAATAATCCAAATTTACCGAAACACGTTTCAACAAGAAGTTACCAATCACTTGAAGAGTTTGAAGGAAAGACGTTTACTTATGAAGGAGTAAGCTATGAACTTCCGCCATATGCGATGGAAGAAGACTATATCGGGAATATTACAGGTATTTTTGTCCTTGATGATAGTTGGTATCTTCTTATAAAGGCAGATGTGAATGATGATATCTCATACTTTGCTGTTTTTGACACCCTTTTGGAGGAGTATGGAGTTGAGTTTACTTCTCCGAATGTTCTTTGGCGAGATGATGATCTTAGCACATTGATTTCTTTTGACGGTCATTATGTTATAAATTCGTGGGGTGAAAGACTAGGAGATTGTGAGCTTACAGAAGGGGACTCAGTGAAAGATATGGTATTTACTTCGGATAATACAAAAGTTCGTATCGAAGTGAAAAGAGGAAATGGGGAAACAGAATTCTTTGAATTTGATATCCCGATTGAATAAATCGAGTTAACCGCATTTGACTTAATGGTGGAAAAGGAGACCTACTATGAAAGGATTAATGAAAATTGTTTTGAGTGTTTGTTGTATTTTGGGTTTAACTGCTTGTAGTAACGAAGGTGAGCTATCTATTGCAGGGGAGGTTGATGTAGCGAATACAACAGAGCAAGTAGAAAATGTTGCCATCCTCTACGCTGTTCACAGTATGGGTGGAGTTGGAGCAGAAGCTCATATTGAAGAATATGACTATTATTACGACGATGAGTTGACGGTAGAAATGCTTGCTGACGGGCTTTCTGAGTTAACAGGTCTTGATTTTTATTTGAGTGAAGTTGTAGAGGATAATGGGAGTGCCACAATACGTTGGTCAGATGATTCTACGCTCATTGCAAATCTTGACAGTAGAGTGCAAAAGGAGGAGTTTTTCTTCTATGATGCTGACAGTATGCGATGGTTTATGATGGATAGTCTCTACAAAACAATCATTGAAAACACTGATGTGACTGAGGTGTACTATCTAGCATCTGATGGTGAGGAACTTTGGTTTGAGGAACTATATCCAATAAACACTTTCGAAACCTCTGCGCCGTATCAGGGAAGTGATTTTTACTATAGTCAGGCAGAGTAAAAGTGTACACTGAATAAAGATATCTGTCTTAAGTTATTTAAGTAATAAGTAGTGAAGTAGTTTGTAATAAAACAATTTAGAAGGAGAAAAATTAAATGAAAAAAATATTACATATTTGTTTAGCGCTTTTTTTAGTACTTTCTATGACAGCTTGTACAAGTAATGAAATAGAAAATGGATCTAACACATCACCAAATGAAAATTCTAACGGGCAATCGGATGTCCAAGAGGGGAACGAAAACGAGGAAAAAGAAAACACTGCAACTATTTACACTATCTTTAGCTTAGGCGGAACAGATGGCTCTGAGGTAAATATGCAGGGGCATACGATTACATATACAGGTGAGCTTACACCAAAGCTCCTTGCAGATGAACTCACTGCTTTAACAGGCTATAATTTTGCAATTGAAGTTATGAGCCAAGATGAGGGAAGCACAGGGGATATTTTGTGGATTGAGTGGTTAAGTGATTCAACTCTTATCACTGCTACTGATGGTCTTTTTGAGCCAAAAGAGGGATATTTTATGCAGGAAATAGAGCTAATTCGATGGTTTATGCTTGATAGTTTATATGAAACAATTATAGAAAATATGGATGTTGATGAAATCTATTACTCTACAGAAGGAAACGTAGATAGCGAGTTTGGTAATAGCATTGTTACAAGTGCTTTTGGTGCAAATCAAATGAACGCACCTTATATGGGCAGCAATTTCTATAAAAATCATGCAGGTAATGTTGGAGATGAATTAGATGCTCACTTTACCATGATGGAAGGAACTTGGTATTTAAATGGAGAATATGATAATGATTTTATAGATATGTTTTCCGACGGTTCTTTTGTATATTATAGCGATGGAAAAGCATATGCACAGGGAGTGATGACATATGAAGTTATAGAAGAAGAATATATCGTATATTATCATTTATATACAGAAGACACAGCAGATTTAACTATATTTGATCGCTCATTTTACATTATTTCAGAAAATATCATTCAATTTGATACACTAGGAGAGTTTATAAGAACGGAGGGGTAATACTATGAAGTTCAGGTTATCTTTACTTGTAATATTTATTACCATGTTAATTATAACGGGATGTGGCATGACAGATGCCACATCACCTACAGGTTGGTGGGAATATGAGCATCGTATTACCGGTATAGAAGTGACACCTCCTTTTGAATTTATGGAGATTACTGAAGAGGGCGTAGTTTACTTATATAGTGCAACTGGAGAAGTGAATGATGAAGGAACCTTTTCTTTTAAAGATGGAATAATTATCTACGATGAAGTAACGTTAGAAAGTAACACTCAATATGATGTAAACATGACAATCGAACAAGATGTGCAGTATATGGTGTTAACTGGAGAACACTTCTATCGCTTTTTAGAGGGTAATCCAGAATTTAGCAGTTCGAATGAAGAGCTTGAAGTTGAAGTTATGCCATACGATCCATTTGATGAAGCTGATGGATTTTGGATCATTGATGAATTTGATACAGATACTCCATATGCATACTTGGAAAAAATAGGAGGATATATGATTACCTATGATCAAGACGGATTTGTAACTAATGAAGATGGCTTTTATTATGATCAAAATGGTGGTTTGTATAATGGGGCATTTGATTTTTATAGTATAGGTTTTTCTGTAGGTTATGGGATATATGGTGACATAGAGAGATTTGTGCTTGATGATGTATATTATCATCGGATTAATGAACTTCCATTTGAAAAAGAGACGTTCTCTCCTGTAGGTGAATGGCATCTTTCAGGAGTGAGGCACATTTTACCTTTCGAAGAGATCGAAATTTTAGCGGAAAGTCACGAGGACGATGGGAATGTCATCTGTATAGATGAGAATGGAGATGTACTCGATATTGGTTACCTTGACTACAATGAGGTGCAAGGTGATGTATTTGGTAAGCCTGTATCAGTCGTCTCATTTCCAAATATAGGTATGTATGCACTCTATTTAAACTTAGATGGAAATATGATATATTTTGCAGAAATTTTGGGATGGGAATCAGAAGGAGTAGATGCACAATTTGTCGAATTTAGCCGTCAAAGTTCTATTGATGATAGACTAAGTATAGATGATTCGACATCATTTCTACTTGATATACTTGCCGAAGAAGCAGAAGGTAAATCACTTGTGGAAACAGGAGAGGAACAAATAAATGAAGAGATGTACATAATCTTTGCACTAGGAACAGATACTCCTGAAAAATTTATTGCAGAAAAACATTTCGCAGTTAATACTAATGGAGATATTCTTATAATGGAGTTCACAGGGGAAAGCATATGGGTGAAGTATGAGTATTGAAGTAAGAAACAAGAGTTGATCCCTTTATGAATAGGAGGTAAAAAATGATGGTTGAGCAAGATAAAAAAACTGATAGTGAACTTGATCATGAGTTAACAAAACTACGTAAAGCAGCAGAGCCATATAAAAAGGCATCGAAAATTTTATTTATTGCAACTTGGTTTTTTATGGTAGTAGCGGTCTTTATGGTTGTCAAAAATGATGCAAATCCATTTGTCGTTGCAGCCCTGCTGACTTTAATGATTATCGGATGCTTTGTGCTGAGTAAAATAGAGGAACACCACAAAGTAAAATTGGCGGTAGCTTTACAAAAAAATGATTTTCTTACGGACATATTAAAAGAGTATTTTACAGACTTTAGTCATGATAGAAATAAACATATTTCTGAAGCAAAGATTAGAGATTCTAAACTATTTGGAAAATATAATAAATTTTATGGAAACGACTACATAGTAGGCAAATACAAGGGACAAAGATTCGAGTTCTCTGATATTAGGTTACTCAATGTTAAAAATTCGGGTGGAAGTGAAGAAGGTGGTGGAACACGCTATGAAGCAGTTATATTTTCAGGATTATGGCTAATTCTCCCGCTTAAACAAATTGTTCAGGGAAGGCTGACTATAAAAGAAAAGCTCGGTAGAAACATCAGAGCTGATGTGTTCGAAGAAAGATATGAAATTAAAACAAAAAACTTAAATGAGAGCTTATCAGTGTTAAGCTCTGATTTTAAAACACAAATCATAGCACTAAATGATAAACTTCATGGTCAATTGTTTTTAGACTTTAAAGGGAACGAATTGTGTGTGACTATACATAATTCACATGACAACTTTGAAATAAACACATATCAAGCTGAAAATGTGGCACTTATTCGCTCACGCTTTCATCGTGAAACGATGTATATTATTGATATCCTTGAAGTCCTCATTCAAAATAATATGTAATCAAGTGAAATGGAGGTGGCAATTTTGTACGAGGAAAATAAAAAAAGAACTTTAGATATTGAAACAGAAATTGAAGAACTTCGTCAAAAGGCAAACCCGCTTGCAGGTGCATCTGCAGTATTGATAATCTTATTTGCGATTGGTTTGATAACTGCAGCTATCATCGCCTTTAATGATGGTCCAGATTCATTAATTGTCACGATTATCATCTTTGCACTTACTTGTATTTTTAGCGGATTTGCATTGGGTAACAGGGCAGAAAAATATAAGAAGAAAATGACCTTGCTTCTTGAGAAAATCGATACAATCAGCGAGGTATTAGGAGAGTATTTTACTGACTTTAAGCATGAGAAATATAAGCATATATCCAAAGAAATAGTAAAAGAGGCAAAATTGGAGACAAATTATACCGATGTTTACGGTAATGACTATATTTGTGCTAACTACAAAGGTACAAGCTTTGAGTTCTCAGATATACGACTTGACCATTCAAGTTCAATCGGTGATAGTATTCATACAAAGACAATCATATCAGGCCTTTGGATGATAGTAAGTCTTGATCATCGTGTTATTGGGAATCTATCTCTATGGGAACAGCCAAAATATGTGGATAAAGACAAAATATTTGATAAAAGATTTGTGATTAAGCCTTCAAATGCACTTCATACTTCACTTATTTTAAGTCCCGAATTTCAAACGGAAATCATAGAATTGAGCGATAGAATCAGAGAAAAATATTTTTGGGGGCAGTTTCTTTTTGGTTTTAGAGACGATAAGCTTCATATAGTATTGCATTGTCGCCATGATAATTTTGAGGTAAATATACACCAAAAAGAAAGTATCAAAGAAATCAAAGAACGCTTTCATAGCGAAGCGAAATGTATTGTGGATATTCTTGAAACACTTAAGCAAAATAAATCTCTATTTAAATAATAAAGTAGAGTTGTACTAGTAATTTACATGAAATATATCAAATGGAATTAAATCTTGAGAAATGAGAATTAATAATCTAAGTATGCGTAATTGTAAGATTCCAGATTTAATACTCATTACATTTTGCTCACCATTTGTTTACGAAGGAAAAGAATATTGAGATTTATAGCAAACTTTAGGTTTGCTATAGTTTTTTAGTAGTTAATTCTTTATGCTCTGATAGTTTCAAGATATAATTAAACTATATGATGGAGGTAGTAACATGAACATACTTGCAATTAGTGGAAGTGGGCGCATTAATCGAATGACACATCAAAGTATCAAAGCTTTATTAAAAGGGTGTAAAGATGAGGTTGAAATCATCTCTTTAGCTGGGAAGCAAATCAGTGGGTGTATAGGTTGTGCTGTTTGTGCCAAGGACAATGTCTGTAAGGTCAAAGATGATTGGAATGAAATTGGCGAAAAGATGAAATTAGCCGATATAATCATCTTTGGTGCTCCGAATTACTTTGGGATGGTAAATGCTTTATCTCATGCAACAATGGAGCGTACATTTTGTTTTCGCCATCGTGGTGCGAATGTACTTCAAGGAAAACTAGGTGTTGTGCTCACAACTTGTGAAACACGAGAAAATGAGGACCATGTGCAATTATATCTTGAAAAGATGTTTGGTTATTGTAAAATGGATGTCATTGCCAAAATGCATGTACAGCAATACAATCAATGTTATACTTGTGGCTTTGGTCATTCATGTTTGCAGGGAAGTGTAGTAAGAAAACATGGAGTATTAGAAGAAATACTTGAGTGTCATTTGCCAAAAGAGGTGTCATTTCAAGAAGAGACACAAAAAGAGATATTACAAGTACGGAAGATATTAAAGGCACATGGTGTTAGTTTTAATGAATAGGGGAATATGATGGAATATATGATGATTGGTTTATTAGCAGTGAGTTTAATATTAAACCTCATAGTGCTAGTTAAATTAAGTAAAAAGGGAGAACAGGACAGTTTAAAACAACAGTTGCAACAAGATATTGAAAGATCGAATCGTGAAGTGTTGACGACAATGCAAAGTCATTTGCAACTAATGAGTAATTTTCAAAAAGATACACAAACACAAATTGCTGATATTGAAGCAAAACGATTTCAAGAATTTTCAACACGTACTCAAGATAGTATAACTACACTTAGAAAAAGTGTAGTAGAGCTTGCTATTCAATTGGATTCACGCTTTAATCATTTTCAAAAAAATAATGATGCCCAATTATTGCAAATCAGAGATACTTTGGAGAAAAAAGTAACATCTATGCAAGAAAGCAATGAAAAGAAACTTGAAGAGATGCGAGCAACTGTAGATGAAAAGTTGCAACAAACTCTAGAAGATCGTATTAGTAAGAGTTTTGAACTTGTCAGCAAACGCTTAGAAGAAGTCTATAAGTCATTAGGAGAGATGCAAAAACTTTCAACGGGGGTAGATGATTTAAAACGAGTTTTGAGCAATGTTAAAACACGAGGTATTTTAGGAGAAGTCCAGCTTGGTGCAATTCTCGAACAAATTTTAACTGCAGATCAATACGATACAAATGTTGCTACAAAAAAAGGTTCAAATGAGCGTGTAGAATTTGCAATCAAACTTCCTGGTGAACAAGATGAGCAGGTGTATTTGCCGATTGATGCTAAATTTCCGATGGATGCATATCAGCAATTATTGGATGCCTATGATAGTGGCAACAGTGCTGAAGTAGAGAGTGCTGCAAAAGTCTTATTAGCACGTATTAAAGGATTTGCAAAAGATATTCGTACCAAGTATATAGATGTGCCTCATACTACCGAATTTGCCATTATGTTTCTTCCAATTGAAGGTTTATATGCGGAAGTTGTGCGACGTGGTATGGTAGAGGAACTGCAAAAAGAAAAAATTAATATTGCTGGACCAACGACAATGGCTGCTTTGCTGAATAGCTTGCAAATGGGATTTAAGACATTAGCAATACAAAAACGCTCTAGTGAGGTATGGTCTGTTTTAGAGGGTGTGAAACAAGAATTTGGGAAGTTTAAAGTGGTGTTGGATAAAACCCAAAGTCGTATGCGACAAGCATCAGAAGAACTTGACAAACTAATAGGGACACGTACCAATGCCATTCAACGTCGTCTAAGAGATGTTAGTGTACTTGAACATACTGAACAAGAGATTGAAGTAAGGGAAGAATAAAAAAGAGCAATGCTCTTTTTTTGTGAAATTGATAAAAGAAAACCCATGAAATTATTCATGGGCAGAATTAATGAATTTATAGCCTAATCCCCAAACTGTAAGCAAAAACTTTGGCTTGGTGGGAGTGTTTTCTATTTTAGCACGCAATCGTTTAATATACACAGTGATTGTATTGTCGTCAATGGCTTCTTGTTGCCAAACATGAGAGTAAAGTTGTTCTTTAGAAAATACTTGGTTTGGATGCTCAATAAATAGTTTAAGTAAAAGTAACTCTTTTGAAGTAAGAACCAAAGGTACATGATTCTTGTAGATTGTCATGGTTTTTGTATCAAAGTAAAACAATTGTTGAGGTGTTCCTTGTTGGAAACTGTATTGTGTATTTCTTCGTATTAAGGCATTGATTTTGGATTTTAAAAATTCAAAATGAAAAGGTTTGGTGATGTAGTCATCTGCTCCAATTCCTAACCCTAACACTTTACTTGTTTCATCATCTTGACTAGAAAAACAAATAACGGGTGTATAATTGTTGTTTTGTCTAATGAGTTGAAGTAGATCAATACCATACCCATCAGGTAACATGATATCTAGTAATATACAATCAAACTGTGTTGTATTTAACATTTCTTTGGCTTGTGCAATAGTAAAAGCACTTGTAAGTTGTAAATCTTGATTTTGACAAGCGTATTGGAGGGCAGTTTGAATGTGTTGGTCATCATCGATGACAAGTATTTGCTTTTTCATATTCTAAGTATACTAAAAGAAGAAAGAATAGTAAACTAACATCCAACATTTGATTTGTTGTAGATGAATTGAATATGTTAAAATAAAAAAAGAAAATGGATGTGATCTCAATGGTAAAAAAACCAATTATAATTCTTATATTTTTTATCTTATTTAGTATTATTGCTAGTTTGTTTTTTATTACGGAATATTATGAAGAAATATTGATAAATCAAGAAGCACAAAAAAATGAAGTTATTGCTCAAAATAATATCAATAACATCAAATTTTATCTGGAAAGTGAACTTGAACAAATGGATGTGTTTCTTGAAAATGCAGACAAAGATGAATTAGATGGTTTTACAGAATTGTATGCGAATTATTATGATGTAGAACTACAAGAAACAGTGGGATCAACAAAGTCATCCGCTTTTTTATCAGACTGGCAAATAGAGTTAGGTGATTATATGTTTTATCTTGTAAAACCACTGAATGATTATACTTTTGTCATGAAGATTTCTGCTCAAGAAATGTATGAACAATACTTAGCAGAAGTAAGATTGGGATCAAGAGGATATACAAGCTTAAAAGATGAAAATGGTATCGTTGTGATGCACATTGATGTAGACCAAATTGGAGTAGATACATTCCACGAACGCTATGATTCGTATCCTGAAATCAATACAGAAGAATCAAGAGATTTACTATACCATCAATATCATCTTGACTATGGTAGTAACATTGTTGAGTCTTATTGGTGGGAAGACAATCAATCTGAATTATCACTTAAGCTTATATCTTATGCTTCTGAGCAAATTGCAGGGCATAAGTTCGTTACAACTGTAGTAGTAGATGTAGAAGAAGTAATTGGGCCTATACATAGTTTAACGATGATACTAAGTGTACTCGCCACTGTTTTAATACTTTTTATAAGCTTTATTGTCTACAGTTACCAAATTGCGAAACGAAAAGAACAAAAGGCCAATCACGAATTAGTATTGGCAAAGTATGAGGAGCAGTTTCATGCCCAAGAGAGTCAAATGCAAAGGTTTGAGCAATCTCAAGCGATTAGTGTATTTAGTACAAGCTTAGCACACGAACTAAATAATATGCTGACCCCGGCAATGATTTATTGTGACATTCTTCGACAAAAGAATTTATCACAAGAAATGAGTGAGATTGTAGAGATGATTACTAATTCAATTGAAAGTTGCAAAGATTTAACAATGCAATTAAAAGAAGTAGGAAAACATAGTGATATTGAAATTTTTGAGTGTTTTGATTATCGAGATTGGTTGATTACACAAATGGAATTTGTAAGATATTTAATTCCTAAGAGAATTGAGTTAAGGCAAACGATAACGAGCAAGGATTGTTTAATACATGGGAATCAACGTGCCCTTCAACAAGTGCTCATTAACTTAATCTACAATGCAATTCAAGCCATTGAGGGGCAAGGGGTAATCGAAATTAATCTGACTTTTATGGAGCATGAGTGTATTTTTGAGATAAAAGATACAGGATGTGGTATGGATGCTTCAACGCAGCAAAAAGTTTTTGAACCATTTTTTACAACAAAAATAAAAGAAGGGACAGGGTTAGGCTTAAGTGTTGTGAAAACAATACTTAAAAAGCACCGAGGAGCGATTCGATGTGAGTCTAAAATAAATAAAGGAACTTCATTTTTTATAAAACTCCCAGTTAAATATGAATAAATATTCACATTTAAGTCATGATATATTTATAATCATCGATTATATTTAGATTGTGAGAAATATCACTAACGGAGGGAATATAGTGAAAAAAACAATGAAGTTAATTCTAGCATTGATGATCAGTGCTAGTCTAGTTGCTTGTTCAAGTGAAAAAACACCTGAAACAGTAGAGGGGTTTGTAGCGGGAACATACGTTGCAACAACACAAGGATATAAAGGAGATGATGTTGTTGTTACAGTAACGACATCAGATACTGCTATCGAAACAATTGAAGTTGTTGCAGAAGGAGAAACACCAGATATTGGTGGTGCTGCTATTGAGCGTTTAGTTGCAGAAATGATTGCTTCTAATTCTACTCAAGTAGATACAATTTCAAATGCAACATTGAGTTCACAAGCTCTTATTGATGGTGTAAACAATGCATTAGTTTCGGGAGGAATGGATCCTACAACATTTACACCTACAGTAAGTGAAGAAACTGGAGATGTTACAAAAGATGTTGAAGTTGTAGTAGTAGGAGCAGGTGGTGCTGGTATGACTGCCGCAATTACTCTTGCACAACAAGGTGTAGATGTAGTTATCGTAGAAAAAGGGTCAATTGTAGGAGGAAATACTTCTCGTGCAACTGGTGGTATGAATGCTGCAGAAACACAATATCAAGAGGAAGCAGGAATTGAAGATTCTGTGCAACTATACATTGATGATACAATGGCTGGTGGTTATGATATCAATAATATTGACCTTGTAACTACTATGGCTGAAAATTCAAATGAAGCATTAGTATGGTTAGAGAGCATTGATGCTTATTTACCAGAACCAGGTCGTGCAGGTGGAGCATCAGTTAATCGTGCTCATGCACCAGTCGATGAAGAAGGGAAAAAGAAACCAGTAGGGTCATATTTAGTACAACAATATAGTGCTGAATTGGATGAATTAGGAATTGAAGTAATTTATGACACTCAAGTAACTGAAGTATTATTGAATGAAGATGGTTCAGCAGCAGGTGTGGTTGGAACTGCGGATCATGGAACAGTTACAATTAATGCAGATGCAGTAGTTGTAGCAACAGGTGGATTTGGAGCAGACTTAGAATATGTAGCTGAATTAAATCCAGCACTTGATGGATTTGTAACTACAAATGCATCAACAATCACAGGGGATGCAATTGAGTTCTTAGGGGCAATCAATGCAAACTTTGTAGATCTTGAACAAATTCAAATTCATCCAACTGTAAACCAAGAAGATGGATATCTTATTTCTGAGAGTCTTCGTGGTTCAGGAGCAATTCTTGTGAACAATAGTGGAGTACGTTTCACTGATGAATTATTGACTCGTGATGTTGTATCTGCTAATGTATTGGCACAAGATGGATCATTTGCTTATTTAGTAGTTGACCAAGCAATGTTAGATAAATCAAGTACAATTGCTGGATATATCCAAAATGGATACATGCAAGAAGCTGCAACTATTGAAGAATTAGCAACAATTATGAATGTAGATGCTGCAACTCTTGAAACAACAATGAGTGATTGGTCAGCAGCTGTTGCAGCACAAGAAGATACTGCATTTGGACGCTCAGGTTTAGATCTAGTAGATTCTGACTTAACAACTGCACCATATTTCGTTGCAACAATTGCACCAGGTGTTCACCACACTATGGGTGGTGTTGAAATCAACACAAATGCTGAAGTTATCGATGTAGATGGAAATGTAATTCCAGGTCTTTATGCAGCAGGAGAAGTTACAGGTGGCGTACACGGTGGAAATCGCTTAGGTGGAAATGCTGTGACTGATATCGTTGTGTTCGGACTAATCGCAGGGGAAAATGCTGCGACATATGTAGCTGAATAATAAAAAAATAAAAATGTAAAAACGAACCCCGAAAGTTGGACACCCAATTTATAGGAGGTTCGTTTTTAGTATGATAAAATAAAAAAGCTAGATAAACTAGCTCATGAATATCTATAGTTTAACATGAAAACAAAAACAATTAAAGCATTAACTTTTTAACTCCATCAGGATATAATTAATATATAATCTAGGAGGAAACACATATGAGAATTGAGATTATTGGAAAAAATATTACAGTAACAGAAGCTATGAGAGTTAAAATTGAACAAAAATTAAGTTTCTTAAGTAAGTACTTTCTTATTGATGAAGATACTTCTGCAAGAGTAGTAGTAAGAGTGTATCCTACGAATCAAAAAATTGAAGTAACAATTCCTACAAAGTTAGCTATACTAAGAGCAGAGGTAGTACATGAAGATTTATACGCTGCAGTGGACTTAGTAATTGATAAATTAGAGGATCAAATTCGTCGCCAAAAAACAAGATTAAGTAAAAAACATAAAGATAAATTAGCACTAGCATTTATTGATGAACCAACTGAAGATAAAATCACTGCTGAGGATATTATCGTACGTACAAAAACAGTGGATGCAGAAACAATGGATTTAGAAGAAGCAATAATGCGTATGGAAATGTTGAACCATAGTTTCTTTATTTATACAGATGAAGAAACAGAGCAAATTTCTATCGTTTATAAACGAAACGATGGGGGATATGGTTGTATCGAAACAGTTTAGAAGGCAAATGCCTTCTTTTTTTTGACAAAATTTGTGAAAGGAAAGAGATAATCTTAGAGATAGAAAGGAGAAAGCCGTGAAAACATACATGGAAGTTACTTGGTTACTCATGTTTTGTATTGCTTATTGTAGTCATGTAGTTGCCTGCTCGCTTGTTTTTAGTGTTATTCCTAGAAAAAAAATAGTATTAGTTTCAGCACTCTATGCACTTTGTGCTTTGGTAGGCGTAGAATCACTCGTAGGAATTATATTGATTGAACTGATTCAATGTATTTTAATATATCGAAGAAATATCAAGTGTATGCTTCAAATGCAACTCATTCGAATGTTTTTTGTCGCCTTGGCACAGTGGAGTATATCAGCATACTTAAAGCATTGGATTATTTTTATACCAAAAACAAGTCATCAATGGATCCCTTATCTTATGGGGATAGGTATTTTTCATGTTGTATATCAATATATATTGATTCCGAGAATCCAAAGACAGCGTTTTGAGGTTGAGGTTCAAATCGAACTTTATGGTAAAACACTAAAGTGTTTAGGATTAATCGATACAGGAAATTCACTACATCATCAACACTTACCTGTATTGTTTTTATCTGATAAGTATGATGAGTATGTCAATTCTTTTGAAGGTGAGTTGATCCAGTATCGTTCTATTCAACATCAACACTGGTGTAAGATTCATCCATGTAAAATTGAAATTGGTGGAGCTAAAAAATTAGCATTTGTATCTATGAGTACGCAGTTAAATAAGCCGATTGATTGTCTACTAAATTCACGGTTATTCTATTAATGATAAAAAAATGGATAAAACTATTAAGACGTTTTCTATTATTGGACAACCACGTTTGGTTCATTCAAGGAAATGATGTCTTACCGCACCCTTTAAGTAAAGAGGAGGAAGCAGCAGCACTTGAGTTATGGGAAAATGGAGACATTGTAGCAAGAGATACATTAATTGAGCATAACTTACGCCTAGTTGTCTATATTGCTAAGCGATATGAGACAAATCCAATATTTATGGAGGATTTAATCAGTATTGGATCTATCGGTCTTATAAAGGCTGTAAATACGTTTAAACGAGATAAAAATATCAAACTTGTAACATATGCTTCGCGTTGTATAGAAAATGAAATACTCATGTTTTTGCGTAAAAAAAGTCGACGTAAGGCAGAGGTTTCTTTTGATGAACCACTGAATGTCGACTATGATGGAAATGAACTACTGCTAAGTGATATTTTGGGGACTGCTCCAGATCTTGTAACTCAAGAATTTTATGCAAAAGAAGATAAACGTCAACTGATGGAAGCTATGAAATGCTTGGATGAAGATGAGGAGATGATTCTTCGATTGCGTTATGGACTTAATGATCAAGAACATACCCAAAAAGATATTGCAGAGGTTTTAGGTATTAGCCAGTCCTACATCTCTCGCTTAGAGAAAAAGATACTAATGAAACTTAAAAATCAAATGTTGAAACAAGAATCAAAATAACATAGTAATAAACAATACAGTACCATAAGCAATCATCATTGGAATAAGGCTTCTAGACTGATTATATGTATATGCACTTAGTGTTGAAACAATGAAATAAAAAATGAAGTTAAGTGCTAAACTTGTACTTGTAAGTGCAACCATGAGTAGACTGACAAGTAAACCGTAGGAAAATCCTGAAACTAAAATGATCACTAATTCATTTGATTTGACTTGGAAACGATCAGTAAAGCATTTAAATGTAAACACAAAGCAACTAGAAAAGGCATAAGAGTAAGCCAGATAAATTAATGGAATGAAAAGTTCGTAACCAACTAAATTATCAAAGTTGGGCATTAAGATACCAGCATGGAACCATTGTTCATTGCAATAGAATAATCCAAATAGGATGACAAGTCCAATAAGAGTAAAGATGAGAAAATCATTGAAGTTTTCTTTGACTCTAGTAACATGTATTTCTACAGTATTATAATTGAGCATAACAATGATAAAGTTCACTGTATGTAGAGTTGCAGTAAATGATAATGTTTCGTTATTGACTACAAGGTCAACTAATTGTGCAATAAATGGAATACTAGCAAATGCACATAATGTGACAATGATTTTAAATATTGATATTGATGTTTTATTCATAAGTCCCTCCGCACTCCATTTTAATTTAAAAAAGAAGATTTGTCGATACAAATCAAATTTCAAGGAATAACACTAATAAATAAGGAACTTCTATTTTGTGGTATATAACTAGTATTGAGGTAAGTAAAACATGAATAGAGAGGAGTCCAAAATGTTTGATGAAAAGCTATCGATACAACAAAAAGAACAAATCTTAGAGTATCTAATGAAGTGTTATCGAAAATCTGCAAATCGGATGAAACGCTTTGAGGAGTGTGATGTAGTTTCAGAGAATAAAGCGGAATATTGCTACGATAAAACAACAGTGATGCTTGTCGAAGCAGCGATGGAAGAGATAGGTATTGAAGAGAGAAGAATTATTGAACATGACTACATGCATCCCAAAGAAAATCAATGGTACTTGGAGTTCTATACAAGAAGTACTTATTATCGCATTCGCAGCAGGGCAATTGATAAATTTTTGCGTTGCCTACATGCCTAAAAAATGATATCATCATAGATGAGGTGAATGAATTGGAACACATAGAGATTGTAACTTCTTTAATTCAAGAAAAGAGTAAGCGGCAAATTGATGTAAGCGCAAACATACCGTTTGAAGAATTAGGTATGGATGGAATGGATATTGTTGATGTACTTGTAGAAGTTGAAAGAAAATTAAATGTTACATTTGCAGATCACACATTGTTGAGATTCACGTGTGTTCAAGATATCATCGATGCAATTGACGTCATGGGAGGATAAGTTATGTTAAAAGGTATTGCGGCATCATCAGGTATTGCTATTGCTAAAGTTTACAAGTTGGAACAACCTGTTCTTAACATTGTTAAAGTTGATGCAAATAGTGAGGAAGAGATAGCAAAATTTCAAGCTGCTCTTGCAAAGACACAAGCAGATATTGAGTTGATTAAAGAAAGAGCTCAAGGAAAACTCAATGAAGAAGAGTTGGCGATTTTCGATGCACATTTAATGATGGCAAATGATCCTGAATTAGCGGGTCAAATTGAAGAAATGATTAAAAATGAAAATTGTAATGCAGAGTTTGCAACAGAAACAGTAGCAAATATGATGGTTGCTATGTTTGAGTCAATGGATAATGATTATTTTAAAGAGCGTGCAGCAGACGTAAAAGATGTTACATTCCGTTTAAAATGTAATATTGTAGGAGCTGTTATTCCTGATTTAACAACAATCGCTGAAGAAGTGGTTATTGTTGCAGAAGATTTAACACCATCTGACACTGCTCAACTTAACAAAGCTTATACACTAGGTTTCGCAACTGCTATCGGTGGTCGTACTAGTCACAGTGCAATCATGGCGAGAAGTTTAGAAATTCCTGCAGTTGTTGGATGTGCATCTATTCTTGAAACAGCAAAACATGGAGATCAAATCATCCTTGATGCTTTAGAAGGTGTAGTAATATTAAATCCAACTGAGCAACAAGTAACTGAGTATGCAAGTAAAGCGCAAGCATACAAAGAAGAAAAAGAGGCATTAAAAGTTCTTATCAATGCAAAATCAGAAACAACAGATGGACATGAGGTTGAACTAGCTGGAAACATTGGAACACCAAAAGATGTTGAAGGGGTATTAGTTAATGGTGGAGAAGGAGTAGGTCTATACCGTACTGAATTCTTATACATGGATAATGAAACTGATTTCCCGACTGAGGAAGAACAATACGAAGCATATAAAACTGTACTTGAAAGTATGGAAGGTAAAAAAGTAGTTGTTCGTACACTTGATATTGGTGGAGATAAAAAATTAAATTACTTTGAATTCCCACATGAAATGAATCCTTTCTTAGGATATCGTGCAGTACGTCTATGTTTAGATCGTACAGATATTTTTAGAACTCAACTTCGCGCATTAATTCGTGCAAGTGTTTATGGTAAATTATGCATCATGTTCCCAATGATTGCAACATTACAAGAGTTCAATGATGCTAAAGCAATCTTTGAAGATGAAAAAGCAAAATTAGTAGCAGAAGGTGTTGCGGTTTCCGATAAAATTGAAGTAGGTATGATGGTAGAAATCCCAGCAGCAGCAGTACTTGCTGATCAATTTGCAAAAGTAGCAGACTTCTTCTCAATCGGTACGAATGACTTAGTTCAATATTCTATGGCAGCAGATCGTATGTCTGAAAAAGTTGCTTATTTATACCAACCTTGTAACCCATCTTTATTACGTTTAATCAAAATGACAATTGATGGTGCACATGCTGAAGGTAAATGGGTAGGAATGTGTGGAGAAATGGCTGGTGATGCAATGGCTGCTCCAATTCTATTAGGATTAGGATTAGATGAATTCTCAATGTCAGCAAGTTCAATTTTAGAAACACGTAAACTTATCCGTAGCTTAAGTAAAAAAGATATGGAAGAATTAGCAGCAAAAGCAATTGCATGCTCAACTGAAAAAGAAGTACTAGATTTAGTGAAAAATTGCGTAAAATAGGTTAAAATATAAAGGTGTGATTCACACCTTTTATTTTTGTGATAGGAGACTAAAATGAAAAAAGTTATGTTTATATCCTCTACAGGAGGGCATTTGAGTGAGTTGTTGCAGTTAAAACCTTTGTTTGGTGAGGTTGATGCTTGTATTGTAAGTGAGAAGACAAAAACAAATTATAATTTGCAACAGCAAGTGAACGTACCCGTATATTTTTTAGTTTATGGGACTAAACAACATTTATTGAGTTACCTGTTTAAATTTTCATTCAATATTTTAAAATCATTTTATTTATTTTTGAAAGTAAGACCAGATGTTGTGATAAGTACAGGAACACATACAGCTGTTCCTATGTGTAAAATTGCCCATTTGTTTAAGAAGAAAGTAATCTGGATTGAAACATTTGCGAATAGTCAAACACCGACAAAAGCAGGCAAGATGATTTATCCTATTGCGGATACATTTATTGTACAATGGGAAAGTATGTTGGAACACTATCCAAATGCAATTGTAGGAGGGTGGATATTTTAATGATATTAGTAAGTTTAGGAACACAAGATAAATCATTTGTGCGCTTATTAAAAATGTTAGAAGAGGCATTAGTGAGTTGTCATATAACAGATAAAGTTGTTGTGCAAGCAGGTTTCACTAAGTATCAAAGTGAGCGTATGCAAGTCATAGATTATTTAGATATGAAACAATTTGAGGAGCTATTAGGAAAGTGTGATTTGCTTCTTTGTCATGGTGGAGTAGGAACAATGTTGAGTGCGATGAAGTTAAATAAGAAGATCATTGCATCACCAAGATTAGCTCAATTTCATGAGCATCACAACGATCACCAAAGAGAAGTAATCAATAGTTTTAAAGAAAAAGGTTATATTTTAGCTTGCGAAAATGTAGAAGAACTTGTACAATGTTTAAACGAGATTAAAGATTTTAACCCGACTACTTTTGAAAGTAATCATCAAGTATTTTTAGATTTAATAAGAAAAGAGATAAATAAGAATTAAAAGGAGGCACAGTATGGAGCAAACTAACATTATGAATAAGAGTTCGCTAATGCGGCATATGAACGCTGTTGGCATTGCCTTGCTAGTTTGTGCAGCGTTGATGTTTTCTTCAGATATCGCGTATGGATGGTTTGTACAAAGTTACAGCAAAGTTTTAGATGTATATACTGTTGATTCAATTGTTATGGCATTTGATATGGCTACAACAGCCATTGCCTATTTGGTACCATTTTACATATTATCATTATTACTTAAGGTACGTAGTGTATCGATGCTAAATTTTAGGAGTTGTTCTTTAAAAACAGTCATAGCATATTCAAGTATGTTGATTGCCTTGTATTTATTGTTTGAGTTTATAAGTAATTCACTTGTATTGCAAGTGACTGGGAATGAATTGTTGTATACTTTAGATGTGTTATTTCAGCATTCAAATGTAATGATACAGGTTGTTTATAGCATTTACTTTATTTTGCTTGCTCCCTTTTTTGAAGAATTCGCATTTCGTGGAGTGATTTTGAATATTACTAATCGTGTTGGTGGAATATTTGGTATGTTTGCTACATCAATATTATATTCATTATTTGTGATGGGAGATGTCAACTTTATTGTATTCTTTGTGATGAGTTTATTCTTGTCTTTAATTGCAATGATGTACCAAAGCATTATACCTGGTTATCTTATGCGTGTTATCTTGAATAGTTTCATTGTATTTTCGATTTATGTACCTGCTGAGTATGGCTGGTTGGTTGGTTTGCTTGTAGTAGTAATCTATGTAGTAGCATTAGTGCATCTGTATAAGACGAAGAGTAAACATATTATTTTTAATGAATCACTGCCACTTACGGAAGCTTGGATTGCATTTTTTAAGTCATGGATCTTGATTGTAGTAACGATTATTTTAGTATTTAGAGGAATATATTTTATTACGTTTTAAAAGAGGAGTTGGCCGAGCGGTTTAAGGCACCATCTTGGAAAGGTGGCGAAGTGAAAGCTTCCGTGAGTTCGAATCTCATGCTCCTCGCCATTGTTAAAGTAAATAGAATTTTCGGATTCTATTTTTTATTTGCTATCTTTTATTTGATACTGTACCATTAAATTATGAAAGAGAAGGAAAATGTATGAAAGTTGGAATCATGGGATGTGGTGGGATTGCTGAAGTAATGGCGCAAACATTGAATCAAATGCCAGAAGTTGAATGCTACGCAGTAGCATCAAGAAGTATTGATAAAGCAGTAAAATTTCAAGAGAAGTATCATTTTAATAAAGCTTATGGGAGTTATGAAGAATTAGTAAATGATGGAGAAGTTGAATTAGTGTATATCGCGACACCACATTCACATCATTATGAAAACATGTTGATGTGTATTGCGGCGAAGAAAGCAATATTGTGTGAAAAGGCATTTTGTGTAAATACAAGTCAGGCAACAGAAGTGTTAGCACTTGCCAAGAAAGAGAATGTGCTTGTAGCAGAAGCAATTTGGACAAGATATATGCCCTCAAGAAATCAAGTAATTGAGTTAATTGAAAGTGGCATTATTGGACGAGTGTCAATGGTTAGTGCCAATTTATGTTATCCAATTCAACACATTGATCGCATTGTAAATCCGCAGTTAGCAGGAGGATCACTACTTGATGTGGGTGTGTATCCGATAAATTTTGCTGCAATGGTACTCGGGTATGATATTAAACAAATTTTTGCCCATGCAACATACACACCTACAAAAGTAGATAAAGCAGTAACGATGACTTTTGTTTATGAAGATGATCGTGTTGCGAGCTTGTATTGTGGCATGGAGGGAATAAGTGATCGAGCTGGATGTATTACTGGTGAAAAAGGGTATATACAAGTGACAAATATCAATAATATTTCTAAAATAGAAGTATTTAGTCTAGAGGCACAATGTATTAAGTCAATTGATGTAAATCATGCTATTAGTGGTTATGAATACCAAGTCTTAGCTTGTAAGGAAGCACTAAGTCATGGTAGGATTGAGTGTCCACAAATGCCTCATAAAGAAATCATTCAAATTACTGAAATTATGGATGAAATTCGTCGACAAATTAATGTTGTATATGAGTGGGATAAATAAGAAAATCAAAGAGACAAGATAACTTGTTTCTTTTTCAACTCAAATTAAGGAAATTGGCTATAATAAGAAAGAGGTGATTGGATGAGTGAGCATACTTATATTTGCATGGATTTAAAATCTTTTTATGCTTCAGTTGAGTGTTTAGAGCGAAAACTTGACCCAATGACAACGCATCTTGTCGTAGCCGATGGAAGTCGTACAAGTAAAACAATATGCCTGGCAATCACCCCAGCATTAAAGACATGGGGGATTTCTGGTAGACCACGCTTGTTTGAAGTTGAGAGTGCGATATATAAAGTGAATACAGGACGTTTGGCTAAGCTTAAGCATTATGCATTCGATGGTAAGTCGTACGATAAAGAAGAAGTCTTAAATAATCCGCGGTTAGCTCTTGACTACATTGTTGCCCCACCACAAATGGCAAAATATATGAAATATAGTGCTCGAGTAGTGGATGTTTATTTAAAATATATTTCAATAGAAGATATTTATGTCTACTCAATAGATGAAGTGTTTATCGATGTAACTCAGTATCTAATGTACTATCAATGTAGTGCATATGAGTTAGCAAAGCGAATGATTAAAGATGTTTTAAAGACCGTTGGAGTCACGGCAACTGCCGGTATTGGGACGAATACTTATTTAGCTAAGGTGGCAATGGATATTGTCGCAAAGCACATTGAAGATGATGAGAATGGAGTTCGTGTAGCAAGTTTAAATGAGTTAAGTTATCGTGAATTGTTGTGGAATCATCGCCCGATTACTGATTTTTGGCGTGTAGGAAGAGGTTATGCTAAAAAGCTTGAGCAAAATTACTTGTTTACTATGGGAGATATTGCACGTTGTTCAATTGAAAATGAGAATTTGTTGTATAAATTATTTGGAATTAATGCAGAGTTGTTGATTGATCATGCGTGGGGATGGGAACCATGTACAATTCAAGAAATTAAATCTTATCGACCTACAAATCATAGCCTAGGGAGTGGGCAGGTTTTATTATCTGCTTATGAGTCAATGACGGCACGTATTGTCGTTCGAGAGATGATGGAAAATCTATCTTATCAAATGATTGAAAAAGCTGTCATGTGTGATCAAATTGTATTGACCATTAGTTATGATGTCGATAATGTAAAATTAAGTGAGCGTAGGCAATATATCAAGGAGCCTATTGTCATTGATAGTTATGGACGTCAAACACCAAAGTCAGCTCATGGCACAATTAATCTAAAACGATATACGAATTCAGAAAGTGAACTTGTTGAGGGAGTACTGAAGCTCTATGATCGTATTGTAAATGCTCATCTTTTAGTAAGAAGAATAAATATCAGTCTAAATCATGTTCTAGCCGAACAAGAAGCAAAAAAGATTCAAAAGGTAGAGCAACTTAATTTATTCGCAACACAGGAACAATTACCAATAAAGGATGATCAAGCTTCGCTTGAAAAAGAACGTCAAGCTCAAAATGCAATCATTTCAATTAAGAAGAAATATGGTAAAAATGCTTTGCTCAAGTGTTCAAGTTTATCAGAAGGGGCAACCGCAAAATTACGGAATCGTCAAATAGGTGGACACAAGGAGTGAGTATGAAGGTAAGAGAAAAATATAGTGATATCATTGATTTAGAGCGTCCTGTATCATTGAAACATAAACCTATGAGTAAAATGAATAGAGCAGCACAATTTGCGGCATTCGCTGCATTAACAGGGTATGATGAGGAAGTGAAAGAAATTGCAAGACGTACACAAGACTTCATTGAGATTGATGAAAATGCTAGGGAATTGCTCGACTTAAAACTTACTCAAATTGATTTAAATCAGCTCGTTGAAGTTACTTACTTTGAAGAGGACCATAGTAAAATAGGTGGTAGTTATTTGCAGTATGTTGGCCAGATAAAGAAAATAGATGAAGTTGAAAAACAAATTATTTTTGTGAATGGAAAACGAATTTTAATTCAAAATATTTTTGCCTTTGAACAAATGAATAAAAACATATAACACTTTAATCAAATCTGCGCTATAATTAACTCATAAGTAGCGTGAGAAAAGAGCGAAGCGAATAGATATGACAAACATATCTATTTGTTTTGCTCTTTTTTACTAGAGGAGGACTTATGATTGATATATTAATTATTGGTGGAGGAGTGAGTGGTGCAGCATGTGCAAGAGAGCTCGCTAAATATGATGTAAAAGTAGTAGTGTTAGAAAAAGCAAGTGATGTATGTGAGGGGACATCAAAAGCAAATAGTGGAATTGTTCATGCTGGATACGATGCAATACCAGGAACTTTAAAGGCTAAATTAAACGTCAGAGGGAATGAGTTAATAAGAAAAAATGCTAAAATATTGAATTATCCATTTAAACAAATTGGCTCGCTAGTAGTATGTCGCGATGCATCAGGTATAGATCAGTTGTATGAATTGTATCAAAGGGGGATTGCAAATGGTGTTGAAGGGCTACAGGTAATGACAGACAGAGATGAAATCTTTAAGATGGAATCCAATCTTCCAAAAGATACAGTTGCAGTATTAGTGGCAAAAACTGCAGGAATTATTTGTCCATTTGATTTAAACTTGAGCTTAGCAGAAAATGCAGCAGATAATGGTGTAGAATTTAAATTTAATCAAGAAGTAAGAGAAATAAAGAAGGAAGAAGATTATTTTGTTGTGACATGTGAAAATCAAGAATACAAGGCAAAAAACATTATCAATGCAGCTGGAATCCATGGTGATCAAATTCATAATATGATAAATCATGATGTACGAACACTTACTGCTAGAACAGGAGAATATTTATTATTAGATCACACAAGTGCAAAACATGTGAATCACGTAGTTTTTGCAATGCCATCTCATCTAGGTAAAGGAATATTGGTCACACCCACTGTGCATGATAATTTAATTGTTGGACCAACTGCTAAAGACATTGTTGGTAAAGAAGAAACACAGACAACATTAGAAGGAATTGAAACATTAAAAAATCAAAGTTTGCTTGCGGTGGAGGGAATCAATTATCGAGATGTGATTACTACATTTTGTGGTATCAGAGCACTCAGTGAAGAAGATGATTTCATCATTGAAGAAAGTACATGTGAAAATTTTTATAATGCCATTGGAATTTCATCACCAGGATTGAGTGCTTGTATGGCGATTGGAGAAATGCTTACTCAGATGATTGTACAAAAGCATCATTACACTTTAAAGAAAGAATACAGAAGTTATCGAAAAGGTTTCGTTCATTTTTCATCATTGGGACATGATGAGAAACAACAATTGATTCAAAAAGATGCAAGATATGCAAATATCATATGCCGATGTGAAGTAGTAAGTGAAGCACAGATTATTGATGCACTAAACCGTCCTTTAGCGGCGACAACAGTGGATGGAATTAAAAGACGTCTTCGTCCTACATCAGGGCGTTGTCAAGGTGGTTTCTGTACACCTAAGATATTGGAAATAATGCAAAAAGAGTTAGATATACCATTAGAGAATATATACAAATCTTCTCTAAAATCATGGATTATAAAAGAAAGAGAGGAATCGTATGAAGGAAGTTAACTTGGTTATTATAGGTGGTGGACCAGCTGGTTTGAGTGCTGCTATTGAAGCCTATGATCAAGGCATAAAAGATATCCTCATCATTGAAAGAGATTATCGACTAGGAGGAATATTAAACCAGTGCATCCATAATGGCTTTGGACTTCACACCTTTAATGAAGAATTATGTGGGCCAGAATATGCTCAACGCTATATTGATATGCTCATGCAAAGAAATATCAAAGTGAGTTTAAATTCAATGGTAATTGAAGTGAATCATGAAAAGAAGATCACATACTTGAATCCACAAGATGGTTTAGTACAAATCAAGGCACACGCAATCATCTTAGCGATGGGTTGTCGTGAGCGCACTCGTGGTGCAATTATGATTCCAGGAAGTCGCCCAAGTGGTGTCATCAATGCCGGAACAGCACAATACCTTGTGAATATAGAAAATGTCATGCCGGGAAAAGAAGTTGTAATATTAGGTTCTGGCGATATTGGGTTGATTATGGCTAGACGATTAACATTAGAAGGAGCGAAAGTGCACTGTGTTGCTGAATTAATGCCGCAAAGTAGTGGATTAAATCGAAATATTGCACAGTGTTTAAATGACTTTGATATCCCCTTGTACCTCAACACAACAGTAATTGAGGTACTTGGTAAAGATAGAGTAGAGGGAGTTGTGCTTGCTCAAGTAGACCATAATAAAAAACCAATACTTAAAACTGCAAGGACAATCAAGTGTGATACTTTACTCCTATCGGTAGGTCTTATTCCTGAAAACGAATTATCGCGAATGATGGGAATGAGCTTAGATAAAAAAACAAATGGACCAAGTGTAAATGAATGGATGCAATGCGAAATTGAAGGTGTATTTGCCTGTGGGAATGTGCTCCATGTGCATGATTTAGTAGATTATGTAAGTCAAGAGGCAAAGCAAGCAGCACAAGGAGCTATACGTTATCTAAATAAATTAACACAACTTCGAAAACAGGCAATTGTTGTTGAATATAATTCTAAGATTAGTTATTGTGTTCCTCATTTCATCCATGAGCAAGTAAATCAAATGATTCCCGTACGTTTCAGAAGTGCACAAGTTGTGAAAAATCATGATTTATGTGTATATGTGGATGATGTGTGCATGTATCGTAAAAAGAAAAGAGTTGTTTTACCAGCAGAGGTAGAAGTAATTGAGTTAAAATCAGAATGGATGAATCATCAAACCCAAAATATAAGAATTTGTTTAGAGGAGGTTGTGTAAATGAGTGAGATGATATGTATTGTATGTCCGATTGGTTGTCAATTATCTATTGAGCGCAACCAAAAAGAAATTTTAGTCAGTGGAAATCAATGCCCGAGAGGGAAGGCTTATGCACTAAAAGAATTAGTGAATCCATCACGAACATTGACTACGACAATAAAGATTCATAGTGTAGATGCAAAGTTGTTGAGCGTGAAGACAAATCAAGAGATTCCTAAGTTGATGATGATGGAATGTATGAAAATATTAAAAAAGATACAAACAAATGTACCAGTTGAATGTGGCGATGTGATTTTACATGATATAGCCAATACGGGTGTTGATATTGTTGCAACACAGACAATAAAAAAATAGTTCACTTTTTTGGAGTGAACTATTTTTTTAGAAATTAGCAGAATCAGCTTGAACACCGATTTCATCTATCCAATATGTTTTGTAAGAGGTGTGAACTTCTACTTTACCTGTAGATGTGTTGATTCTAAATAGTAAATCATGACGATTCCCATTAGCTGATTGAGCATCACCAATGGATGAATCACTAGGACCACTAATCCCCATGATTGAGCGAATCGAATCATTAACATTTGTAAGCCATTCTTCAGAGCTCACGTCTCCCATTCCTCCGCGTTCTGAATTGAGATACAAATTTCCTACACCTGCACCACTTCCACCATAAGGGTCATCGCTCGTATCCCAACGAAATACAACATATACGTTTGGGGGTACATCATTTTCAGGGTCAGCAATGGCAAGAGTGGCAGCATCAATAATACTTGTAGCAACTTGCAGATCATTTGACTCTCGTGATCTTTCAACGTATTGCAGATATTGTGGTGCAAGCACAGTAGCAAGTACAGCAATAATTGCAACAACAATAATTAATTCAACTAATGTAAATCCCTTGTTATTTATCTTCATCTCTCATCTTCCTCTCAAAATCTGAGTATATTTTAACACAACATACTTAAAAATAGTAGAAATATATAAAATAGATTGATTTTGTAGTTTAGTAACGTCTAAGTAATTGAATTTAACATCAAAATAAGATACTATTAAAAAGAGTATATATTGTAGAAAATGATATAATTTTTGAGATATATGTCGATAAATTTTGAATGTTAGTAATTTCAAATATAATCAAGAGGAGGTACTATGAAAAAGATAATAAATATTTTATTAAATATTACTTTAGTAGTAAGCTGTTTGTTTTTAGTTGAAGGAACTGCTGTGAATGTTTCAGCGCAATCAACTAACTATAGTATGCAATGTGATAACTATGAAGTATCCACAGTAGCTGATAATGGTCAATTTAACTTAATAGGGTGTTATGGTAGTTTTGCAGAAGCTAAAGGAGTTATGCAAAATTCAGGTGTGGATGCTGTGGTAAGACACAACAATTCATACTCACCAACTAAAATCATTGCAATGAATTCAGGATTAGTTATCTCATATCCTAGAAGAACTGGCGCAGATACACTCATAGTAAGTCAAGATGGCGGAAAAACAACTTATGTTACTCAGCATCGTGAGATGAGTGGAGGAAATACTACTAGTTATGACGGAGCAGGTGATGGCCAGATTGAAGTCAAACTTAATGGATTTGAAGGATATACTTCACTTAAACAAGTTGATTTAGTTCCAATGAAGTACATCACTAATAATATTCCTATTACACTAGGTGGAAAAGATGCAACTGCAAATAATGAACAACCATTTTCTTTAGTAGTAAAACAATCCCACTATAGCATTGAACAAAATGGAAATTATAAAGAATTAGTATTCTATGCTTACTCAGGATACAATGCGAGTCAATTTAAGATGGTTGTAGGACCTGCAGCAGATTGGATGAGTGTAGGGGATGTTTATTATAGTTGGAATAACTATGAATTTTACAGTGATCGCAACTATACACAATATGTAGGAACTTACTATAATTACTACCAATTCTTACCTCTAAGAACACAAAGTCAAATCCCCGCTGAATCATACAATGAATATTTAAGTACTCTTGGAATAAGTTCAAAGCCAGCAAGTAATAATTTTAATGATTTAGATTATCATCAATCTCAACTATGGGATGAGGGGGCAAATTTTATTAATGCCCAAAATACCTATGGTGTAAATGCGTTATTAATATTTGCCATGGCTTGTCTTGAGTCGGGGAATGGGAAAAGTCGTTATGCAGTCGAGAGAAATAATTTATTTGGTTGGAATGCAGTAGACTCTGATCCTGATCAAGCAAGTTACTTTAGTTCAATTCCTCAATCAATTAATGAGCATATGGGAGTAAATCTTCGAGGTTATTTGGATATCATGGATGTTAGATTTTTTGGCTCACATGTTGGAAATAAAGGTTCTGGTTTCAATGTGAAATATGCATCTGATCCTTATTGGGGTGCGAAAATTGCATCAATTGCATATTCTATAGATAAATTAAGTAACGATTATGATGGTACATTAACTGACTACAATACTTACAATCTAGGATTGATTACGGAATATGATGCAGTTGTGAAGAGCTCAAATAGTGCAAGCTCATCGACTCTTTATACAACTACATATGGGAATTCTTATCAGAGTAATTTTATTGTTGCAGTACAATCAAGAGATCAAGAGTGGACACAGTTCCAATCGACGAATGGTATCTTATCAAATGGTAGTTTATTAGTTCATAAAACAAACGGTGTCGTAAATCCACTAACACCATATGACTTTACAAATAGTATTGGTTATTTACCATCAAGTCAAATTCAAATGTTGAATGTAGCGGATGTGGTGGTAGAACCTGATGGAAATACACCATCTGGTGATTTCATACAAAATGTAACTTCACTGAGTATTTCAGATGGTGAACTTACAATATTAGGAAATGCATATCAACCAGGGGTCTATGCAGATGATGCAGATAGTTTGAAACATTATCTAATTATCCAATCTGGTGACACGACAATAAAAGAAGTAGAGCTTCTAAATATGTACTTTGCAACAACACATTACAACTCTGCAGGTTTTGGAGGTTTCTATATTGATATGAGCGATTTAAGTGAAGGTGCATATACACTATCTATTAAAACGGTTCATGCAAGCTACACTGAAGTTAAACCAATCACAAATATTACAGGATTTAGTAATAAACATCAAATTACTACATATAAAGTAGATAGTGATGCAACGAAGACAACACTAACACTTAGTAAAGATGTGATTGAAGAAGTATATATATCTAGACTAAACGATTTCAATATGAGCATTGAAGGGGTGTTATCACTGAGTGGTATTGCTTATGTAGAGGGATTAACTAATTCGGCAGAAACGGTTATGCATTATATTGATGTGATAAGCTTAGATAACAATGAGACTATTGCTCGATATGATTTAATGACAACTACAGGTGATTATGATATCTCAGATGGATATCAACACGGCCTTGATTATTCTCATGCGTGGTTTGAAGGAACAATAGATATTTCAAAACTTGAAAAAGGTGAATATTTATTTAATATTGTAGCAGTTGTAGAAGGTAAAGAATTTTCTCGAAACTTGAGAACTAGTGACTATGTAGAAGATATCATTAATGCAGAGTTAAACGATAATTATGTTTCAATTTTGAAACAACAACGTTTCTCAAATCGCATTGAGGTACATGTGCTTCCGTATTTGATTGAAGTAGATAGTTCTAAAACAACTCCTTCAGTATTAGAAGCGTACAATTATATTTCTGTTGATCGATATGATAGTGAAAATAACACATTAACTATTAAAGGTACGAGTTTTATTAGAAGAGGATCGTTTTTAGAAGAAGATAATGTAAAATATACACTATACATGATTCATGAAGAAAGTGGAACGTATACTACTTATGAAAGTGAGGGTTTAAATCAATTAAATGATGGTGACTCATATTGGGATAATACCAAAGAGCAAGTTACTGAAATTAAATATGATTTAGATTATACTTGGTATGAATTCGATATTCCATTAGATGTCGTAGTAGATGGAACTTATACTTTCAAACTTGAAATTGATACTGATGACTTTAATGAGTTGATTGATGTTAAGGGCTATTCAGCATATGATTTTGTGAGTTATGATGAAAGTGGAAAAATTGTTAAAGGAAGTGTAGATTTGATTAATAAACAAAAGATACAATATGAAATTTCTGGCGTTTACAAATGATTTTGTTGCAAATTAAGGTCAATGCATTTATGCATTGACCTTAATTGATATTAGTGATATTTTATTTTAATCTTAATAATAGTTATGACTTTCCACTTGAGCACTATTATAAATTAACGATAGTGCTTAGATGGGTAATCAAGATAATAATTAAATATAAATAGTTATTAAATAACAGGAGCAAGATTGAATATGGAATTCAAAGATATAATCATTCATCTAAGATAAAGCAATGATTATTTTATTGTGGATCACGCAGATAAGTTAAAAGTATCAAGTCAAACAATTATTGATTACGAAGAAGGAAAGCTAACTCCAGATATTGAGACATTAAAGGTACTTGGTCATATATTTAATGTCACAATAGATCAATTGGTAGGGAATAGCACTATTGGGTTAAGAGCAATAAACACAAACGAAAAAGCAGCTATGGAAAAAGAAAAGTCTTTAGCAAAACTAGAAAAAACACAAAAAAAAATCTTCTCGCAGATTAATTTTAGTACTTATTGTACTAATTTCAATAATAATATATATTATTAATTCTTTGCAAAACTCTTCAAAAATTGGAGGATTGATTACAAATGGAATTTATGCTAGCTGTGAACTAATCTAAAATGTAAAGAGTTACAAAATGGCTTTGCCAGTAATCAGTGCAGGAAGATATTTAGTCTATCATTGAGTGAAGATGGTACTGTATCTGGTAGCGAGGATAATGAATATGGGCAACTTGATGTTTCAACTTGGTAGGATATGATCGCAATATCACCAAAATATCTGCAGGTAGATATCATACTTTAGGTTTAACGGATCAATGAACTGTTTTGTTCGTTGGTAAAAATAAATATGGGCAGTATGATACAAGTGATTGTAATAATGTTCTTGAAATCAGTGCGTAAGATGAAGAATTTGACATAAGATTTATTTCAAAATTGCAGAATTTAAAGAGTATCTATCTAAGTTTTTCTCAAATAAGCTTTGATATAAGTCCAGTACAAAGTTTAGTGAATCTTGAAGAACTTTATATACAGGATTTGGACAAGCAATTTCCTCTTTAGCTAGTCTGGAAATACTTCATATACGAGGTGGTATTGAGTATATTGATTTTGAAAAGTTAGTAAATTTAATAGTTCTAGATATTAATAATTTTAATCATATAGACCTAAGCTCTTAATTAATGTAGAACAGCTTACTCATATAGGTCTAACAGGATGGCTTGGAAATATATGATTTTACTGCTGTTCTTTCACTTTCTAGTTTACCTGAGATAAAAATGTTCAGGATTAAACATAGCAAGTAATTTTATTGACTTTTCAACGTAAAAGAGTTTGATTTAGAAGAGAACTATATAATTGATATTTCTATGTTAGCAACATTAAATGTAAATGTTGAGTTAAATTTAGCTTGCGATGATGTTACTGACTGGATACCAGTTGAACACATAGAAAATGCTTACTTGCCAAGTATATTGACGAGTAAGCATTTTTAATTATGTAATATGGTTGGAGTTGTTACCAGTAAAGTAGATATGATAGACTTTTATTCTCCAATTGAAATATAGATTTTAAAAACTTGACTTCTTGGATAATTTCCAGCTAAATATGGGGTAGATTGGGATAGATCAAGCGCCCCCTCAGTACCTCCGTTAACGGGATAGAATGTGATGTTTTCAGCAAGAAATCCTTGACTAATCAAATAATTATTTATATTGCTCTTTGTTTGATCAAACGTTGATCCTTCTTTAATATCGAGAGCAACAATGTTAATTTCATCTTTTCCTTTAGATACAACATAATTTACAGTTGATCCCTGAAGTAGACTTCCTTGGTCATTGCGGATGATTGATCCTTTTGGAATTGTATCATGATATTCTTCAGTATGTGGTCCTGCTACAAGGTGATTAGAGGTTAAGAACGTCAAGAACTCAGTATACGGTTTACCTTCATATGATCCTACCGATACACTTACAGGTTCTGGTCCTTTAGAGATTTTTACTGTAATGACTTTACCACTGACTGTAGTTTCAATGGCTTGTCCACTTGGAATCGTTGCATGGTATGAATCTACTTGCTTACAAGACCAACCAGTTGCGCCTTGATTTGCAGCTGAGTTGATTGCGATTTGGCAAGCAGATAAGCTTGTATATGTACCAGGTACGAAAGGTCCCTTTGATACGTTGTAGTTTACAAGTGTACCACTGGCAATTTCACCTTTATCGTGGCTCACAATTTTTCCACTTGCGATCGTATCGCTATATACTTGAGTAGATGTACCAAGTTTTAATCCAAGGCCTTCAATATATGTTTTAAACTCAGCAGTGGTTTTACCAGCTTGGTCTGCAACTGTTATTTTTTTATCTGCAGCAACTGTAATTGTGAGTGTTTCACCAAATTTGAGTTGATTTGTACTAGATGGTGAGGTACTTAAAATAGTACCTGGTGTTTTGGATGCATCGTCTTTTTCTGTAATTTTATAGAAGACATAGTTGTCTTTGTCATAGATAGAATCATTGATGTCTTCAATCCATTCTTTAACATCCGCTTCTTTTTTTCCTGTAAAGTCAGGAACAATGACAGGACCAAGCGAGAAATATACTTTAAGCGTTGAGCCAGTTGCTAATGTCCCACTTTTTGGTGATGTACTAATTACTCTGTCTTTTTCAGTTTCTTGTGCATAGTAATTGATATAAGTAATTTTTACTTCGTTTTCTTCTGCCCATTCATCAACTTCAGCTTTTGTTTTACCAGCAAAAGCAGGAATGTCAACACCTTGTCCTAAACTAAGTGTAATTGTGATTGAATCACCTGTTTTAATTTTCTCACCAACCGCAACTGATTGGGCGATGACTTTATCTTTCTCAACTGTATCGCTTTGTTGTGTTTTGTATGTGACATTAATATTGTTTGAGGCAGCCCATGCATCTATATTAGCTTTGCTTGAATCTGAGAAATCAGGCATTGTAATTTCTAGTCCTACGTTTTCACTACCAATTGAAATCGAGACAACGATTAAATCACTGCGTCTTACATCTAATGTTTCTACATTTAGTTTAATAAATTGGTCTTTTGGAATATCAGCATCTACAATGTATTCATAAGTTACATCACTAAATTGATTAGTAGTAAAGAAATTTTGGATATCTGTTATACTCATTTCAGTGAAATCCGGTAAAGTAATCATTAAGTCAGGATCTGGTCCATGAGATATAACGATAATTAGTTTATTTGCTTCACTGATTTCTTGTTCAGCAAGGATACTTTGCGAAATGACTTGATTTGCAGCCACTGTATCACTGAATTCGTATTCGATTGTGACTAAGTCAGCTAATTCATTCTCTTCAATCCACGTGTTAATTTCATCTACACTCTGACTTGAAAAGTCTGGGGCGAGAGTGACATCATTTGTGCCTTCACCACCTGACATATAGAAGAATGCTAATCCTCCGGTAAGTACTACTGTTATTGATAAAACAATTAACAATGTAATTGTTTTTTTCTCTTTAAAGTTAATTTTCATGAAAATTCCTCCTTTTGATATTATATCATAGGAGTTATATTCTCCTCAATAAAATCAAATTTTTTTGATTAAGTTTCATGAAAAAAACTATCCATTTCTATATAAATAAGAAGATTAAAGTTTTGTATTGCGCATAAGTGAAGGTGTGATAAAATGTATAGACAAGGAGAGATACGAATGGAAAACATACATATTGAGTTTATTGCTCAACAACTTAAAATACAGGATAAACAAGTAGTTAACACATTGAAATTACTTGAAGAAGGGAACACTGTTCCATTTATTGCACGATATCGTAAAGAAATGACAAGTGGTCTTGATGAAGAACAGATTCTTGTGATTTCTAATGAATATCAATACCAAGTAAATCTTGCGAAAAGAAAAGAAGATGTGCTTCGATTAATTGAAACACAAGGAAAACTAACGGAAGAAATCAAAAAGTCAGTAAATGAATGCACTAAATTATCACAAGTAGAAGATATTTATCGTCCATATCAACAAAAGAAAAAAACACGTGCTACTGACGCAATTGCGAAAGGACTTGAGCCATTAGCTGATACAATTATGGCATGTCCTAGAAACATTCAAATCGAGGTGGAAGCACAAAAATATATAAATGATCAAGTGACATCAATAGAAGAAGCGATTCAAGGTGCAAAAGATATCGTTGCTGAGCGTGTTAGTGATAATGCAAAGCTTCGTTGGAAAATTAAAGATGCAATCGAACGCTATGGAATCATTGTGACAAAAGAAAAGAAAAAACATGAAGATGAAAAGAAAGTTTATCGCATGTATTATGATCGTGAAGAGAAGTTATTATATTGCGCATCACATCGTGTGATGGCGATGGATCGTGCCGAGAAAGAAAAGGTAATCAGTGTTTCTTTAAAATATGACCAAGAGTATTTAGTTAAGTATGCAATTCGTGGTGTGACAAGAGATCGTGAAACAGCGATAATCACTGTACTAGAAGAGGCAATTAGAGATGGATTGAAACGTTTGGCTTTCCCAAGTGTAGAGCGTGAAGTTCGCTCAGAATTATCTGATAAGGCAGCTAATCAATCTATTGAGGTGTTCACAATGAATGTGGAACGCTTATTACTTCAACCACCTCTAAGCAATAAAATGATTTTAGGGGTCGATCCTGCGTTTCGTACAGGTTGTAAACTAGCAGTTATTGATAAGACGGGGAGAATGCTGAAAATTGATGCAATTTATCCTCATCCTCCAATCAACAAATTAGCTGATGCACAAAAGAAATTTGTACAAATATTAAAAGATTATCCAATTGAAATCATTGCAATTGGGAATGGAACGGCAAGTCGCGAAACAGAGAGCTTTGTTGCAAAAGTAATACGTGAAAATCAATTGAGTGCTCAGTATACGATTGTATCAGAAGCAGGAGCATCGGTATATTCAGCTAGTGAATTAGCACGTAAAGAATTTCCTGAACTGCAGGTTGAACAGCGCTCGGCAATATCGATTGCCCGCCGTTTACTTGACCCACTTTCAGAACTTATTAAAATTGATCCTAAAAGTATTGGGGTTGGACAATATCAACATGATTTGCCGCAAAAACAATTGAGTGAGCGTTTAGATTTCGCGATTTTAAAGTCAGTAAACCGTGTAGGAGTTGATCTGAATACTGCAAGTATTGAATTATTGACAAATGTGTCTGGGTTAAATAAAAGTATTGCAACTAACATTGTCAATTTTAGAAATGAAAACGGGCAGTTTAAAAATCGTAAGCAATTATTGAAGGTTGCAAAACTTGGTGCGAAGGCGTATGAGCAAGCTGCTGGATTCTTACGTATTGTAAAAGCAGATGAATTATTGGATCAAACACCAATACACCCAGAAAGTTATACCGTAGCTAAGAAAGTGATGGCTTATTTGGGGATTAGTGAATTAGGTGTTGAGCATACGCAACAAGTAATTTCAACTTGTGATCGTGAAGCGATTATGCAGCAATGTGATGTTGATGAATATACACTTGAGGATATTCTTGATGCATTAAGTCAACCACTTCGTGATTATCGTGAACAGTATGATGGACCACTACTGCGTAATGATGTACTTACTTTAGAGGATTTAAAGGAACAAGATCAACTTCAAGGTGTTGTGCGTAATGTTGTTGATTTTGGAGTGTTCGTTGATATTGGACTAAAAGAGGATGGACTCATTCATGTTTCAAAGTTAAATCGTGGTAAGGTAAAACATCCTTCTGAAGTACTTTCAGTAGGGGATATAGTTGAGGTTAGTGTTTATAAAATTGATCAAGAACGTCAGAAAGTTCAATTAAGTTTATTAGAAAGTTAAAGAAGCCAATGCTTCTTT
>CAYJEY010000021.1:0-36399 GCA_964369385.1 uncultured Holdemania sp.
TTTCCATGAGTTTACAGCTATTCCAGGAGTGGAAGAAGATGTAACAATGATGATTCTAAATATTAAACAATTAATCATGAAAATTGAAGATGATGAAGTTCACACATTAAGAATTTCAGCTAAAGGACCGATGGTAGTAACAGCTGGAGACATTATTTGTCCAACAGGTGTTGAAATGCTTAACCCAGAATTACCAATCGCTACTCTTGAAGAAGGAGCAGTGCTTGAAATGGAATTAAAGGCACGCAACGGACGTGGTTACGTGAGTGCTGATGGAAATAAAGCGTTATACCAAGGAGCATCTCAAGGTATTGGAACCATTTATACAGATTCAATTTATACACCAATTGATCGTATTTCATACGAAGTTGAGCCTGCACGTGTAGGACAAGATGGTCGTTATGACCGTGTAATCTTCGAAATTTGGACTAACGGATCAATTACTCCACAAATGTCTTTGGCATTAGGATCTAAAATCTTAATTGATCATTTAGATTTACTCACATCTGTGCATGAGCAAGTTGTTGAAATGGATTCATGTATGAAGGATGCAAATGGAGAGGTAGTAAATAAAGGTCTTGTGATGATGATCGAAGATCTAGACTTATCAGTTCGTTCTTATAACTGTTTAAAACGTGCTGGTATACAAACTGTTGAAGAGTTAACTCAGAAAACAGAAGATGAAATGATGAGAGTACGTAACTTAGGGAAAAAATCTTTAAAAGAAGTTAAAGACAAAATTTATGAACTAGGTTTAAACTTCAAATCATTTGAATAGAAGGTAAGGAGGATACATCTATGTGGAATCGTAAATTAGGACGCACAGCGGATCACCGCAAAGCGTTACTACGCAATATGGCAACTAGCGTAATTTTACACGGGAAAATCGAAACAACTGAAATGAAAGCTAAAGAGCTTCGTAGTGTTGTTGATGAACTTATTACTTTAGGTAAACGTGGAGACTTACATGCTCGTCGTCAAGCTGCTGCTTACGTTCGTAACGTTGTAGCTAATGCTGAAACTGGAGAAACTGTATTAAAAAAATTATTTGATGAAGTTGCTCCTAAATATGCTAGTCGTAATGGTGGATATACTCGTGTTATTAAAATCGGGAACCGCCGTGGTGATAACGCTCCAATGGCTATCATTGAATTAGTTTAATTTTAATCAAACTGTAGTGAAATCACTGCAGTTTTTTTATTATAAAAAAAGAGCTAATTGAAGTAATCAACTCTCTAGTATTTTTTCTAGTCGTATATCTGCATGTTTCTTTCCTTGAAAGTAAGTAAACTCAGGAATGGTATGAAAAATACGGTAGCCCATGCGTTGATACAGTGATAGTGCAGCAGTATTAAACTCAAACACACCAATTTCTATACGTGATATTTCCCTGGAAATACATTGCTTTTCCATAAATTCAATTGCTTTTTTTGCTAGACCCATGCGATGATAAGCTGGATCTCCAATACATATGCCATTTAGCCAACAAGTGGGTTGACTCTTATTAACTAAATAAGAAAATTCAAAATCTAGACCAATATAACCTATTGGAAGTTCATCATCACAAATCATATACACTTGATTATCTGGATTATCTAGCATTTGCTTAATTTCTGTTTCCACGCTAATGTCAGTTAGTGGACTTTCAGTGAAATTAGGACGAAGCATTACATTATAATTGGGGTTGTTTTGCCAACTTACAAGATATTCAATGTAAGTATAATCTGCAAAGTTGCATCTTTTAAAACAAATATTCATAAGCTCACCTCTTTGTCTATTATATATTAAAAGCTAAATATTTACGAGTTACTAGGAATAGTTTATAATAATAAGAAAGAAGAGGTGTAATAAGAATGACTTTTGAGAAGCGCGTATATGAACATGAGTTTAAGTTAAATGATACGGATTCGATGATCGTAGATTATATTATGAAAAATCGTGAAAATATTCATAGTTTGTCGATTCATATTATTGCAAAAGAACTATTTATTTCTCCTAATGCGATTATGAGAATGGCAAAGAAGTTGGGCTATAGCGGTTTTAGTGAATTAAAATATGCCTTACAAAGTTTTCAACAACCAGATACAGATCAGACAATGGAATCTCGTATTTTGGCAGCCCTACCTCAAAATATCATGAAATCACTTGATATTTTAGACGATAATGCAATGAAAGAGCTCATTCGTCTTATGAATGAGAGTAATAAAATTATATTTTCAGGAATTGGGGATTCAGTATATTTTTGTGAGTTGTTTGGACGTTATCTAAGATGTTTTGAAAAGCGAGTTGAGTTTTATCAACAAATTCATGATATTGAATATGCAATCCATAGTAGTAATGGGAATTTCTTGTTGATTACAATCAGTGCTTCTGGAAATCCTGATCGACTTGTCGAGCTAATCAATATCGCAAAAAATAAAGGAGCATCGACGTTTTGTATTACTCATTATGGAAATAATCCTGTAAGTTTGGCGAGTGATGGTCAACTATGTTTTTGGGGTGAAAAACGTGTTGTTAATGGTTATGCTGTAACAGACCGAAGTGGATTAATGATGGTGGTAAGACTCGTCTGTGAGCAATTTTGGCGAAGTGAACATGTCTAGTATAGGCATGTTTTTTTTGTGTATTTATACACAATTTTAATAAAATAAATTAAGTTTTTGCATATATGTTTCAAAAATGTAAGCCTATTCAATTTCGATGATATAATCCAAGTATAAGTAAATGAGGAGCAAGATAATGAAATTGTCAATTGAGAGAAAAATTACATTAATGGAGAACTTCACAAATACATATGAACAAAATAAGTTGAAGTTAAATAAATATCAACTAGAAGTTGAATGTATTAAGCAAGTGTATCCTGAGGTATTCTATGGTATGGAAGAAAATGATCTTCTCTTAGGAAGATGTACTGTACTCCCTATTGGATATTCAATGGAGTGGGCTCATTTAGGTGGAGCAAAAGAAAAGCTAACTCGTAAAGAGTTAACTATTGTGAATGGTTCAAGTAGTCCAGAAGTCAATTCATCAGGATCAAGCTTCTATGGTCTTGTCGGGCAATTAGAAAAAATGAAAGAGCATTGTGAAAGTGAAGATGTTGCTCGTATTCAAAATTTAATTGAATATTGGTCTAAGAATGACACACATATTGCTTTCTGTAAAGAATATGCTAAGACCCATGATACAACTATATTTAATTCAGATATTAATGATTTCTCATATCCATTGTTATTACTTACACGAATGAGTGGAATGCAGTTAGATTATCGTGAAATTATCGAAAAAGGAATTCTAACTTTTCAAGATGAGTTAGCGCAAAAGAATACTGACTTTGCTAAAGCAGGTGTTGAAGCAATAAATATTCTGTTATCTGTTTTAGATTATTATGTTGAATATATTAAGACATTACCAGAATCACAGTTTAAACAAGATATGAGTGAAGTATTTGACATACTTCGCTATAATAAACCAAATACATTCTATAGCGCAATGCAGTTAGTGTATTTATATTCACAGTTAGCAGGTGTTGTAAACTATGGAAGAATGGATGACTATTTAGGAGAACTTCTTGTAAGAGATATTGAAGCGGGGAGCATGACAAAAGAAAAAGCAATTGATATTACATCAACAATGTGGCATTTAATAAATGAATCATGCAATCGCGGTAATGGTCGTGTAGCAGTAGGTGGAATGGGACGCAAAAATCCAAAGGCAGCAAATGAGTTTGCACGTATTGCGATACAGGCAACAATCAAAACACACTTAGCTAAACCACAATTAACATTAAGAATTGATGAATCATTGGAAAGTGATGTATATGATTTAGCACTAGAAGCAATAGCACAAGGATGCACATTCCCAATGATCTACAATGATGAAGTGAATGTACCAGCTATTGCTAAGGCAATGAATATTCCACTATCCGATGCAGTTGATTTCTTACCTTATGGATGTGGAGAATATATGATTAATGCAAAGAGTATAGGAACTCCAAATGCTTGTATCAACTTTGCTAAGGCAATGAATTATTGCTTCATGAATGGAGTAGATGCATTTGATGGAGAATATCGCGGAGGGGACTATCAATTCCCAACAGTGAGTGAAATTTCCTCATATGAAAAGTTCAAACAAGAGTACTATAACTATGTGAAATACTTGCTTCGCGCGAGTGTTGACTTTCAATTTGATTCTTATGAATTCATGAATGAGCGTGGTGGGTTTGTATTTACTAGTCTATTATGTGAAGACTGTAAAGAAAAATCAGCAGGAATCATCGATGGTGGTATTCGATACCGCAGTGGAGTAATCGAATATTATGGTTTCTCAAATGCTATTGATGCTTTAGCAGCAGTTAAGAAAGTTGTATTTGAAGATCAAAAATACACGCTAGAACAAGTAATTGAAGCACTAAGAACGAATTATGAAAGTTGTCCAGAAATCAAACAAGCCTTGTTGAGTGCACCAAAGTTTGGGAATGACGATGATTATGTAGATGATATAGCAGTTGAGTTTAATGATTTCGTTTCTAATTATGTAAATGATGAAGGTCGTAAAAAAGGTTTATATTCTTATTTGGGGGTTAACATTAACAACAATGCCAATACACGTTGGGGAATGAAAACTTCTGCAAGTTTTGATGGGAGAGTTGAGGGAGAGCATCTAGCACCAGGGAATAATCCACATAGCGGACGAGATCATCAAGGGGTTACAGCAATGTTAAACTCAGTATCAAAGTATGACCCAAGTATTCATGCGGGATTTGTACAAAATCTAATGCTATCACCAAAATTATTTAAAGAAAACAAAGATATCGTAAAAGCGTTGATAAAATCTTATTTCAAAAGAGTAGGTGGAACACAGTTGATGATTACTGTTGTCGATAGAGCACAGCTATTAGAAGCTAGAGAGAATCCATCACTATATCAAAACTTAATCGTTCGATGTGGAGGATTTAGTGCAAAATTTGTGGAGCTAGATGAAAAAACTCAGTTAGAAATCATTAGTAGAACTTGTAATGCTTAATCAAATATTTAATATTCAACGATTTTCTACTCATGATGGACCAGGAATCCGAACTGTAATATTCTTTAAAGGATGTCACTTGAAATGCAAGTGGTGCCATAATCCTGAATCTTGGGAAGCTAGAAAGCAGTTGAAGTATCTTAAAACAAAATGTAATGGATGTCGAAAATGTGAAAAAGTCTGCAAACAAGATGTTCATAAATTTCATGATAATCAACATCAAGTAATATATGAAAGTTGTGTACAATGTGGTAAATGTAGTGAAGCATGTCCAATGAAAGCACTTGAAATGATAGGTGAATCCTACGATGTTCAAACAATTGTTGATGAAGTATTAAAAGATAAACACTTCTATGAGGAATCTCAAGGAGGAGTTACATTATCTGGTGGAGAACCCTTGCTTCAAAGTGAGTTTGTATATGATTTACTTCGTGAACTAAAGCAAAATCAACTACACACAATTGTAGAAACAACAGCATGCGTTGAAGAAAGTAAACTGATAAAACTAATTCCATATGTAGATATATTCTATATTGATTATAAGCATTATGATTCAAAACAGCTTAAATATTATACAAATGCAGACTTGACTTTGTTAGATAATAACCTAGAACGTTTGGTGCAGCTTGGAGCACAAATTGTGCTTCGAGGTCCATTGATAAAAGGTGTAAATCTTAGTCAGGAACACATAGTACAGTGTATAAATATTAAAAATAAGTTGAAAATTGAAAAAATAGAATTTCTTGCTTACCATGATTATGGTTATGATAAGAATCAACAAATTAAGCCACAATGGATTGAACGATATGAGGTAGTTGAGCAAGATCAACTTATTCAAATGATTCAATCTTGGGTTGATAAGCCCCTACTAAGAGGAGTATATCTGAATGGTGTGGACTTATCAAAATAAATATTTTATTAGAGAGGGATAAAAAAATGAACAAAGACAAAATTATGAAGAGTTTCCAACAGTTTGGTAAAAGTTTACTACTACCAATCACTCTGTTGGCAGCAGTGGGGATTGTGGTTGGATTAACTGCATCACTAAACCGACAACAAGTAGCAGACTTATTACCATTCATGCAAAATGATATTGTAAGTTATATCTTACTATCAATTCGCTCATTGAGTTTAAAAATCTTCGATTTAATTCCAGTATTATTTGCAATTTCAATTGCATTTGGTATGGCTAAAAAGGAACAAGGGGTAGCCGCCTTAGCTGGATTTATTACGTATTACACATTACTTGCATCTGCTGCAGTAATGGTAGAATCACCATTCATTGAATATCCAGCAGAAGCTTTAGCTGGTGTACTTGGTATCACGACAATCAATTTAGGAGCGTTCGGAGGAATTATTGCTGGTATCATGGCAATGATGATTCACAACAAATATTGCGAATTAAAACTTCCTACAGCTATCGCTTTCTTTGGTGGAAAACGCTCAGTTGCGATTATTAGTATCGGGGCTGCAGTTGTAGTAGGACAAGTTTTACCATTCATTTGGTTACCAGTAAGTGATGGAATCAATGCATTAGGTTTCGCTATTTCTGGTATGGGTGTATTTGGATCATTCTTATATGGTTTCCTAGAAAACTTACTTGTACCAACAGGGTTACATCACATCGTTATCTCAATCTTCAGAACAACACCAGTAGGTGGCGTGCTTGAAATTGGTGGACAAGTGTATGAAGGTGCATGGAATGCGTTCTTTGCAGGTTTTGGAACAATTCCTGCAGAAGAACTATCAGAGTTCACTCGTTACTTATCACAAGGAAGAATTCCAGTATTCGTGTTTGGATTCCCAGCAGCTGCACTTGCAATGTATAGAACAGCAGCTCCACACCGTAAAACTGCATTAAAACCTTTATTATTAGCAGGTTTCTTATCAATCTTCATCACAGGGATTCAAGAGCCAATCTTATTCTTATTCTTATTCACTGCACCAATGTTATATGTATTCAATAGTGTAATGTGTGGGGTATCATTCTTACTTATGGATTTATTAAATGTAGGAATCGGAAATACTCAAGGTGGAGTTATCGACTTACTTGTATATGGTGTTCTTGCGCCAGGTTCTAACTGGTTATATGCAGTTGTGGTTGGGGTTGCCTTCTTTGCAATCTACTACTTCGTATTTAGCTGGTACATCAAAAGAAAAAATATTACAATTGCGCCAGGGATTGCTGAGGAAGAAACAACAGAATCAGGAACTCCTAAAGCACCTACATCAGATAACGAGCAAGCACTTACAATTATCCAAGGACTTGGTGGAGCTGAAAACATTACGGATGCGTACAATTGCTTCACACGATTAAGAGTTGATATTGTGTCAATTGAAAAAATCGATGAAAAATTACTATTATCAACAGGAGCAGTAAGTGTTAATAAAGTAAGTAACAATCACATTCAAGTTATCTATGGTCCAAAAGTAGATACAATTTGTACAGCTGTAAATGATGCATTAGGACGTACAAAGTAATGAAAAAATTACTTGTGTCCGACTATGATGGAACATTCTTCACAGGTGATGAGAAACAAGTAAAGAAAAATGTAAATGCAGTAAAAAAATGGATTGATCATGGACACGTCTTTGCCTTTGGCACAGGACGTGACGTGGTCAACATGCAATACGAGTATGATCGTTTTCAAGTTACTTATGACTATCTTGTCGGAGTTAATGGTGCTTACGTATGTGATGATAAAGGAAACGTACTTTATAAAAGAACCATCGACAATAAGATAGCTAGAGAGATTATAGATATCTTAGAACCTGATTCAAAAGGACAATTGCTTGTTCAAAATGGGGTTGATGGTGCCTATGTAATTAACTATAATCCAGAAGATGAAGAAATCATGAAGCTTTATAACAAAGTAACAAAAATCTACAATCAAACTCCACAAGAAGCATTGAACTATGATGTTGTATCCGTTGGATGTCGTACTGAAAAGTTTGAAGATGCAAAACGGTTAAACGATATCGTAAATGAGCGCTATAGTGAATATGTGTCATCATTCAACAATTTAACTTATGTAAATGTCGTACCTAAGAATATATCAAAGGCAACCGGAATTCAGTTAATTGCGGATAAATGTGAAATTGCAAAAGAAAATGTCCATACTATTGGGGACAATTTAAATGATTTAGAGATGATCACATGCTTTAATGGTGCTGCAATGGCAAACGGTGTTGAATCGGTGAAGAGCCAAGCATCAATGATTGTCGAAACTGTCGAAGAATATATAGAATATTTATTGAAAGAGGTGTAATTATGTTTTTTAAGAAAAAAAGTAAAAATGAAATCTTAGCCATTTCAAATGGACAACTCATCAGCATTGATAAAATCAATGATCCAACATTCTCTGCTAAACTATTAGGAGACGGGTATGGTCTTGTCTCAAACGATGGTATCGTTGTTGCGCCATTTGATGGTGAAGTTGCAATGGTTTTTCCAACTAAGCATGCATTAGGATTAGTAAATAACGATGGTATTGAAATGTTGATTCATATTGGAATTGACACAGTGACATTAAATGGTGAAGGATTTGAGACACTAGTGGAAGCCGGCACTAAAGTAAAAGCGGGAACTCCACTTGTGAAATTCGATGTTGCATTTTTGAAAGAAAAATCAATCGATCCAACAATTGCAGTTATTATTAGTAACGCAAACGGAAAAACAATTAATATAGTAAATGACCAAGCTGTAGAAGCTGGGAAAACTGTGACGATCACATATTAAGCTTGAGTTTATACTCAAGTTTTTGTCTAGGAGGGATACAATGAAAATCGTAATTGCACCAGATTCATTTAAAGGCTCATTAAGTGCTAGTGAAATCTGTGAAATTGTAGAAAAAGCATCACAACAAGTTATGCCAGAATGTGAGGTGGTGAAAGTACCAGTTGCCGATGGCGGTGAGGGTACTGTGGAAAGTATTATTGCAACTCTTGGTGGTGAAATGAAAATGTGCCAAGTGTGTGGTCCAATGGGAAAACAAGTAGAAGCCCAATATGGTATTTTTAATCATAATCAGGCAGTCATAGAGATGGCTGCAGCTTCAGGATTACCACTTGTGAGTGAAGATGATAAAAATATTTTCAAAGCCAACACACGAGGTACAGCACAACTTGTATTAGATGCCATAAAACACGGATGTCATACAATTTATATGGGACTTGGTGGGAGTGCTACAAATGATGGTGGTATGGGATTTGCCGCTGAAATTGGAGTTCGTTTTCTCGATGAAGAAAAAAATGAGCTGGAACCAATTCCATTAAATATGAAGAAGATTGCGAGCATCGATGTAAGTAGCGTTGACCAAGCAATCAAAGATATAAAAATTATTATCATGAGTGATGTGAAAAATCCATTACTTGGACCAAATGGAGCAACTTATGTGTATGGAAAGCAAAAAGGTGCGACAAGTGCTGACCAAGTTATTCTAGAAGAAAATATGCAACACTATATTCAAATTGTAGAAAAAACACTTAAATGTGACGTTGCAACTCAAGAAGGAGCTGGAGCAGCAGGAGGATTTGGAGCTGGATTATTGGCATTCACAAATGCCACAATTAGTTCAGGTGTGGAAGCTGTTTTAGATATCTTGAAATTTGAGGATAAACTACAAGGTGCTCAACTCGTAGTCACTGGTGAAGGTCGTATGGACTACCAATCAGCATATGGTAAAGTTGCATATGGTGTAGCCCATAAGGCAAAGAAATATGGAATTCCCTGTGTTGCGATAGTTGGTGGCATGGGTGAGCGAGCAGAAGAAATGTTTGAGTATGGAATAGATAGTATTATGACTACTGTCAATGGTATTATGACTATTGAAGATGCTATTCAAAATGCTCCAGAACTATGTTACAGTGCAGCAATTCGTTTATTTAAATTTATTCAAATTAAGCTGTGAACAAGTTCACACGGATAAGAATTAAGTCGTGTATTTGTTTCAATATCCGACTTAATGTAATGGAATTAAGATATACTAAGGTTAAATATTAAAGGAGTAACTCTATGGCAAAAAATGTACATATTGTCCCACATATGCATTGGGATCGTGAATGGTATTTCACTACAGAAGAATCGCGTATTTTATTAGTAAACAACATGGAAGAAATTATGGAGCGTCTAGAAAATGATGAGAATTATCCTCATTATGTGCTAGATGGTCAAACGGCAATACTAGAAGATTATTTTCAAGTAAAACCAGAAGCACGTGAACGTGTAAAAAAACTAGTGCAACAAGGCAAACTTATTATTGGTCCTTGGTATACACAAACAGATGAAATGGTAGTTGGTGGAGAGTCAATCGCTCGTAACCTTCTTTATGGAATGAAAGATTGCAAAGAGTTTGGTGAGCCAATGATGATTGGTTATCTTCCAGATTCATTTGGACAAAGTGAAAAACTACCACTTATTTTAAATAATTTTGACATTGAACGTGCTATTTTCTGGCGTGGTGCTTCAGAGCGTCATGGTACAACTAAAAATAACTTTTATTGGGAAAGTAATGCCAAAGGGCGTGTACTTACGCATTTAATGCCACTGGGATACGCTATTGGAAAATACTTACCAGTAGAAAAAGAAGCGCTAGAAACTCGTATGTCAAAATACATGCCTGTACTAGAGCGTGGAGCTGTGAATGAGGCAATTTTATTACCAAACGGTCATGATCAAATGCCAGTTCAAAAAAATATTTATGATGTGATGGATCAACTCAAAAATATCTATCCAGATAAAAACTTCTTCTTAAGTAAATATGAAAATGTATTTGAAGAAGTAGAAAAAGTAGAAAAGTTAGATACAATTCAAGGGGAATTACTAGATGGGAAGTACATGCGTGTACACCGTAGTATTTTCTCGACTCGTGCTGATTTAAAAGCATATAATACTCGCATTGAAAATAAAATCACAAATCGCTTAGAACCACTTGCATCAATGGCTTATCATTTAGGATTTGAATATCATGAGGGATTAATTGAGCACATGTGGAAAGAAATTATGAAAAATCATGCGCATGACTCTATCGGTTGTTGCTGCAGTGATCATGTTCACAAAGATATCGAGAATCGTTTCTTCTTAGCGGAAAATAAAGCAGATGAATTAATTCGCTTTTATAAGCGTAAAATAACAGATGCAATGAGTTGTGAAATTACACTAGATAAATTTGTTGCGTTTAACTTATTACCATATTTACGTGAAAGTGTGATTGAAGGTCAAATAATTACAAAAATGAAAAACTTTGAATTAAAAGATGCTCAAGGAAATAAAGTAGATTTTGAAATTATTGCAACTGAAGTTGTAGATGCTGGTTTAATTGATCGTCAAATTGTCCATTATGGAAATTATGATCCATTTGTGAAATACACAATTAATTTTAAAGATACAGTACCCGCAATGGGATATAAAGCTTACCTTGTTCATGAAGTAGAGGGTGAAGCAACAGTTTTAGCACCAACTACAAATTTATCTGTGGAAAATGACTTCTATGAAATTCAAGTTGAAGCTAATGGAACACTTACAATCAAAGATAAAAAGACAAATGCAGTATATCATGATGTGTTAATGATTGAAGATGGAAGTGATGATGGAGATGAATATGACTTCTCTCCACTTGCAGATGATTTCATTATTACGTCAAAGGATGCACAAGCAAAAATCAAAGTAGAAACGACAACTTATAAATCAGTGATTGATGTCGAATTCACATTGAATGTCCCTGCAAATTTAGATGAGCGTAAGGATAAAGTGGCGGCAGGTTCAATGGATGTCCACATTGTAGCAACGTTGAAACAAAATTCACCAGTATTAGAATTATCAATTGATGTAGATAATCGTGCATGTGATCATCGTGTAAGATTACTTGTACCAAGTCATATACCAGCGACACACTCAATTTCAGATAACCAGTTTGGTTCTATTGAGCGTCCAGTAGTTGATGCTGCAATGGAAGTTTGGGAAAGTGAAAACTGGGATGAGCGTCCTGACTCAATTTATCCAATGCTAAGTTATGTTGCACTAGCTCACCATCAAGGTTTAGCTGTATTGACAAACTCAGTGCGTGAGTTTGAAGTAATTGGCGAAGAGTTTGATACAATTGCCATTACATTATTTAGAAGTGTAGGATTCTTAGGGAAAGAAGAAATGCTTCGACGCCCAGGACGTCCTTCAGGTATTAAATTAGCAACACCTGATTCACAACTTCTTACAAAGCTTCATTTTGATGTAGCTATTGTTGCCAATAGTGCTTCAATTGCTAGAGATGCAAAAGAATACACAACACCAATTGAGTATTACAATAAAATGCCATACAATGCAATGAAGTTAAATGCGGTAGACTTTACTACACCTTATGAATTTAGTTTATTTGAAGTAGATTCAGCAGACTTTATCACAAGTGTAGTTAAAAAAGCACAGGATAAAGAAGGGATTATCGTAAGAGCTTATCAAGTAAGCCAACCAGAAGTGAGTGTACATGTGACATCAGCTTGCGGATTGAATGTTGTTGCAGAGACAAATATGAATGAGAGAGAGCTTGGAGAAGTTCAAGATAATCAGTTTGTATTAGAAAATAATGTAGCAAAAACAATTTTATTAAAGTAAGAAGCCCTTCGGGGTTTCTTTTTAAGATACAATCTTTGCAATATTTAACTAGTTTAGTAAAACTAAACTTTTTGATTACAAAGTTCTTGAAAATATAAAATATTATGATAGGATGAAACCATAGTAAAGGGTGTTTCAATGAATTATACAGTAATAGAATTAGGTAAGATGTACCTGTCGCAACTACACGAAATTGTGCCATTAACACAAATGAATGAATTTCGTCATCACGGAAATATTACGACTTATCAACATAGTTTATATGTTGTTGCAATGTGTTTAAGACTTGCGGATAAATTTTCTATGAAAGTTGATGTGAAAACATTGGTTTATGGTGTAATGCTACATGACTTCTTCGGATATGACTATCGTGAAGTAAAAAAAGCAAAATTATTTAACCATGGGAAAGAACATCCTTCTATTTCTATTGAAAGAAGCGCTAAATACATTGAACTTAACGATCACGCGAAAGCAATGATTGCTTCACATATGTGGCCAAAAAATTTCACAACATTCCCAAATAGCAAAGAAGCTTGGTTGTTGTGTTTTGCCGATAAAATATGTGCTGTCCGGGAATCAGCTGGATGGGTTAAAGGATTTGATGAAAAGTTAGTTGAAGTAATTTAAAGGAACTCGCAAGAAAAACTCGCGAGTTTTTTAAATTACATATAATTTGTTGAAGATATCGATGAAAGCGTGAGTTTTCGCTTGTATGAATGAATGAAAAAAGGTAAACTATATAAGGAATTGAGAGGATGATGTATTATGCCATTAACTGCCGGAATCGTCGGTTTACCAAACGTAGGTAAATCAACGTTATTTAACGCAATAACACAAAGTCAAGTGGAAGCTGCAAACTATCCATTTGCGACAATTAACCCAAATGTGGGAGTAGTAGAAGTACCAGATGAGCGCATGAAAAATATTTGTGAACTTATCGAACCAAATAAAACAATATTCACAACATTCGAATTTACTGACATTGCAGGTCTTGTAAAAGGAGCGAGTAAAGGGGAAGGTTTAGGAAATAAATTCTTATCTCATATTCGTTTAGTGGATGCAATATGTCACGTTGTACGTTGTTTTGACAACAATGACATTACACACGTTGAAGGAAGCGTAGATCCAATACGTGATATCGAAATCATTAATCTAGAACTAATCATGGCGGATCTACAAAGTGTTGAAAGTCGTATTAGTAAAGTTGAGCGAAAAGCGCAACAAAAAGATAAAGAAGCACTAGCAGAATATACAGTGCTAAAGAAGATAAATGATGCGCTAGTAGAAGGAAAACCTGCACGTAGTGTTGAACTTACTAAAGAGGAAGATATTGTGGCAAAACAATATCAATTACTTACAAGTAAACCAATGATTTATATCGCCAATATGTCAGATGAAGAAATCATTTCACCTGATGAAAATCGTTATTATAATATGGTAAAAGAATTTGCCCATGATCAAAGTAATGAAGTCATTCCAGTTTGTGCGAAAATTGAAGAAGAATTATCGTCACTCGATAAAGAAGAGAAACAAGTATTTCTTCAAGAGTTAGGCATCAGCGAAAGTGGATTAGATTGTGTGATTAAAACAGCTTATGAAATCTTAGGTTTAAAAACATATTTCACAGCTGGTAAACAAGAAGTTCGTGCATGGACATTCAAGGATGGTATGACTGCACCTGAATGTGCAGGAGTTATCCATACAGATTTCCAAAAAGGTTTTATTCGTGCAGAGACATATAGCTATGATGACCTGATGACATACAAAACTGAAGCTGGATTAAAAGAAAATGGAAAGCTTCGATTAGAAGGAAAAGAATACAAAGTAAAAGATGGAGATATTCTCCACTTTAGATTCAATGTATAGACAGCATATGCTGTCTTTTTTTTGAATGGTTACATATTTTTAAAAAATAACTAATATTTCTCGCACGATTTAGAACAATATAGAAAACTTAAGGCATAATCTTATCTAAATGCTTACACGCATTTAGATAAATATAAAAGGAGAAATCAGTAATTTAACTATAGTATAATACGTGTGTATTTACGTAATGCTTATTAAATAGAAAAATAGCAGTCAATTTAGAAAAAAAATCAGGATGAAATCGACAAAATTATAAACATCTGTATACTTGTTGTAAGCATTCAGATGATTGACTTAATAATAATAGTGAGTTAAATTAAAAATGAATTAGAGTGGATTTTTAAACGTGTGAATTTTTTACAAATCACTTGAATATGAGGTGTTTTATGGATTTAAATAAGTACATTAAATTAATTATTTGCTTACTAAGTGCTTGTGTACTCTTTTATAGTACTGAAATCTTAGCCTTAGAAGAACAAGAAGATGATGTTATACGAATTGGATATTCAACAAATACAAACGACTTCGTAGAGCACATGGATAATAGTCTTAATAAAGGTTATGGTTATGATGTGTTTAGAAAGATAGAAGAAGTTAGTGATTTGAAGTTTGAGTTTATTCCAATTGAAGGAGATTTGTATGAAGCGGTAGACAATGGTATTGTCGACTTAGCAGGGTTTGTAACTAAAGATGAAGAAAGAGCAAGCGAATATTATTACTCTAAAACCCCTTATAGTAAAACATATGCAGTACTGTTAAGTGATAATCCAGATGAATATTACAATGATCCAGAGATGCTAGATGAAAAATCGGTTGCGACTTATCAAAATAATATTGGGCAAAAGAACTTAGATCTATATGCGCAATATGAAGGGATAACAATCCACTATGAATATAGTGATCGAGCAAATTATACAAATCTTGATACGGATTATTACATAGGTTATTCTGGAGATGATTTTTCAAATGACATGTACAATGTATTGAATTTGGGAGTTTATAATTTATTTATAATTTCGAGCTTTGAAAATCGAGAGTTAAATGACATAGTTGATAATTACATGCTACGAGTTGTCGCATCGGAAGGTAATTTCTTTTCTGAACTTGAACAGACTTATTTGACTGAAGATAATGAGCTAAATCATCGACGCTTGAGTTTAAATGAAACTAATATACTTCGTTCTAGGACACTTGATGTCGGCTATATTCAAGATTATGCCCCAATCAGTTATCAAGATAAAGAAGGAAATCCAGCAGGAGTGCTTGTTGATGTGTTAAATTACTTTGCGGAAATACATGAATTCGATGTCATATATCATCCTTACAGTATTAATGATGACCCTATGACTTATCAAAACTATGATATGTTATTAACACTCTATGATATAGATCATCAACTAACTCAATCATACGATAATACTGAAGAATTATTTACAATGAATATTCATATGGAAAGTGAAGATAGTGAAAAGAATGCAACGGAAACAGGCGAACATACTACAATTGGAACGCTTCCTTATCATTATGTGAATTTCGATAGATTCACAAGTGTATATCAAAATATAGAGATGAAAATTTATACAAATTGGGAATTATTGCTTGATGATTATGCTGCAGGAAAAATTGAAAATTTCATCTCCACGGAAGCTGGTATTGCTTATGCCGCAATTTATCTTGATAGGGATAATTTATCACCAACGCAAACAGATTTAGAAATTCCGTTTCATTTATACATATCTAAAGAACTAAGTGAGGAATATACCACAATATTTAATGTAATTTTTGATGGTGCAGACGAAAGAGTTATTCAAAGTATAATTAGCCAAAACACAACAAGTTATTATCCAGATTTAAGTATGTTTGACTATATGCAAAGAAATGGTGAAACCTCTATGTTGGTAATCTCGCTTGTGTTGAGCATAGTGTTTGCACTTGGTTTTTATCGCCAACGAAAAGAAAAGATGATGGTAAAAAAAGCATATAGTACAGACTCGTTGACTGGGGTAATGTCAATTCAGTGTTTTACAGAAACGATGCAAAATAAACTATTATCGGCGTATCCAAATGAATACGAGTTAATTTCATTTGATATCGATCTGTTTAAGTCGATTAACACACATTACGGGACAATAAAAGGTACAGAATTAATAAAGGTAATTGCCGAATGTTTAAAGCAAGCATATAAGAAACAAGAAGCTATTATTGCGAGAAGAACAGCTGAACAATTTTTGATTCTGAGAAAGAAAGAAACAACACCAGATATTTTGGATGTGTATAAAAAAGTAATGGAGTCGTCAATCAATCAGGTATTAGAGGGTAAATATACGATTACTATGTCATTTGGAATACTTGTGATTGACCATTGCCTTGAGGATGTATCAACATTGATTGCACAAGCAGATACAGCACGTGTATTAGAAAAAAGTAAACATCAAACAACGTTTACGTATTTCAATGAAGAGTTAAAGAAAATTTATAGGAATAAGATTGATATTACATTTAGAATGGAAAAAGCAATAGAGAATCAAGAGTTTACTGTTGTGTATCAACCGAAGATTGACTTTAAACTACTGCGTGTAGCGGGAGCGGAAGCTTTGGTCCGCTGGCACTCTAAGGAAGGTCAGCCAGTCTATCCAAATGACTTTATCCCTGTATTTGAAGATAATGGATTTATCTCAAGATTAGATTTGTTTGTACTTAAAGAAGTTTGCATGTGCATTAAAGAGCACTGTGAAGTTTTAGACTTACCACAAATATCAGTGAATTTATCTGCCTACACAATATTAGAGCATAATGTTGAAAGAAGAATCGTTGATATAGTTCAAGCTGTTGGAATAAACATTAATCAAATTGAGCTTGAAATTACAGAAAGTGCAATTATTGGAAATGAAGATCAATTTTTATCTAAAGTAAAAAAACTAAAGGATTATGGATTTAAAATATCAATTGATGATTTTGGTGCAGGTGTTTCTTCATTGAATCGATTGAGCGCAATTGAAGCAGATGTATTAAAATTGGATAAAGCATTTTTTGATTCCAATAAAGAAGACAAGAAAAGTGGAATCATTGTTGAGAATGTCATTGAAATGGCCAAGAAGCTCAATATGAAGGTAGTTGCAGAAGGAGTAGAAACGCAACAACAGGCAAACTGGCTCAAATCTATTCAATGTGATTATGCGCAAGGATATTATTTTGAGAGACCAATAACCAAAGAAATGTTTTTAAAGATACTACGAGAGAAAAAAGTATATAAGTTATAGACTGAAAAAGAGGAAACACATTAAATATCCTATTTTAATGTGTTTTCCTCTTTTTGTATGAGTTAATTTATTTTTTCTGGATTATTAAATGATAATGATAAGTTCGTTACGGACCATTTTGCAAAGAAAAAAGCTAGATTATTCTAGCTTGTTTCAAACTTTAGTTGTGTTCGCCATTGGTTGGGAGATAATCCTGTAGCGTTTTTAAATGCTTTTGAAAAGTGGTTCGAGCTTGAGTAACCTAATTCTTCAGCAATCATTCGAATAGAATAATATGAGCTTGATAAGTACTCCTTCGCTAGTTGAACGCGATAGTCATTTAAATACTGCTGTGGTGATTTACCTAAATGCTCTTTAAAAAGTTTGTACAGGTAGATCTCACTTATACCTAGTTCTCTTGCAAGTTCATTAATTTTTATATTTTGCTTCACTTGGTTAAAAATATAATGAGTTGCCTTTGTAATAAGTGGGTTATCTCGTTTTGTAGGTAGGGTTCTAATAATTTCTTTATAATCTCTGTTCTTAGCTAGACGTACCATCAAGATTAGAATAATCTGGAATGTACTTTGGATAAATCCATTATAGCCTGCTTGTTGGTCTGCTGCTTCATTATAAATGCGATTAAAATAATGGGCAATCAAACTATGCTCGTCATGAATTGATTGATGAGGGAATAATCTTGTCATTAACTGATGAAATTCCTCGCGTTTTTCAATGTTGCCAATTTCAAAAGTAACAAAATACAATTGACAAAGTTCCCCTTCATTTAGTTGAGTTAGATCGAGCTCGTGATTTGGTGGTAAATAAATTACCGTTCTTCTTTCTATCTGATGTGTACCATTATTGATCGTATAGGATGCGTTTCCCTGAATCATGTAATACAATCTGTAGAATTGAGAGTAGTCATCTAACGAAGAATTGTTGTAACATGTTAATACCCCACATGCTTTAACCTTAAGGCGATAACTAAAAAGTGCAGTGCATAAATCATCTGTAAATAACTCTTTTTTGATGATATTGTTGCTCATACTGAACACTCCTTTCCTACGGTGATAGTATAACATGTATATATTTATCTTTGTATACGATAAGGTAATTTAGTTCGAAATTGAAAAAAAAAAAGAGATGATTCTACTAAAAAATATGGATATATGCTAAAATAGTAGTAGATGAAGGAGGTGTTAGTATGAAACTAATATTAGCTATAGTATCAAATGATGATAGTGCTAGCGTATCATCAGCATTAACTAAAGCAAATTTTTCTGTTACTCGCCTTGCAACAACAGGTGGATTCCTACGTGCAGGGAATACAACAATTATCGTAGGTACAGATAATGATAGAGTTGAAGAATGTATCGAAATCATAGGAAACGAAAGTAAGCGCAGAACAGAAATTGTTCCATCAACTGCATCGTATGACATTGGGCGCTATGCATCATTTCCAGTGGAAGTACAGGTTGGAGGAGCTACCATCTTTGTGTTAGACGTTGAGCAATTCCAAAAACTTTAGTATTAATGAAGGGAATACATCTCGTAAAGAGGTGTATTTTTTTTACTAATATTTAATAAAAAACTCAGTTACATAGAGCTAAGATAATTAGTAATCAATTGTTAGGTTACAACATAATATAGTTGTGGTCACATGGATTAAGTAATATGGAGTATAAATAGATACTTTAATCGAGGAGGAGGTTTTAAGAATTAATAAAAATGTATACAATTGAAAAAGTTAAAAAAATTTTAAAAAGTGGTTAAATTTAACCAAGATTTAACTCAATGATTGTAATATAGTGGTAGAAAGGAAAAAAATGGTGGAATGAAATGAACCTTTTTAAGAAATTAAAAAAACATAAAACTCTGAATCGTATTCTAATATTTATGGTTTTTTCGGCTATGGTTTTGAACACTATCACACTACCTCCTTCTGTGCATGCACAAGAGAGTATGGCAGTGGGTAATGGGGATGTTCAAGTTGAAACTAAGTCGGTATTAAAAGACGGTGTTGAAATCATTGAGGTAGATGCTTCTAGTATTAATGAAGATGCAACTATCGTTAGTGTTGCAACGCCTGATGGAGAAGTTGAAGGAGGAAACGCAACATATACTGCAGATACTGCAGGAACTGTGGATTTTGTGGTTACTTACACATTGCCAAAAGCAAAAGTAACAACAGAGACAACTCCAGAGACAACAACTACAACTCAATCAACGACTGAATCAGTTGTTGAAACTACAGAAGCAACAACTGAAGCAGTGAGCACCCCTTCTAATGAAGCGGCAATCGCTGAAGCACAAGCAGCAGTAGATGCAGCAAGCGCAAAAGTTGTAAGTGCAACTGAGGGACTAACAGCTGCTCAACAAGCACAAAATGATGCAGCAAGTGCTCTTGAAGTAGCTAAAGCAGCAGATGTTGAGGCGTTAGCAACAGTAACAACTGCAACTGAAAGCTTAGATGCTTTAAAATTAATAGAAACAATAACAGAAGAAGAACTTGCAACTGCACAAGCGGCGGTAGATAGCGCAGTAGCTGCACAAGTACTAACTGCACAAGCAGTAGTAGATGCACAAGCAGCTGTAGATCAAAAAGCAAGTGAAGTAACTGTAGCACAAACTGCACTTGATACTGCAAATAATGAATTAAATGCAGCAAATGCAGCTTTAGAAGCAGCTAAAACGACAACTGTAGCAGAGACTACTGAGTCAACAACTGTTGCAACTACTACAGCTGATTCTACAACTACAACAACTCAACCTACATCAGATGAAACTCCAGATGTAGTAGAGTATGAAACACATACGTTTACTTTAACTTATGAAGTGGAACTTGTAGGAGCAATTACTCCTGAAATCTTCAATATGCCAACTGATAATGGTGAAGCTATTGCTGTTATCGTAAATCTTGGTACAGCTGAAGAAATCAAAGATGTTAAACTTCAAGGTTATGATATTGCGATGAGCGAAATCAATGGATACAATGCATTTGAAGTTCCATATGAGAAGTTAAATGAAACTGGTCAATATGTAGTAGAAATTACATTTGTACTAGATGGAACTGAACATACTGCAGAGTATACTTATACATTAATGCAAACGTTCGCAAGTCCTAGAACGGTTACACAAGGAACTAAAGAAAACCCTTATGTAGTTGAAGTAGGAGAAACAATTACTGTTCAAGGTAACACTGCTTCTTCAAGATGGGAATCACTAAATTGGTATACTGATATGCAAGGTCGTGAAGGAGCGGTGTCGATTAGTGCATATTCTGGAAAAGTAGATACATTCCAAGTAACAGGAACGACTACTGGTTGGGCAATAGTTCGTGCTAAAAATTGGTTTGGTGTAGCTTGGGAGACTGATCCTATTTATATCAAAGTAATGAACACAACGGGTACTCCAGCATCAAATCCTGATTCAAATGATGCAGTTGATGGAATTCCAGCAGGGACAATCAAAGTTGATAAAACTGCAGAGTGGACAAATGAGTCAACGGGAGCAGCGGAAATCACTTTCACAATGCAAGGTGCTCCTGTTACTAAAGGTTCTGATGTTGTTATCGTATTAGATAAATCAGGAAGTATGTATGGAAATCGTTGGACAGCGGCAAAAACTGCGGTTACAAATCTTGCAAATGAATTATTAGCTAATAATAATGAAGATAATAATCGTGTTGCCTTAGTATTATTTTCAGATGATGTAAAAGGAAGTGTAAACTTTACTACAAATCCAACAGATTTCACATCTAGTTTAAATAATGCTAATGTAAATGGTGGAACATATGTTGATTTAGCAATGACACAAGCTCAAGAATATATTTCATCATTAGGTAGTAATACTGGAAGACCAGTACATGTTATTGTAGTTTCTGATGGAAAGCCTGAAGGAACTGTATATTTTACTGGGGCAGATGTGAATGGGCATGATGAAGCTACTGTACTAAAAAATGGTGGAGTGACTATTCACTCAATTGGAATTAGTATGAGTGAGAGTGATGCAGCAACTTTAAAAGCAATTTCTTCAACGAATTCATATACAGATGTAACATCTGGGTCAGTTGAACAATTAACAAGTGTATTTGCTGAAATTCAAACATTAATTAAGCAAGCAGCTACAAATGCAGCACTTACAGATATCATCTCTGATGAGTTTGATGTAACAGGTTATGAAGTTGTAAGTCAAAATGCAGGAATTACTGGTAGCATAGACAAAACTACAGATGAAGCTGATTTTGAAATTCCAGTAATTTCATCAGAGAAAACAGTAGTTACAGTTCAAATTCAAGCGAAAGATATCAACAGTTGGACACCAGGTGTTGAGATTCCTACAAATGAATCTGCTAAAATTAACTACACTGATGTAGATGGAAATGCGGCATCAAAAGACATTCCAAATGCGTATTTGTCAGTTGATGGTGGTACAATCACTGTTAATTATATTGAAGTAAACAGTGCAGGTGAATATTTAGAAAATGGTGTAGTAACATCAGCTGATATTAACTTAGTAACACCAATTGCAACAGAAAAAGTGCAAAGTGGATCAAGTAATGTATTGCCTTATGGTAACTACAATGTTCCGGCGAATTTAACACTTGTTAGTGGATATGAACTGCATAGTTCATCAACAGTATCACCACAGTCAGTAACGCTGGCATCTGGTGATGCAAATAAAGTTATCTACTACTTAGTGGTAAAAGAACCTACAGATATAACGGTTACTTATTATCCAAATTATTTAAATATCGAGGGTGGATTATCTACAGTAGCAGAAGCTGCTAAAGATACTACTTCATTAACAACTGCAGCATATGACACTGTACCAACACTAAAAGGTGTAGATACATTTCCAGTTCCAAATGTGGGGTATGAATTTAAGCGTTGGGAAATTAGAAACCAAGATACAAACGGAAACGAAGGTATATACGGTACAAGTTCTTATCACCCTACAGGGGAAAATGAAGCAACATTTACTACATTACCTTCATTGAAAAATGATTTAGAATTAGTTGCAACATGGCAATTAATTAACTTCGAAATTGAATATGATTTAAGTGGTGGAGCTCTAGCGAGTGGTGTCACTAATCCAACTTCATATACGTATGTTGGGAATTCAATTGTCTTAGAAAATCCAACTAAAGAAGGTCATACTTTCACTGGTTGGACAATTACTAATCAATCAGGTGAAACTGAATATGATTTATCTAAAATCACAGTAGAAAATCTTGTATCTACAATTGGTACAGGAACTTATGGTGACTTAATTGCAACTGCAAACTTTGTAGAAGATGATTTCAGACGTGCTGAATTATACATTCATAAAGTGTTTGGACTTTCAGATCCTTATCAGTATGCAGGTGAGGCAACACCTTCAACTCTTTACATTCCAGATGGTGGAACAACAGGGTTAAGTATTGCTAACGCGGTCGACGTGAATCAATTAGGAACTGCTGATACTGTGATGACTAATGGGAAATCAGCATGGTATGTAAAAGATGGAAGCAACACTGCAAATGATGCAGTATTAACAGCATTATTTACTAGCTCAGAATTGCCACATACTATTGGTGATTATAGTGTAGCTCTTAGATTACAAAATACAACTGTAGCAGATGCATTTGATGCAGCGACAGCAAGTCTTCCAAGTGAAACACCAATCATTTGGTACACAGTTAAAGAGATGAGTGCTACTGAAGTTCATATTGATGGTTTCGTAGAAAATATTTTCACATTAACTTATGATGCAAATGGCGGAACACTACCATCAGGAACAAATCCGGTTAATCTATATGTAGGCGGAAGTAATTTGAACCTATCAGCAGAACCAACAAGAGAAGGATATGTATTCCAAGGTTGGGAACTTGATGTTGATAGCACGGTATATGCAGCAGATGCAGCATATACAATGCCAACGCAAGATGTAGAATTCACTGCAATTTGGGAAGCTGAAGTATTTACAATCACTTATGAAAACACATTTGGTGTAGCTAATTCAAATCCAACAAGTTATACAGTAGAAACAGCAGATATTACATTAAGTGATATTTCAAGACACGGTTATAACTTTGAAGGATGGACATTAGATGAAGCAGGAACACAAGAAGTAACTGGAGTAGCAATTGCAACAGGATCAACTGGAGATAGAACATTCTATGCACAGTGGTCTGAAAATCCAGAAGATTATGCAACAATCACATTCCTATCTGGAACAAATGGATTATTAAATTCTACTCAAACATCTGTATCAGTGAGAGTACTAAAAGGAACAGCATGGTCAGAAATTACAGTGCCAACGATTAATCCAAATCATGGTTGGGCAGTGAGTGGAACACCATGGTCTCCAGCATTACCAGAAAATACAGCAACAATTGAAGCAAATGCAACTTATACAGCACAATACGTTAAAGATCAAGATGATTATGTAACAATTACATTTGAATCAGGAACAAACGGATTATTAAATACTGATAAGACAAGCGTTGAAGTAGAGGTATTAACAGGAACATTATGGTCAACAATTACAGTGCCAACAATCAGTGCAAATGCTGGTTGGGTAGTAAGTACAGCACCATGGTCTCCAGTATTACCAGCAGGTACAGCAACAATTGAAGCAAATGCAACTTATACAGCACAATATGAAAAAGTATTACCAGAATTACCTACTTATACAGATATTCGTGCTTATAACAGTGCAAACCAATTTGTAACAGTGGCGGATATTGAAGCGCTATTAGAAGATAAATTAGCAGATAGCTTCAAAGATTACACGAGTATTACTTTAGATCCAACTTCGGTTGTAAGAAAAGATGTAGGAAATGTTGAATTTAGCTATACAGTAAACTATCCTGAATACTATGCTGGAACAAAATCTGTTACAGTGACAGGAAATAGCTTAACAATAACTCCTCGTGAATTAACAATTACTGCAGATGATTTAACGCTAATTGGAAACCAAACAGTACCAACTACTATTGGATATAAACATTCAGGATTAGTAGGAACTGATGCAAACATGACACTTGAATCATTAGGTATCAACGTTACAGTAACTGCTGACTTAGCAACAAATGCAACAGTAGTTAGTGCAACTTATGAAGCTAATGCAAATGAAAACTATACATTAGTACCAGTAAATGGAAAATACAATGTATTAAATCCAAGTATTGTGGTAACAGGAAATATTGTAAATGAAACTTATGATTCAACAGCTCATACTGCTACAGGATATGTTGTAACAGGTCTTGACGGATATACTGGATTTGCAGTGACTGCGGATTCTAGCAACCCATCGCAAACTGATGTATTAAGAGATGCAAGTGGAAATGTACTATCTTATCCAAATGAAATCTCTAATGTAGTAGTAACTTATGATTATGGTAACGGTCCAGTAGATGTTTCAGAATTCTTAACTGTTACTGAAGTTGATGGAACTTTAACAATTAATCCTGCACAAGCAGCGATGACACTTGATGGTCCATTCTCTAAATTTGCTGCAACAGTTGATCCAACTTTCACAGTGACTCCAAGTGGTTTCTATAACAATGATGAACCAACTTACACAGTTGCAAGAGAAGCGGGAGAAGCAGTAAATGATGTAACTAACCCAACTTATGATGTATACTTTGATTCAAAAGGTACATTAAACAACTATGATATTACATGGGTTGATTCAACTTTAACAATTGGAGTAAATTCAGATCTTATAGTAAAAATTACTGCAAATACTTATAGCCCAGATTATACAAGTTATGAGCATACAGTAAGTGGTTATACAGTTGCTGATCTTCCTGCAGAATATGGAAGCTTAGTTATTACTGCAACTACAGATGAACCAGTATTAACTAATGTAGGTAATGTTGCACACAATGTTACAGGTCATACTGTAACATATAATGGAAGTGATATTACTAGTTCAGTAGATTTCCAATATGTACAAGGATCATTAACGGTAAATCCGATTAACTTAACAATTACTGCAAATGACTTAACACTAATCGGAAATCAACCAGTACCAACTACTATTGGATATAAACATTCAGGATTAGTAGGAACTGATGCAAACATGACACTTGAATCATTAGGTATCAACGTTACAGTAACTGCTGACTTAGCAACAAATGCAACAGTAGTTAGTGCAACTTATGAAGCTAATGCAAATGAAAACTATACATTAGTACCAGTAAATGGAAAATACAATGTATTAAATCCAAGTATTGTGGTAACAGGAAATATTGTAAATGAAACTTATGATTCAACAGCTCATACTGCTACAGGATATGTTGTAACAGGTCTTGACGGATATACTGGATTTGCAGTGACTGCGGATTCTAGCAACCCATCGCAAACTGATGTATTAAGAGATGCAAGTGGAAATGTACTATCTTATCCAAATGAAATCTCTAATGTAGTAGTAACTTATGATTATGGTAACGGTCCAGTAGATGTTTCAGAATTCTTAACTGTTACTGAAGTTGATGGAACTTTAACAATTAATCCTGCACAAGCAGCGATGACACTTGATGGTCCATTCTCTAAATTTGCTGCAACAGTTGATCCAACTTTCACAGTGACTCCAAGTGGTTTCTATAACAATGATGAACCAACTTACACAGTTGCAAGAGAAGCGGGAGAAGCAGTAAATGATGTAACTAACCCAACTTATGATGTATACTTTGATTCAAAAGGTACATTAAACAACTATGATATTACATGGGTTGATTCAACTTTAACAATTGAATTCAATGAAGAAGTTGTGGTTGAAATTACTGCAAATGATTACAGCGAAACTTATACAGGTCTTGAACAAACTGTAGCTGGTTACACAGTTGACGCAAATACTGCGGCAATCGCTAACTTAACTGTTAGTGCAACTACAGACGAACCAGTATTAACTAATGCTGGAAATATTGCTCATAATGTAACAGGTCATACTGTAACATTTAATGGATTTGATATTACAAATTCAGTAGATTTCAGATATGTATCAGGAACATTAACAATTAATAAAGCAGAAGTAGTAGTAAATGCAAATAGTCATTCAGTGACAGTAGGAAATGGTGTGCCAGCATTAAGCTATCGCGTATCAGGACTAGTAAATGGTGAAACTGAATCAGTATTAGGTTTACCTGCGAGCGTATTTACTACAAATTACACAGGAAGTGCTCCAGGGGTATATGACATTGTAGCGTTAGCTGGTCTACCTCAGGAATCTACAAACTATGTAATCACTTACGTAGGAAATATTATCTTCTCTGAAGCTGGTGCAACAACAACAATACCAGCAGCAATAACTACAACGACTACTCCTGCAACACCTACGACAACAACACCAGGTGATGCAACAACAGATACTACAACACAAATTACAGATGATTCAACACCTGAACAAGGTGGAACGACTGAAGTTATCATTACTGAAGATACAACTCCAGAAGCTGGAGGAGGAAATGCATGGGCATTAATTAACCTAATTGCAAGTATCATCGGTATGTTGACTGCAATCTTCTTGGTAGTATCAAAATCTAACAAAGAAGAAGAAAATGAAGAAACAGAAGATGAAGAAGTAATGAAACGTCGCAAAACATGGAAAATCGTTTCAGTGGTAACTGCAATCGTATCTATTATCGTGTTTATTTTAACAGAAGATATGACAGCTCCAATGAGATTGGTTGACCAATGGACAATTCTTATGATCGTATTCACAGCTATCAATATCGTATCATTAGTTTATGGTAGAAAATGGCATGAAAATGAAGAGGAAGAAGCTGCACAATAGTTAATTACTCGAATCAAAAATGTTAAAGAACAGTGAAGTCACTGTTCTTTTCATTTTGCGTACTGGTTGCGTATAAATAATAAGTATCTTATAATATAGAGAGGAGGAACTGTACGATGAATCAATTAATATGGTATCCAAAGTGTTCTACATGTCAAAATGCAAAACAACAATTAGAGCAGTTAGGATTTGAGTTGTCCTTTCGTGATATAAAGGAAGATAAATTAAATGAGAGTGAATTAAAAAATCTAATTGAGTTGAGTGGATTAGAAATAAAAAAATTCTTTAATACATCAGGTTTGAAATATAAAGAACTGCAACTTAAGGATAAATTACCTGAGATGAGTGATGTAGAGAAAATTAAGTTACTTGCAAGTGATGGAATGTTAGTGAAAAGACCTATCCTTGTTGCAAACAATCGAGTAGTTGTAGGTAGAAAACTAAAGGAATATGAAGAGATTGCAAATCAATGAATAAATGCTTAATTAGAGATGATATAATTATTAGGAGTGTGATTAAGGAAGATGACGACTAAGAAAATAGCGTATATTGCATTGTTTGCAGCTGTAAATTTTGTAGCGTTTACATTTATAAAAATAGATTTTGTGTTACCAGGAGGAAGTCCAATTGCCATCTCTGCAGCAAATGGGATTGTAGTTTTATCTGCATTTTTATTAGGACCAATAGAAGGAGCTCTTGCAGGTGCTATCGGTTTATCTTTGGCTGATGTATTTGATCCGAAATATATTCAATTTGCACCCATGACATTTATGCTAAAATTCCTTATTGGAATTATTGCGGGTGCAATGGCTCGAAAATTAAAATTGAGTCAAATGACTAAAAAAAGAGATATTGTTAGAGTGTCTACGATATGTGCAAGTGTTGCGTTAGGTATCAATGTATTAGCATATCCACTTGTGAAGTACGTATATTTTAATTATTTATTAAGAATTGGATCAGAGGCAAGTGCAATTATGTTAGCTTGGACAAATGTTGTTACAATAATCAATGCGATAATTTGTGTGATACTATCAGTAGCATTGTATGGAGCATTAAAGAAATCATTTGTATCAATATATAGAGGGTAAAGAAAGAGGTAAAAAAATGAGAATTAATGAAGCGTCGGAAGACTATTTAGAAGCTATTTTGCGATTAGAAGAGAAAAATATACAAGTAAGGATGAGTGATATTGCAATTCATCTTGGGGTAAGTAAACCAAGTGTAAATAAAGCAATGAATATCCTAAAGGATGCAGGATACATCACACAACAAAAGTATGGTTCAATTTTGTTAACTGAAAAGGGGCGTTCTTATGCACAAAAGGTATATCAACGCCATCAATTATTTATGAACTTTTTTGTTAATGTTTTAAAAATCGATCCAATTATTGCAGAAGAAGATGCATGTCATATGGAACATTGCATTAGTGATGAAACAATGCAAAAATTAGATGTGTTTTTAAAAGAAATGATTGAAAAGTCAGGGAAAGAGTGATCGAAAGGTCGCTTTTTATTTTATGATAAGGTATGATAATTTTAGCGAAATGAGGGGTAATAATGAAAATTGCAGTATTAAGTTCAATTGTTGTGGATATTGTTATTCAAGTGGATCGATTGCCTAAACTTCAAGAAGATGTAAACACAAAATCATTGGATGTTACATTAGGTGGAATGGGACTAAATGTATTTTGGGTAGCACATTGTCTGGGGTGCGAAATAGTACTTGGATCACCAGTAGGCAGTGGTATATTTGGAGATTTAGCTAAAAATCTATTAGAAGAACGTGGTATTGAACCTATTGCGAAAATTGAAGATATTGATAATGGCTGTTGCCTATGTATAGTTAATGATGATGGAGAGCGAAGTTTCATCAGTCATCACGGCGCAGAGTATATGTTTGAGAAGGAATGGTTTAAGAATGATGCACTTAACGATGTAGAGTTAATCTATGCTAGTGGAATAGACTTAGAAGAGATGTGTAGTGCTAGTCGTGTTCAATTTATTACAAATTCAAACAAAAAATTGTTCTTTGCACCAGGCCCACGTCTTTTGAAGATTGATTGTACACTTTTAAAGAAGATGTGTCATTATGCCTCATGGATTCACCTCAATGAAATTGAGGCTTACGAGCTTAGTGGATGCAAAGATATAGTGCAAGCATGTGAACACTTGTCGCATCGATATAATGCTGATATTATCGTGACACTATCAGAGCGTGGAGCAGCTTATTACAGTTCTGGAAAATTTGAGACTATCCCTGGTAAGAAGGTAGAGGTTGTGGATACAATTGGAGCTGGAGATGCTCATGCTGGTGCTATTTTAGCGGGGATTTCAAAAAACATGTCATTAGCAGATTGTATAGAACTTGCTAATGAAGTTGCATCTAAAGTAGTACGAGTGAAAGGTGCGAATTTGAAACGAGAAGAATTTGAGGTTTTAGAGGTGTTCTGAAAAGGGGTACAGGATAAGTAGGCGGAATATATTAAGCATTTACTAATGGGATGGACTATATTGAGAAACTTAACTAATAATGAGTACTAGTTTGAATGATGTCCTGACTACAATAGAAAGGGCTAAGATGTAAGATTATGATGGGAAGAGTTGTTTCAAGCTTAAGTTTAATTAAAAAAATGAATACAGGAATCACGCCACGAAAAACGTGATATCTTAGATTAGATATAGCTGGTCATTACTCTTTGAAAAACTCGTGGTATTCGAATGCTTCATGTCATCTCTTACATTTTTTACTTCAACAATTAGTCAAAAGGAGGATGATCATATATGTTAGAAACAACAGTGTGTTACTTAAGAAAAGATAATCAAGTTCTTATGCTTTATCGGAACAAGAAGAAAGCTGATATAAATGCAGGGAAATGGATTGGTATTGGTGGAAAAATTGAGTGTGGAGAAACTCCAGAGCAGGCAAATAGGCGAGAATTTTATGAGGAAACAGGGCTAACACTTGTATCAACCAGAAGAAGAGGAACAGTTCACTTTATAGGAGAACAGTGGGAAGAATACATGTATGTTTTTGAAGCAACTGATGCTTTTGGAGAATTGAGTGATTGTAGTGAAGGAGAACTTCGGTGGATTGATCAAAATAATATAAACGATCTTCCTATGTGGGAGGGGGATCACACATTTTTGGATATTTTACTAAGGAGTAGTCAGCTGTTTGAATTAAAACTGGTTTATCATCAGGATAGATGTGAAGTGATCAATTTGAAGGAGGAGTTATCGTGCAATATAGGGAATTAGTTAAAAGCGCACCAAAAGTATCACTTTTAGGATTTGGATGTATGCGATTCATTACAAAAGGTGGACAAATTGATAAGGAAACTACTTTTCAACATTTAAAGCAAGCTTACGATTTGGGTGTGAATTACTTTGATACAGCTTACTTTTACCATAATGGGAAAAGTGAAGTTATCTTAGGTGAGTTTATAAAGCAATATTGTAATCGTGAGCAAGTTTATATCGCTGATAAATTACCAGGTTTTATGGTAACAAAAAGTGAGCAAATTGAAAAATACTTCAATACACAATTAAAACGCCTAAATACCAACTACATTGATTATTATTTAATGCATATGTTAGATAGTATGGAAACATGGAACCGATTGAAAAAATTGGGAGTTATTGACTTTATTGAAGAAAAGAAGAAAATAGGACAAATTAAACATATTGGCTTTTCTTTCCACGGGCGTGTAGAAGATTTTATAGAGATATTAGAAGATTATAAATGGGATTTCTGCCAAATTCAATATAATTATCTTGATGAAAACTACCAAGCAGGAGTAAGAGGACTGAAGCGTGCGAATGAGCTGGGATTAGGTGTTATAATCATGGAACCTTTAAGAGGCGGAAGTTTAGCACAAAAGGCACCAGATCAAGTGAATAACCTATTTGCGAAGTTTCCACAAAAGCGCTCAGCAGCACATTGGTCATTCCGTTGGATTATGAATCAACCAGAAGTTAGTGTAGTATTAAGTGGAATGAATGATAGCGAACATATTGAAGAAAATGTCAAGGTTAGTATAGAATCGACTATAGGGTGCATGAGTGAAGAAGAAACAACACTAATCAAGGAAGTAGTTGAAATTTATCGCCAGGTAATGAAAGTGCCTTGCACGGGATGTAATTATTGTATGCCATGTCCGTTTGGAGTAGATATTCCAACTACTTTTGCTGACTACAATGCAAAATACTTTGCTAGGGCGAGTAGAATCTCGCGTTTTCAGTATTTAGCACGCTGTGAGGGTGTACTTGGTAATGACAAATCAGGAGCTGATTTATGTGACGGTTGTAATAAATGTATAAGTCATTGTCCACAAAATATCGCAATTCCACAAAAACTTAAAGAAGCACATAAGTCCTTAAATAGTAAGTTTATTCGATTTGGGATTCGTCTTGTGAAGCCGTTAATGGGGAGAAAAAAATGATGATATTTTTAAAAAGAATAGAAGATGTAAAATATGGAGATGACCGATTCGAAAGTGAAACCTTGAAAGAAGTCAAAGTTTCTCAAATTGATTTATCACGGATTGAATTTGAAAATGTAGAGTTTATTGAGTGTTCTTTTGAAAAGTGTGATTTTGAACGAACAGCATTCTACCAATGTAAATTTGAGCGATGTGATTTTTCAAACTCCAATTTTGCAGAGAGTTATTGGAAGGACTGCAATATAGTCACATCAAAGTTTGAAGGTGCCGATTTTTCAAATGCACAAATGAAACAGAGTAGAATTAAAAAAACAAACTTACGCTATAGTAATTGGGTGGACTCAAAAATTGAGAATACAAAACTATCTAATAGTTCACTTAAAGAGAGTTGTTTTATGAAGGTCATACTTAAAGGAGTGAATTTCTTAGAAGTTGATTTTACTTCGAGTGACTTATATGACACAAAATTTATAAAGATAGACTTGAGCGGATGTCAAATTCACTTATGCAATTTTAATGAAGATTTTAGAGAACTAAAAAAGGCAAAAGTAAGTCAAGAACAAGCAATCTCTATTGTGAAGTCTTTAGGGATAGAAGTAAGTGAAGAGTAACTCTTTACATTTTGTTGAAGTTGATGTAGTATTATTAAGCAGAGTCATGTTGCTTAACTTGACTCATAAAATTAAATAGTCTTTGGGGCAGGGTGTGATTCCCTACCGATGGTGATAGTCCATGACCCGCGAAAAAGCGGCTGAACTGGTGAAATTCCAGTACCGACGGTTAAAGTCCGGATGGTAAAAGACATGATCTCTGTAATGATGTTACCCAAGGTGTTTTTTACCTTGGGTATTTTTTGTAAAAGGAGAAGAATATGAAACAAAACAAAGTAAAAAAATTAGTGTTAATTGCAGTATTAGGTGCTTTATCGGGAGTGTTGATGACATACTTACGCTTTCCGTTACCTTTGATGCCTCCATTTATGGATTTTGATTTCGCTGCAATTCCAGAAATTATTGGTGGGTTTGCGCTAGGACCAATGGCAGGGGCGATGATTGTCGTTGTTAAGTTATTGGTTAAATTGGTACTTAGTTCAACGAGCACGCTTTATACAGGAGAGTTATCAAATTTGATTCTAAGTATATCTTACGTTGTACCTGCTGCAATTATTTACCGCAAGATGCGTACTAAAAAGGGAGCTATACTTGGATTAGCTGTTGGAACACTTACGTGCACTGTAGTTGCGGTATTATCAAATGTATATTTCATTTTACCATTCTATGCTGAAGTATTTGGAATGCCGCTTGAAGATATTATTGCGTGGTGTGCAACAATCAACCCAGCGGTGACAGACTTGACAATGTTTGTGCTTGTAGGAGTTGTGCCATTTAACTTAATTAAGTTTGGTGTGTGTTCGCTTGTAGCTGTGTTGATTTATAAAAGAGTGAGTCCACTTATCAAGAGAAATACAATATAACTAGAAAGACTGCATTTCCAATGGGAGATGCAGTCTATTTTTATAATTACTCCACTTCATGAAGCCAAATATAACGTGGGTCCTCGTTTCTATCTTTTTGAGTCCATACTGATTTATCCAAATGTCGTATCATCCATGTAGTGTACATTTGAAAACCAGGAGCACAAACTTGTGGATGTGCCATGCCACCGGGAATAGCCGAAAAACTATTATCTATACTTTTAAAGACATAATCTCCCACAAAGCTTGCACCAAAACCTTCAGGTCTATCAAATTTGAAGAAGTATAACTCAGGTTGTGGATGAGCATGTGGTAAATAACCTGACCAATTTCCTTTATCGTTAAGAACTTCGCCAAGAACCATATTAGAATTAGGGGAAATATCTTTATCAAAAATAGTGTTAACTCTACGCTGAGCTACACCCCCGAACTTACCAAGAGATGAATAAGCCCATGGAACATCATCAGCTGAATAATACTCAGGGGCGAAGTTATTGTTGTTTAGAGTGCATTGTACTAAGATTTCACTTTTTTTATTAGCAACTAGTTTTACATTTGTTGAATGACAAACATGCAGACAGGTAGGTCCTTCTTCAAAAACTGAAGCTCGACTCGAGCGCTTTGATTGATTTTCATAGTGGAATTCAATACTTCCAGATAAAAGAAGAATAGCCATTTCCTCTTCTGGTCTCATAAACTCGAGTTCTTGTTTTGCCTCTAATTGATACAAGCGAACATCCATTAACATATTTTTGTATTCGTTTGTATAAGTTGTTAATATCATTTCATTTTTTTCATTGTATTTAGGGTACCCAAAATATTCATTCATACTAATCTCCTTATATAATGGTTAGTTTAACTCATAAAAAAATCTATACATAACAAAATGAGATAATAGAAAGTGGAAGTTTTTTAATTAGATAGGGGATCATTACTAAAAAATTACCGTAATACATGTTCCACTTCAATTAGTTAGAGGAACCTAAGTTTAGTTATTATTGAAACATCAATGGAGGGTTTGGATATGACATATGTTAAGTTTGTTGTGATGATTATCGGATTTTATTTTATTTATCGAGCAAAGTCTAGTTATTTAAAACGTGGCGGGCAAGTAGGTGAGGTTTATCTCAAAAACGAAAAAATAACATTAAATTTGGGATATACTTGTCTAGCAATTGCATGTCTTTTAGCAGCATTTAATATTTAGTCAATTTCAAACTATAAAGAAAGAGGGAAAAATGAGAATAGCACTTATTAACGAATTTTCACAAGCATCAAAAAATGGTATTGTACAGGAGCAGTTAAAAAAAGTAGTAGTTCCAATGGGGCATGAAGTATTTAATACAGGAATGGATGAAGTGAACAACCCGCAAAATTTACCTACAGATTATACTGTGGAGAATCCTCGACTTACGTACATCCATATTGCGATTCAATCAGCATTATTATTAAATTCTAAAGCGGTTGATTTCGTGGTGACTGGTTGTGGTACAGGTCAAGGAGCATTAATGGCATGTAATGCTTTTGCTGGAGTTGTGTGTGGCTATTGCATTGAGCCAACAGATGCGTACCTATTTTTGCAAATCAACGACGGAAATGCTTTATCGATTCCATCAATTGATGAGTATAATGCTCCATTAAAATCTTTGATAATTAACACTTTTAATTTTGGGGCTACAAACTCCTGTTTTCCGTCGAATTTTAAGCAATAATATTTATTATTCAATTTTATGCAATGTCCCTTATCTATAACTCTATAAGATATAATAGATAAATATTTGTCTATAGATTCTAAAATTTCATTGTCCATTGTATAGACTGATGTGATATTGTTATCTTGAACAGAAAACTGGGAGTTGTATGTTCGAATGTATTGTTGTAAATAGGTGTTTGCTTCAGCTATACAACTAATCTTGGCTTGTCTCAATAATGGGATGAGCCTTTTTTGTAGTGTTCCCCATAGTCTTTCAATATGAGGCTTGGATTCTAGAACAGAGGAACAAGTAAGGTCAATATCAAGTGATTTGCACATATAACCAAATTGAGTAAAAGTATCTTTTTCAATATCTTTATTTTTTGAATGAGTATATTCAAATATAGTTCTTTTATCTGTTTTTATTTTTGCGGGTATTCCATATTGTAAAAACATCTGTTTAGATACGTGATAATAAGAGTCTAAGGTTTCCTCAAAAGAGAAATATAAACCAGTAATTATCCCTGTTGAAACATCTATTGCTCCATGCAAATGGCATTTTTCATCACCAAACCACAAATGATCACAGGCATCCATCTCAATCACTTCTCCAGTATATTTAGGCTTAGATCTTCTTGGTCTTGCATCTTTGAAATCAACAATTGAATTTAATTTTGTTATTTTCACATCTGATAACTCTTTGTTTTTCTTTTGAGCATTTAATTTCTTTTTAAATATTTTTTTGGTTTTCTTATGTGCGTAATTAGAGATATAGCCATTGTCCTCTAAAACTCTTTTTAATGTTGGATAAAAAATAGCTATGTTATATGTACCATTCAATACCTCTTGAAAATGAGAAACACTAAAGTCATAGTAGTCTTCAACATATAAGTTGATTATTTTGTTTTCAACTTCAATTGATGTTTTTCTGGGGGATACTCTATTTCTATTTCTATGAATAAAACCTTCTTTCCCGTTTTCTTTGTAAACTTTAACTAACCCGTTAATTTGTCTAATGGATAAATCTAATAGTACCGAAGCTCTTTCTTTAGTTGTTCTTCCAGAAACAACATTTTTGATTGTCTTATATTTTAAGTTTTCCATATCTTTAAGCATAATTCCTTTCATAAGTACCTTCTGACATTAATTATATAACGTTAGGACATCTTCACTTTATAAATATACTAAGACATTATCACTTTAGATTTAGAAAAATAGTGAAAAAAATAAAAAAAGATGTTGACGAGGGGTAGTATATTTGATATTATTAACAAG
>CAYJEY010000022.1:0-28396 GCA_964369385.1 uncultured Holdemania sp.
TATTTTATAATTATACAAGATGGAATTCACCTAGTATTTATAGTAATATAACACATGTTGAAACAGTCGTATTATTACAGCGTATAGACTAGCTATAACCCCTTTAATTAAAGGGGTTATAGCTTTTTTTGTATTGAATGAAACTAGTGCAAATACACAATTTAAATTTGAAAAAACTTGTACCATCTAAAATGGCTTAGCGTAGGAGTAACTTGCAAGAATAGTGAATGTTACAGTAGTAAAATCCTGAAAATTTTTATGGAATCAATTATTTGTTTTGAAGTTTCGATACACTCAAAATGCAGTCTGTCTTATACTTTTATAGAGAATAATTATTATTGGTATAACATAAAGTATTTGCCTAAAAAAGGATTCTATATACAATAATAAATAATACTAAATCAAAAGTGAATTAATACAACTAGAGCCTAGCTCTATATCGTGTGATATAATTAATATCAAAGAAATGAAAATCTAGTTTTATTTATATGAACTTTAATAATTACCAAGAAATCTTAAAACAATAAAATGAGTAAAACGTAGGAAATTTAAGTATTGATTATCCTAAAGAGTTGCCAAGTGGTGAGTTTAGAGCTAAATTGTTGATTACTTGGTATGATGAAAGTCCTAAGTATGTCTTGGAGATGGTCGATTATGATGAAGATGTATCAGACATAATTTATTTGGAGCAAGAATTGCTTCTAATAAATATTAAAGATTATCACCTGTTCGATGGCTATGGAGCTGGAGAATGTGTAGCATCCAAATTGTTTGAAAAATATGGAGCGCGTTTAGGGCAAATCAAAAAGTAATATGATGAAGCAATCACGAGAATTATGTAATGTAGAATTGTATATGGCATAAGGAGGATAATGTTTTGATTAACATAGGAAGTAGGGTAATGAATACCTATTTGTATCAGATAGATGAGGGTTATGTAATGGTTGATACTGGATATCAGAGGAGTTTAAATAGTTGCATAAAGAGGCTTAGTAATCATAATATATCAATAAAAGATATAAAATATATATTTTTAACACATGCACACGATGATCATGCGGGTTTTATTAATGACATAATCAAAAGAAATAAAGATGTGAAGATTATTATGAGTCATAAGGGAATTGATGTTTTAAGAAAAGGGCAGAATTCTTTCGCTGGCGGCTGTAGTGGGAAACTAAGTTATGTTTTTTGCATATTTATGAAGATGCTTGGAAATGGGCAGCATAAATTTCCAGCAATAGAGAAAGAGTATGAAGAAAATTTGCTCTTTATTTCGGACGAAAATAAACTTATTATCGAAAAAATGCTAAATTCGAGAATAATCGAAACCCCAGGCCATACGGATGACTCTATATCGTTACTATCAAAAGATGGTTATTTATTCTGTGGTGATGCAGCAATGAACGGCTTTCCAAGTAAAAGCAATATCACCATATGGATTGAAAACAAAGACCAGTATATCAAGTCCTGGGAAAAAATGATTAAGTTAAATCCTAATCAAATTTATCCAGCTCATGGGAGGCCTTTTGAAATTGAAAAGTTGAAAAAAAATATTTCAAAAGTTAATAAAACTAAGTTATTTCCTCTTACTCCATGAAATAAGTATATTAGGAACCACATCTCTATCATGGGTATTATGAATTAGAAAAATGGTCAATATTTGAAGTATTCATTTAATAAGCGGTCTTTCTTTTCACATTATAGGATTAACTTTTATGGAATGCTTATACTTATTGTGTTAAAAAGGATTGAGTTTATGTTTCTGAATACTACAAAAGCGCACAAAAAACCGAGGTAATTAAATACAATTCAATTACCTCGGTTTTATTAAATATCGTGATTTTAACTATGTGGGACAGTTAAGTCGATTAAAATCTCAAATAACGCGCCATAATCATTTTTAACTCTGATTTCAGCCTTCATTACTTCTACTGCAGCTTTAGCAATAGAGAGTCCTAATCCATAATTTCCATTTTTACCTTTATAAAACCTATCAAATATATGCGAAATATCTTCTATGCCATTTCCATCGTCTTTTATAGTGATGATTGCTTTTTGATTGTTTTGAATTAGTGAAATTGTGACAGTAGTTTTTGCATAACGGATTGCATTAGAAATAATGTTGCCGATGGATCCAAAAAGTAATTCAATATTCGAGTTGATATATAAATCAGGCTCAATATCAGTGATTATTTTAATGTGCTTGGATAGCGCATAACCGTTATACTTGTTTATTAAATCGATTAAATTTTCACTTAAACACATATTTTCGAAGTGAACATTCGTATTGAAATTTTCTGTTCTTGAGAGGGTTAGAAGACTATCCACAAGGTCAGTGAGTTTTTTACATTGTTCAGAGATTAAGTGTGATGTCCCTTTGGCATCTTCAAATATTCCCATGCTTATTCCATCTGAATATCCTTGTATATTCATAAGCGGTGTACGAAGCTCGTGTGATGCATTATTTAAGAAATTTTTTTGTGCCTGATTATGATGATAAATTCTGTGATTAAGCGCATTTATTTCGTTAGTCAACTTTTGAAGTTCTAGGCTATCACTTTTATTATCGATAATCAATAATTCTTCTGTTTTCATAGTTTCAACTTGCGTAGTTAATAATTCAATTGGTCTTGCAAAAGCTTTAGATACCTTGTTGGAAATTATAAATGCAATCAATGTAACGAGGATTGATACAATGACTAATACTATATTAATAGCCATAACAAATTCATCAATGATGAGACCTTTGGAGATATAAAGTATTTTGTCCGTCATTGTTTGTGTTTGATAGTCGACCTCAACGATATAATAAGTATCGTTTCCAAATTTGACTGATCCAATTTCTCCTTGAACTAAATCTTGTGACTTGGTATAGATTAACTGCGCTAAGTCATCAGATACAAAACTAGCAGTATTGAATACTCTAGATAATTCTCCATTCTTATTAAAAACGACAAGCTCAACAGAGGGACTGTGATTTTGGTTGTTTAAGAGTGCAGCCATATTTGGCAAGTCTTCATTCACAACGTTTTGACCAGGTATTTTGCTTAAATTCGTATTAGGTAAATTGGAGTTAAGACTGCTAGAAATTTCACTAACAGATTCTAATAAATCTTCTTTTGCTTGTGTTTGAGAATAAATTGACACAATGAAGTTAAATAGAAATAGTATTGTTAAAGGAATTAGAATAATAAAAGTAAGGAATAACCGAGATATTTTTTTTCTGATAGTTAACATATTACTCCTCCAGTTCTAACTTAAACCCAAATCCCCAAACTGAGGATATTCTTACATTTGTATTCTTAAGTTTTTTACGTAGTCTTTTTAAGACATCATCACAAACTCTAGTATCAGCTTCATAATCAAATTTCCAGACATTCTTTAGTAGTTCTTCTCTAGAAACAGCCCGATCAAAATTTTCAAACATATAGACTAATAGAGTAAATTCAGTAGGAGTAGTATCAAACTTATTTCCTTGAGCTAGACAATATTTCATTGCGATATTAATTTCTATATCACCATAAGATAAACTCTTTTTTTCTTTTGTTGTCTCACTAAAAGACATTCTTCGAAAAATTGAATTGACTCTAGCTACAAGTTCCATAGGGGAAAATGGTTTAACTAAATAGTCATCAGCACCCATTGTAATACCTGTAACCCGATCGAGTTCACTATCTTTTGCTGATACGATGATAATTGGGACATTGCTTCTTTCTCTAATTTGAGAGCAGATAGTTATTCCATCAGTCCCAGGCATCATGACATCTAAGATAATCATGTCAGAAGGCCTTAAAATAAACTCATCACGTAAATCATTGCCGTTTTCAAAAGTAAGGACATCGTATCCATTATTCTTAAGAAACCCACCAATGATATCTCGAATTGATTTTTCATCATCTGCAATATAAATTTTCATAACATCACCTCACATAAATAATTACATATATGAGCATAAATATAAACAGTAAAGTGAAGTTGCCTATATTTTGCCAGTTTTAGTCCGATGATTTTCCAATGAGTTGAGGTATATACTTCAGACATGGGGTGAGACATACCCTAAGAGGAGGAAAATATGATGTTAAAAACAAAATTCGTAACAATGACACTTGCTGGACTTTTAACGATTGGAACAATAGGAGTTACAGCGTCTGCAGAGGAATCAACACCTAAAGGTGAACCTGGAAAACCAAACATTACTATCAATTTTAATCGCGAAGAAAAGGCAGAAGAACTTGCAGAAAAACAAGCAACAGTCGAAGCAAAAGCTGATGAGTTTGCTGCTAAGGGAGCATCATTTGAGGCTGCGCAAGCAGGATTAGAAAATAAAATGCTTGAAAATGGTAGAACAGAAGAAGAAATTTCTTCACTTTTAGATAAATTTGCAAGCAAATTTGATGAATTAAAAGCGGAAAAAGGAGAGGAAGTTGCTTTAAAACAAGCAGAACGTGAAGCTAATGTGAGTTCATGGGAAGAAAAGGGGATTGTAAAAAAAGGGATTTAGTTAACAAAATTAACCTTGTCTATGAAAGGTAGCGTAAGCTATCTTTTTTTGAAAAATATTTTAGAAAGAGTATAATAAAGAAGGAATTAAATAGCGACCAAAATATTAGGAATGAGGAAAAAATGAAAAAATTTAATAAATTAGTAAGAGACAAAATACCAGAGATAATTACTGCACAAGGAGAGACACCGGATTATTATATTTTGGATGATCCTGAATATTTATGTGAATTAAATAAAAAACTTGAAGAAGAAGTTCGAGAATATCAAGAGAGTGGAGAAATTGAAGAGTTAGCAGATATACTTGAAGTAGTTCAAGCAATTTGTCTTGCAAAAGGAGTTCCTTTATTGAGGCTGTATGAAATTAAAGAAGAAAAAAATAAAAAGAAGGGCTCGTTTTTAAATAAAATATTTCTTGTATCAAAAAAATAGTGTTTTCCATATGATTTTTATAATACTTAAAAGAGACGTATGAATAGGAGAAAATAATGAAAAAAGTAAAGGCGTATATTGCGATGAGTTTAGATGGTTATATTGCTGATATAAGAGGCGGTGTTTCTTTTCTAGGTGGCGATAATAGTGATAACAATAACCTAGGTAGTTATCCTGAATTTATCAAAACAATTGACACAGTAATATTAGGTTATAGCACATATCATCAGATTATTACTGAGTTATCTGTTGATGAATGGGCATATAAGGGAATGAAGAGCATTGTGCTAACGCACAAAGAGCTAAAGAATACAGACGATGTGGTATTTACTTCGCAAGAGCTATCAAGCTTAATTTTAAAAGTGAAACAAGAAGCACTAAAAGATATATGGGTGTGTGGCGGAGCGAGTACTATTCAACAACTTCATGAAAAAGGATTGATTGATGAATACACAATTTCTATTATTCCAACAATTTTAGGAAATGGTATTAGATTGTTTAAAGAAGTGAGTTTTGAGACAAAGCTTAAGTTGGTTTCTACAAGAACGTATAATGGAATTACAGATTTGGTATATGAGAAGCGATAGGATTTTATTTTGGAAAAGAGGATAAAACAAATGAGCATAAATGAAAATGCATGGGATAAAAAAGTTGAAGAAGAATCTATATGGACATTAGCAATATCATCAGATGAAATTGAAGCGGCAAAAAAAGGTGAATTTAAACTTAGTTTAGGTGGAAATGTTCCTGTTCCACCACATTGGATAGATACAATGATGAATGGCAAAAAAGTGCTATGTCTTGCATCAGGTGGTGGTCAACAAGGACCAGTGTTTGCGGCTATTGGTGCACAAACTACAGTGTTAGATATTTCAAATAAACAACTGGATCAAGATCGTTTTGTGGCAAAACGAGATCATCTTAGTCTTGAAACAATCAAGGGCGATATGTGTGATTTATCTATGTTTGATGACGAGTCTTTTGACCTGGTGTTTTGTCCTGTGTCAGTGACTTATATCGAAGATACAAAACCAGTATTTCAAGAGTGTTATCGCATTTTGAAATGTGGTGGGAGCTTTTTATTTGGAATGACAAATCCACACATTTACTCGTTTGATGGAAAAACTTATGATGTGGGGATATACACGGTGGTGAATCGTCTTCCATTCAATTCTTTGGATGAATTGAATGAGGAAGAGGCAGAACTTTTCATTAAAAATAAGAATGCGATTGAATATAGTCACACTATGCAGACACTTATAGGAAGTCAGGTAGAGTGTGGATTTGCAATTACCGGTTTTTTTGAAAGTAATGATGACAATGATACAATCTGCAATTATTTCGCTAAGTATTTTAACACGAAGGCAATTAAGTTATAACAAAATTAGCGTCTAAAGAATTCATCTCAATAAGATATCAAGTAAGGAGATGCTAGAAATTTAGTTTCTTTTTGATAACATATCAAAAATTATTGATGTGTATATTATATAGGAGATAACAGATGCAGAAAAAACAAATATTTAAGGTTGTTGTACCTATCCTCATGATCGCCGTGGTTGCAGGGATTTGGTTTGTACAAAAGGATAAAGAAGCTCAAATGAGCAACCCAAGTGATGTTCCAGTTGATTTTGCGCTTCACACAAGTTCAATTGATTTACCCGCTTTAAAAGAATATGAATTACCTACCATTATTGACTTTGGGGCAACAGAGTGTATTCCTTGTAAAGCGATGGCTCCAGTGCTAGTTACACTAAACGAAGAGTTTCAAGAGCGTGCTATTATTAAATTTGTGGATGTATGGGTTTCTCCTAGTGCTGCTGATGGTTATCCAGTACAAGTTATTCCTACTCAGGTTTTTTATAATGCGGATGGTACACCATATTTTCCAAGTGATGAAGTTTTATCTTCAATTCAGTTTCAAATGTATAAAGATCAAAATACTGATGAACACATCTTTACTGCTCATCAAGGGGGCTTAACAGAAGACCAATTACGTATGATCTTTGCAGATATGGGGGTCGATGCGCATGATTGATGCATGGCTACAGAGTCTATCTACATTAATAAGTGAGCAAACATGGTTAGCTCCTGTGCTTGCGCTTTTAGCTGGAGTATTAACTTCGTTTACACCTTGTGCGCTGTCTTCTGTTCCACTGATTGTAGGTTATGTAGGAGGTACCAAAGAGCGTACAACAAAGAAAGCCTTTTTATTATCACTCACTTTTGCGATAGGATCGGCAATCACTTTTACAATTTTAGGTGTCATTGCAACAATTGCAGGAGGATTGATTGGTACAGTGGCTACTTGGTGGTACTTTGTGTTGGGGGTGCTCATGATGATTCTTGCATTACAAACATGGGAACTCTATGAGATAATTCCATCAAGTTATTTACTTTCAAAAAATACGAGAAAAGGGTATATCGGTGCGCTTATTGCGGGGATATTGGGAGGAGTGTTTTCCTCTCCTTGCTCAACGCCTGTACTTATTGCACTGCTTGCGGTAGTCGCGAGTAGTGGAAGTCTTGCATGGGGAATCTTGTTGTTGCTACTATATTCAATTGGGCATGGAATCCTTGCGGTAATATGTGGAACTTGGGTTGGTTTTGTACAAAAATTATCACAAAATCAAAAATATGGAAAACTAAGTCAAGGGTTAAAAATTGTGATGGGAATATTCATGGCATTCATGGGGTTTTATATGTTTTATCTAGCATTTTAATTAAGAAGAGGATTTGCTCCTCTTTTTTTATGAATTTTGTCGATATAATGCAAATGAATTGCTATACTAATATAATATAGGAGTACACAGATATGATAATACTAAGACCTTGGAACATAAATGATATTAAAGAGCTATGTAAACTATGTAATCGAGTGAATCGCACTTTTCTTACTAATGGATTACCTGATCCATATACTGAAGAAAATGCGAATTGGTGGATTAATAAGGTAAACGAAGAAGAAGGAAAAACAGGGATTTATCGTGCCATTGTTGTTGATAATGAAGTGGTTGGGAATATTACGATTGAAAAAAAGACTGATGTTTTCGCAATAGATGCTGAGTTAGGTTATATGTTACTTGATGAATACAGTGGTAAAGGAATCATGAGTGAAGCAATAAAACTAATTTGTAGAATTGCATTTAAAGACTTAGAGATTGTTCGAATAAGTGCACGTGTTTTTGAATTGAATGTTGCTTCTAGCAAAATATTAGTGAAAAATGGCTTTATTTTAGAAGGAACACTCCGACATGGAATTTTTAAAAATCACCAGTTTCAAGACTTAAAACTCTATGGAATATTAAAAAATAATGAGTAAGATTTTCAAATTCTCGCTCCTTGTCCTGTTCATTTAGATATAGGCTTGATAAGTTTTAAGAGGAGGTGAGAATATGGATCAAAAAAAGATTGGTAACTTTTTAAGAGATTTGAGAAAGTCAAAGGAGATAACACAAGAGCAACTAGCGGAGATGCTAGGCGTCTCAAATAAAACAATTTCGAGGTGGGAAACGGGGACAAACATGCCAGATTTAAGTTTGCTTATTGAAATTTCTAAATTATACGAGATAGAAATCGCTGAAATTCTTGAGGGAGAACATAAAGTGCAGAAAGAATCAATTCAACCCGAAGAAATTATGTTTAAAGTGATTGAGTATGGGCAGGACGAAAAAATAAAGTTATTGAAGGATTTGAATCGTATGAGTGTATTGGGGGTAGTCATGATGACGTGTTATTTTGGGTTATTGTGGATTGAGCTAGAGTCTACACCCGTTATGAAATTTCTTTTGGGACTGACAATTGGAAGTTCGCTTGGTGCGATGATATCTGTTGCAATATATACAAGCAAACATGGATTAAAAATGAAGCAGTTTAAGAAACAACTTATTAAAAATATAAGGTAATATGAGATACATAAAAAAAGAGTTCCAATATATGAAGTGTACTTCATTTGGAACTCTTTTTGAATTATGGTGCAGGAATTGCATTAACACCAATGTCTAACCATTGGTTTGGACTACCGACATTGCTTACACCACCTACATATTCAGCAAGGGCGATTTGTCCGGTTGAGGTATGAATATGGAAATAAAACTTTGCTTGGTTAGCGATAAGTGATTGAGCCTCTGGAAGTGGTGCCCACCAACCACTTGTTTCTCCGGATCCTGTGTTAAGCACGATATCCGATTCATCAACACCTAATGAGGTGAATAATTCTTTTGCAAATGCTTCGATTGTATCAACATCGCTGACAGGCGTTGCGCCATCATTGCTTATGACTGATTCTCTTGTCGTAGGAGATGCTAAAGTAACACACAACATACCACCAAATGGTTGAGAATCACTCAATGTATCTGTTGACCAAAAAACAGTAAAATATCTGCCGGCAGGTACATTGTTTTGTGGATTAGCGGCAGCAATGACTGAGGCATCCATGATGTTTGTAGCGAGTTGAAGATCGTTTGATTCGCGACTTCTTTCCACGTATTGCAAGTATTGTGGTGCAAGTACTGTGGCAAGGACTGCAATAATTGCCACAACAATAATTAACTCAACGAGTGTAAAACCTTTATTAGTTTTCATGATAACTCCCCCTTTTTTATATTCTATCATAGGTAATTGAAATTGTATCACAAAATAAGAATACATGTAGGGGAAATTAGGACAATAAAATTTCATATGTAAAGACACTAATCTTATTGACAATAATGGTATAATAAATAATGTGAAAGTTAAAGTGAGGAATAAAATGAATAGAGCAAAAGAAATATCAATAACTTTATTGGGGACGTTTATATTAGCGGTAGGTGTACAGTTTTTTATTTTACCCTATGATATTTTATCTGGTGGAGTTGCGGGTATAGCTGTAGCGATTGCCCCTTTGATTGATGTTCCAAGAATTTGGATTATTAATTTTATGGTATATAGCATGTTTTTACTTGGAAGTGTTGTATTGGGCAAAAGTTTTGCTGTAAAGACGGTCATCTCTTCAGTGATGTATCCAATTTTCTTAAATATTTTAGAGTTGTCTCAATATGAAATAACGAATTTGTCTGCACCGTTGGCCTCTTTATATGGTGGTGCAATTGCTGGATTTGGTGTTGCAATCGTACTTCGTGTTGGAGCGAGTACAGGGGGAATGGATATTCCACCATTAATTTTAAATCGTTTAACAAAAATTAAGACAAGCGTTTTTGTTTTCATTATTGATGGATTAACAGTATGCTTAGGATTGTTTTCATACGGGATAGAAGCCGTGTTAATTGGTATCTTATCAGTAGTGGCAACCACCTGGATTGTAGATAAAGTCCTAACTTTTGGTGGGGTAAATGCCAATTCAGTTCAAATTATTTCAGAGAAGTGGGAGGAGATTAATACAATACTCCATACTGATTTAGACCGTGGGACAACATTAATCGGAGCGCAGGGCGGTTATACAAAAGAAAAACGAATGATGATTCTTGTGATTATTGATAAAAAGCAATATCATCAATTGATTGAAATTGTGAATAAAATTGATTCTACAGCATTTATTATTACGAGTGACGTGCAAGATGTGCATGGTGAAGGTTTCAAATTGGATGTTCGCGTATAACACAAATGAGCACAGTATAATTCTGTGTTTTTTTTTGTTAATTTGTAAAGTTAAGTCTAAATTTGATGAGTTTTGTTGTCAAATATTCACATAATGTTCACAATATTGTCATCATTTTCAAGTTACTGTCGGGTTAAATTATGATATACTTGTAATGAATGGAGTTGAAATCATGATTGAATTGAAAAATGTACATAAAACATATAAAAATGGTGCAAGTGTTTTACACGATGTTAATTTAACAATTGAACAAGGTGAGTTTGTATATGTAGTAGGTCCAACTGGTGCAGGTAAATCAACAATCATTAAATTGTTGACAAGTGAAGAGCTACCAACTAAGGGGACGGTCAATGTATTGAATATAAGTGTGGGGAAATTGAGGCATTCCAAAGTGCCAAAGTATCGTAGAAATATTGGTGTTGTTTACCAAGATTTTCGCTTGCTTAAAGAGAAAACAGTATTTGAAAATGTTGCCTATGCACTAGAAGTAATAGGAACAGAAGGAAAAGAAGTTCGTCGTCGGGTTAGAGCTGTGCTTAATATGGTAGGATTAGATGATAAAGGACATTCTAAACCTGAACAATTATCTGGTGGAGAACAACAACGTGTTGCCATTGCTAGGGCAATTATCAATAATCCTAAAGTACTCATTGCAGATGAACCCACTGGGAATTTAGATCCTGTAATGTCAGATGAGATTATTGCATTATTGGACAGAATAAAAAAAGACTTAAATACAACGATCATTATGGTAACGCATGATTATCGTATTGTGAATCGCCATCGACGTCGTACTGTCACTCTTGAATCTGGACATATCGTGGCGGATATGATGGAAGGAGGATATTATGCGCGCGTTAAGGTGGATAGCTAGATGTTTTAAGCAAGGTTTCCAAGGGATATGGAGAAACCGCACAATGGCTTTAGCGAGCATCACGGCTTGTTTAATCACATTGAGCTTAGTTGGGGTGTTTGCTATATTTTCAGTTAATATGGAAGCCATCACTGCAAATATAGAAGAATCAGTTTTAATCTCTGCGAAAGTATCGTTTGAACATGAGGATCAAGCAAATCTTGACCGGATTCTTGCAGAAATTGAATCAGTAAATGAAGTTTCAGAGGTTACGTTTTATACTAAAGATGAAGAATTAGCTTATTTTTTAGAAGTAAATGCAACGGACGAAGATACAAAAATGATTTATGATGTTTATACTTCAGAAAATAATCCATTTCATCACATGTATTATATAGAAGTGAATGAAGGTGTATATTTAAGTGATGTAGCTGGTAAATTATCTGCAATCGTGGGTCTTCAAGAGATCAACTATGGCGGTGATAGTACAATTATTTTAGTTAATGCGCTTGAGTCAATTCGAGCTGGTGGAATCATTATCGTCGCAGCACTTAGCTTTTTAGCAATAACATTGATTTCAAATACAATCAAACTTGCAATTTCTGCAAGAACAAATGAAATTTTCATTATGCGCTCAGTGGGAGCATCGAATGCTTATATTCGAATGCCATTTATGGTCGAAGGAATGATTATTGGTTTCTTAGGTGGTTTGTTGCCTGCAATTGCTGGAGCAGTAGGATATTATTATTTATATGATTATCTTGGAGGAGTATGGTTTAGTGCATTGTTTGTGATGGTTGAACCACTTCCATTTGGTTATTATCTAACAGCTGGGATTTTGTTAATTGGAATTGTGGTAGGTCTATTTGGTAGTCTTATCTCAGTAACTCGTTTTTTAAGGCGGAAAAGATAATGAAAATATGTAAAAGATTAGTAGCGATCGTATGTGTGTTATCACTACTTGCAATCAGTATTACACCGACTATTTTAGCAAATGATTTTGCAGGAAATGAAGATTATTATGAAGAATTGTGCAAAGGTACAGATTTAACTGCACAAGAAGAAGCAACATGTGAAGATTTTAGAACATATCTCAATGACCGAAATTTAGAGTTAACTCTTGAACAACAAAATATTGAAGAAATGCGAGAAGAGATAGCGTCAAATATTGAAGATAAAATTAAAGAAATTGACAACTATGAAGCGCAAATAGCAAGTTTACAAGAAGAGATTGATTTATTGAATGCTGATATTGCAACACTGCAAGTATCGATTGATGAAGCAATTGCATTGATAGCACAAAAAGAATTAGAAAAAGAAGAACTGATGACGAAAGTTCAAGATCGTATGGTATCCTCACAAGGGACAATGCGACTTAATCAACACGTCGATTACTTAATGGGTGCACAATCTTTTAGTGAGTTTATCCGCCGCGGAAATTGGGTTAATGATTTATTAGAATATGATGAATATGAACGTCAAGAATTAGTAACTCTAATTGATGACATCAATTTAGAAAAAGAACAGTTGATTGTTGATCAAGATGCTGTTGAAGTAAAACGAGCAGAAACGCTTACCAAACAAAGTGAAATTAATACTTTGCAAGCTGAAGCAGAAATCATTCTAGAAGAATGGTTAAAGCAGGAACAAGAGTGGATTGCCCTTGGAAATCGAATTGCAGCTGACTTAGATGAGATAAAGAGTGCGATTGAGGCAATGGGAGAAATTCCTGCTTCAGCCGGATTTATTCGTCCAACGACAAGCACTCGTGTAACAGCGAATACTTGGTCATATCCAAAAGGTGGGACTCATCTTGGTACGGATATTGGAATTCCAATTGGTACTGATTTATATGCCGTAGCCAATGGTATAGTAATCGCTTCAGTTGATGGTTGTTCAAATAATGGATATTTAGGGAACGTTTGCGGTAGTGCTCAAGGTGGTACAAGCGGTGGTGGAAATCAATTGATTCTTCTTACACAAGTTGGTGGAACATTATACGCAATTAAATACTTACATTTGAGTCCTGGTACATTAGTAGCGCGCTATACACAAGTAACGCAAGGGGATGTGATTGCTGAATCAGGAAATTCAGGAAATAGCTCAGGAGCACATCTTCATTTAGAAGTTTATAAATTAGGTGATTACTCAATCAATGATTATATTGCAAGTTGGAATGGTGACTTATCCTTTGGTTGTGGATGGGGAACTTCTGCACTGAGTCGTCTATGTGAAAACTCAGGAGCACCATGCCGTATGAGACCAGAGGAAGTATTTGGGTATCCAGAACTATAAAAAAGAGCGAAAGCTCTTTTTTGTGTTAAATTGCTGAATTATCAAAATAAAAAAGAGAGATTATTAAAATCCCAAATATGTAAAATTATAGCATGTATGATGCATTAATATAAGCCTAGTATATTGAATTCTAGTGTGTATGATGTAAATATAAGACTTAGACTTGAGATTTAAAGAAGAATTATGTATGAAAAGGTGCAACACTATTTAAGTAACACTGCCGATTGATGACGCATAAAACGCAAAGTTTCAAAAATAGAAAGTTGAGGGAATAACTATATGACAAGTGCCCATATCGAGTTTACGACAAGTAAAAACATTCATAATATCATCGAGTTTGATAAAGAGAACAAGCTTTGGAGATTATCTACAGACTTATCGAAATTGTATGATTATAAATTGCTTGAAAAGGTAGAAGTAATGGAAGCTCCAAAATCAAGGAATAACAACAAGAATGCAATTGCATCTGCAGTATTAACTGCCGTAATGCCTATGGCTGCAGTACAGACAGCGAATGATGTAATTATACAAGTAAAGATTAAACTAATAGATAAAGATGTGTTATTTATTGATGTATCAAAAGATTATGTTACCCAATATTCTGATCAGTATCACAAGGACAAAGAAGTAGCTGATGAAATAAAAAAAGCAATAAGAGTTTTGATTCGAAGAAACAAGAGTGAGATATAAAATTTATTGAGATTTATACTATTAATCATATGTAGACAATTAAATAAAAAAAGTTGGATTTGGGAAGAGATATATTCAACTTTTTTTATGTGAAATAATAAATAATATATTTAAAGTGTCATTATTTAAAGAATTGTCATGAGTAATTTCATTTTGGATTTTTCATGGAAATTGAGTTTTCTTAAAAATGATAAATTATGCTTAAAATTTTGTAGGAATAAATAAAAAAACGATGTATTTTGCATCGCTCTCACAAATATTATTATAGCATAAATAAAAAATAAATATAAGGCTATTATAAAAGAACAAATAGTATATTATAAGGTTATAAATAGACATGACAAAGTCTTAAAACTTAAGGAGGAATTAGTCATGAAAAAGGTTCTACTCGAAATTTAAATCGCTTCCTAATCAAAATAACAGCACTGGTTGAGGAAGCATAAAAAAGATTCAAAGGCTTTAAAATAGAAAGTGTTGCTGTAGAGGACAGACCAATGGACAATAACGAGGACAAAATTAAATAGTAAATGACTTACTGATTACAGTAAGAGGAAATAGGTAAAAATCTATTATTATAAGATATGGTGAGAAGATCAATAGCCTATCAATAAATAGAAAATAAAAAGTGTTTCAAAACGTGTTTCAATAGCGTTTAAGTAGTATGTAGTTTAGGTGAAATACCTTGAATCTAAATCCTTTATTGATTAGTGAGGATGAATAAAGATTCTAAAAGTTAAACACTGAATAATAGTAAGTGGAAGTTTTAAGAATAAAAGATAAAGATTTGCAATTTATATAGCAGTGGCAGAGTTAACAAGGCATTATTGGTAATTATGATAAAATATTAAATGAGGAAGTTTTATATAAGTTTAATATCATAAGTAATCACCAAAGTTAACTCTGTTTTTTATTTGCCTAAGTAGAGGTAGTGGAATAGAATAAGCTATCATGAGGTGAAAAGATGATAGTGATAATGAAGTTTGGTGGAACATCGTTGAATACGAGTGAACATCGCTGTTTGGCCATCAACAAGATTAAGCAACAACTCGCGCTTAATCATCAAGTGGTTGTTGTCGTATCGGCAATGGGTAGGAAAAATGAGCCATATTCTACAAACACACTTTTAGAAATGGGACGATACTTGAATGATAAACAATGTGATCGCTTGATATCTCAAGGAGAAGTCTTGAGTAGTTTGGTTTTTGAAAATGAATGTTTAGCTCAAGGAATTCAAGCCCATGCATGTACATTGAGTGAAACTGGGATTATTACAGATGATGAACATCTATGTGCAAACGTAACTGAGGTTAATCCAATGTGGATACTCCACTATTTGCAAGAAGTTCCAGTAGTAATTGTACCGGGATTTCTAGGATTAAGCGCACAAGGGCATGTAACAACGCTAGGACGAGGAGGCAGTGATAAAACTGCAATCTTAATTGCAGAAGCATTAGATGTACAACACGTGTGGATTTTTACTGATGTTGATGGTATATATGATTTAGATCCAAAATGGCATACTGATGCCAAGCGCTATATTAGCTTATCTTATGAAGAATGCATAGAACTTGTAGAAAATGGAGCATGCGTAATGATGTTGGACAGTGTTTTACTAGCTCGTGCTAAAGAGATTGAATTTACAGTTGCTTCCACATTTGTGAATAGCGGTGGTACGATTGTGAAACGTGGTGTATAATAAACACTGAGGTGCAGCTATGAAGAAAATAATTTTTGTTAGAAATTTAAATTCACAAGAAGATGTTGAAAAAATCAAATTTGCATTAATTGAGAATCGTGCTTCAATCGAAGTAGATTTAGCACGTAAGGCAGTTATTGTAGAAGGAAATAATGATGTACTGTATTCAGTGAAGATACATTTAAGAGAAGCTGGATTTATTGTAGAGTAGAGCAGAGGAACAACTTCTGCTTTTATTTTTTTTGCAGAAAACTCAGACTGATAAAGCCACTAATGCCAAAAATGAAATAGATAAAATGTAATAAGTAGTCTGAATTAATGAAGATGTGTTTTAAAACATCAAATGAAAATAGACTGTAGAGACCATAATTTAAGCAAGCAATAATATTAATGAGTAGGCAGATTGTTTTAAGATTTTTCATAGATAGCTCCTTTTTTCTTCATTCTATGCATGAAACTAGGTTTCATATCATAACTTTACTAACAGAAGGAAAGGTGAGTTATGAAAAAGAAAATAGCAATTGCTGTAGGTGTCATTGTAGTAGCCCTAGCATTATTCATGTTTTTTAAACCAACCTCTATCGATAAAAAGGTAGACAATTTAGTGAGTGATCTCACTTCCTATTACTTAGAAGGTGATATGGAGATTGTCAATGGGGAAGATGTAAAGAGTTATCATATTACATCTTCGTGGATGAGTGATGAATCAGGAGAGTATTTCAAAGTAAGTATGCTAGATAAATCTCTGAATCAAGAACAAATTATACTTAAGAATAGCGAAGGAGTATTTGTCGTTACTCCTTCATTGAATCAAGTGTTTAAGTTTCAAGGTGAATGGCCGATGAATAGTCCAAAGCCGTATTTGTTTCAAACAATACTCGATGTAATGCAAGGAGAATGTGAAGTAAATAGTCAAGATGGTAATTATGTTGTTAGTGCACCAGCGACTTATCCGAGTTCTTCAAATTTAGTGCGCCAAGACATTGTATTGAGTAGTGATTTAAAGCCAATTAGTTTAATTGCATACAATGCAGATGAACAAGCTGAGTTAAGCATGAATTTTACACAAGTGACATTCAATGAACCATTTGCTGAAGGAACATTTGATACTCCGAAAAAAAGTATGGAAACACCAACGAGTGCTTATGTCGAAGATGTAGCATTACCATTATATCCGATGAGTGTATTTGATTCGAAACTCGTTTCAAGCACGGTAAGTGCTCAAGGAGATTCTTCTAGCCATGTATTAGAGTTTAGTGGTGAAAAAGAATTCACTCTTGTGCAAACTCCTGTTGAAACTTCTAGTGAATTAATCTACCAAGAGATTGATGGTGTACTTGTGGAGGGGTTAGGTTTAATTGGTTATTATGATGGGAATCGTCTCACGGTAATATCAAGTCAAGTTGAGACTTCTGTTTACTCGCAAGATTTATCGGTGGATGAGATGTTGCAAGTAGTAGATAGTATGGAAATGCCGATAATCAAATAATGATTAAACGCGGAGATGTGTATTATGCAGACCTCCATGGTACTATTGGTAGTGAGCAGGGCGGTGTTAGACCAGTTGTCATTGTGCAAAATGATAAAGGGAATCGTTTCTCTAAAACTTTAATTGTTGCGCCCATATCAACAAGGTTGACAAAGCCTCCCATTCCCACTCATGTCATGATTCCGACACTTACATTAGAGCGAGTCTCCATGGTGTTGTTGGAGCAACTGCGGACAATTGATAAAGAACGACTAGGTCAATGGATTTGTAGTTTAGATAGTAATACTGTAGTCAAAATTGATGAAGCAATCAAAATAAGTCTAGGAGTAAAATAGATCACCGAAAGGTGGTCTTTTTGTATTGTAAGTCATTCTTGATTGAGCTATAATAGTTTAGTCAAGACAGGGGAACTCATAAATGAGTTGAGATGCCAAATCGTGCGAACCCTTATGACCTGATCTAGTTCATACTAGCGTAGGGAGTCTAACCGTATTTTGGGTTGTCTTACTTACGCCTCATTACTTATGGAGGTGTTTTTTTATGAGAAGAAATCAAACTAGAGATTTAGTATTAATGGCGTTGTATGTGGCCATGTTTGTAGTATTAGACTACATTACAAATGCAGCAGCATTGTTACAAATGCCAAATGGGGGCTCACTGGGGTTGAGTACAATCGCATTGCTTATGGCAAGTTATCACTTAGGAATAAAGAAAGGTGTAATGATTGGAGTGGGGAGTGTATTCCTGCAATTTATTACAGGACCAATGTATACATCGAATCTGATTGGATTTATGCTTGATTACTTTATTGCCTTTGGGGTATATGGTATAGCTGCAGCATTTCCGAACATCGGTCCATTCTATTCAGGGGTACTAATTACGAATGCATTAAGACTGGTATCATCAACATTATCAGGGGTTGTAGCTTATGGATATACATTTGAAGCATCGCTTGCGTATAATGCTTCATACATGATTCCAACAGCTGTTGTTGGGATAGTGATCGTTCCACTTTTAATGACAATGCTTAAACCAGTACTTAAAACAGAAAAAAATTAAAAGATTTACATAACTAAAACCCTTTTAAATAAAGGGTTTTAGTATATTAGAAATAATTTTAGTAAAAAAAATTAAAAAAAATCAAAAAAAGGCTTGCAAGATATATAATGTCATGATATTATTAATTGGCACTGATGAAGAAGTACTCAAGAGGCTGAAGAGGTGCCCCTGCTAAGGGTATAGGTCGTGCAAGCGGCGCGAGGGTTCAAATCCCTCCTTCTTCGCCAGTTAATTCTGTGTGAAAAAAACAAATGGTCCGGTGGTGTAGTGGTTAACATGCCTCCCTGTCACGGAGGAGATCGCGGGTTCGATCCCCGTCCGGACCGCCATTTTTTTTATTTGCGGGTGTAGTTCAATGGTAGAACTTTAGCCTTCCAAGCTAACTACGTGAGTTCGATTCTCATCACCCGCTCCATGATATATAGTAACCATGCATAGCATGGTTTTTTTATGTTTTGGATTATGGAATTGATAAGTATGGCTGTGTTATAATAGATAAAGTGATAGAAATTTGATGGAGGGAAACATATGAAGAGAAATCATCTTGTCGTATTAATAGTATGTTTAAACATCATTGTTTTTGCGTTTGGTACTTTAACAACTGACTTCGCAATAGATAAAGGTGTATTTAATGATTCAGGAATAGAAGGGTTGTATTTTATTGCAAGTATTCTTTTTCTTGAACTTGCGATTTTCTTTGGTGTACATTCAATACGCCAATTGAAAAAAGGAGAGGATCGTATTCCAGTTTGGAAGAATCCACTTATTTCAGGCGTATTTGCGATTATTATTGCAACATTGGGATTCATGTTTGCTGGAATGTATCCATTTGGTGACCACAATATCATGATGGTTGATATGTGGGGACAATATACGCCTTTACTTGCTGATTTAAGAAATCTGATTAAAGAGGGTGGTAATTGGTTTTATACGAATCAGGTAGGACTTGGAACAGGGTTTTTACCTCTATTTGGTTATTACTTAGCTAGTCCACTCAATGTTTTGTTGGTGTTATTTCCAATTGAGTATTTACCTGTAGGATTTATGGTAATCACAATTATTAAAATTGGATTGTGTGCTGCTGCATTTACTCTTTGCGTTCAAAGTATTTTTAAAGTTAAAAATGTTACGACAATACTTACAGGTGTAATGTATTCAGGTATGTTTTTTATCTTAGCCTATTCTTGGTGTATTATGTGGATGGATTCACTTATTATGCTTCCAATTTGTGTGCTTTTGATGGAACGTATGTTAGAAACTAAAAAGTTTGTAGCTTACTCAATTGCTGTTGCGATTACTGTTTGCCTTAACTTTTACATGGCCTTTATTATTTGCATCTTTTTAGCAATTTATTGGGTATTTTGGGCAATTCGAGAAGAACGCTCAAAAGAAGAGATTTTCAATGGTGCCAAGTATTTTGCGATAGGAAGTTTACTAGGTGGAGGAATGTCAGCAGTGTTGGCACTTCCAACTTTTATTGGACTGCAAAGCACAAGTGCAGCTGGAGATAGTATTCCAGCGTGGAAATCACAGATGAGTTTGTTTGATGTATCTACGCAAATGCTCTATAATACGAGCTTAACAATTCGCTCAAAAGACATGGCAAATGTTGCTTGTGGGGTATTAGCAATTGTGAGTGTTCCACTATATTTCTTTAGTGAGAGTATTACAAAAAGGCGTAAACTGGGTTTCTTATTCTTACTTAGTATTTTAGTATTAAGTTTTGGGATTAATCGTTTAGATTTAGTATGGCATGGTTTTCATACACCTAATGATTTACCGTATCGTTATTCGTTTATATTTTCGTTCATTGTGCTGTTGATGACATGTGACTTACTAAATCATGCACAAAACTTGAGCTTTGATTCAATTAAGAAGGTAGGCTTTGGATTAATTGCATGGTTAATGTTGGCACAAGTGTTAGGAGGAGATACATTTAGCTTCTCAAGAATGTATGTGAGTTTTGCATTAATGGCACTTTATTTGACAAGCTATTGTTTAATGAGTGTTTATAAAAAGGATACAAGAATTATTCAAGTTGCATTACTTGTTATTGTGGTTGCTGAGGTTTGGTCACAAACAAGCGTACACCGTTATACAATGGATTCGCAAGAAGGATATGGAACGCACAGTAACTGGGCATCTGCTGAAAATATTGGGCGTCAAGATGTTGTTAGTGCAATTCATGATGATGCACAAGGAACAGAGTTCTATCGTGCGGAAATGTTAACTATGTTGACTTTCCAAGATGGAGCCCTTTATGATTTTGATGGCGTATCTTCTTATGCATCTACTTATTATTATACAACAACAAAAACAATGAAAAATTTAGGTTTTGCCTCAAATGGTATTAACAGTAGTCGATATAAAGGATACATGCCGACAGTTGATTCACTGCTCGGATTGCGTTATGTTGCACTACGTAGTGATTTAAGTGATTATCCAGGATTAACTAAAGTGCCTGCTGATTTAGGTGATAGTGGTTGGTATCTTTATGAAAATGAAGAAAGTCTCTCTGTAGGGTATGTAGGAACATCATCATTAGAATCGTGGACCTCAACACAATATAATCCTGTACAAACTCAAAACACGCTTTATCAAGCACTAACAGGAGATATGCGTGAAGTCTTACAAATAAATTCAATGAGTGCTTTGTCTACTGCAACAGTAAATCAAAGCGAAGTTATTATAGATGGTACGCATTTCGTCTTACCATCTAAGGGAAGTGATGTTACAGCATCTTTTGAAGTTCTAATTGAACATCCAGGGCATGTGTTTATTTATGTAGACTGTGGGGCAGCTACTTCAGTGTCAGTACAAGGTGTAAGTACATGGTCTTATTCTCAACGTGAACCATATTTTATTGATAATAGTGAGCGTGCTGTGGGAGATCGTGTTCAGGTCGATGTGACTGGAAATGGTGTTTCAGGTAATATTTATGTAGTAAGTGTGAATGAGGATGTTTATCAACAAGCAATGAGTACACTAGACACAAGATCAATTCAAGTAGAAGCTTGGGAAGATGGATATCTTCGCGGAAGCTTCGACACACCAATTGATGGAGTAATGCTACTAACAATTCCATATGATACTGGGTGGTCTATTAAAGTAGATGGAAAAAATGTTCCATACTTTGCAGTAGATGAAGGATTAATTGGTCTACAAGTAAGTACAGGGCAACATACAATTGAAATGTCATATACGCCACCTGGTCTAGTTATTGGACTAGGAATCAGCGCAGTAAGTTTAGTGCTGATGATTGGTTTGACATACATGATAAAAAAAGAAAAAGTAAAATGGTAGGATGAGAATTTCTCATCCTTTTACTTAATTGAATATGATATACTAATATTAATTGAGGTGAGTTTATGATTAAAATAGTCATGCCTGTCTATAATGAAGGCGCACAAATATATAGTAATGTAGTAAAAGTAAATGAGATATTAAATGCAGATAAGATTGAACATGGTTTCTTTCTTGTGGATGATGGAAGTAAAGATAATTCATGGGAAGAGATGTGTCGTTTAGCGCAAGATTTGCCCAATGTTGAAGTCATTAAATTATCGAGAAACTTTGGTAAAGAACCTGCACTTAGTGCAGCGCTTGAATTAGTAGATGCACAAGCCGTCGTAGTTATGGATAGTGATCTTCAGCATCCCCCTGAAAAAATTGTGGATATGGTTGAGCTTTGGAAACAGGGTTATGACATTGTCAATGGAGTGAAGGCGAGTAGAGGGAAAGAATCAATGATTTATCGCTTTTTTGCAAAAACTTATTACAAAATGTTTTTCTCGCTGACGAAGCTAGATTTAAATGGAGCTTCAGATTTCAAGCTACTTAATCGTAAGGCGTTAGAAGGATGGCGTGCATGCAAGGAAGCAACGACTTTCTTTCGTGGAATGTCAGAGTGGGTTGGTTTTGAACAAGTAGATATGCCATTTCATGTTGCACAAAGAGCACAAGGTGAAACTAGATGGAGCATCGGAGCTTTAGTTCGATTGACTGTCAACTCTATCACTTCCTATACAGCATTTCCACTTTTTCTTGTGCTTTGGTTAGGAATTTTAATGGGAATTGCTGGATTGATAATGTTAATTCAAACATTGATTGTGTTCTTTTCAGGGCAATCTGATGTAGGGTTTCCAACTGTAATCATTCTTCAGTTACTTATTGGATGTGGAACAATGACAGGGATTGCCATTGTCGGTTTATATATTTCACGCATTTATGAGGAAGTGAAAAAAAGACCACGCTACTTAGTGCAGGAAAAACGTAGTTCAGACCAAGCAAAACTTGAAGAGTAATGAATAAGATGAGGATAAGTGAATTTGTCCTCATTTTTATATGGAGACTTCTTTTAAAGAAATGAATTTCGAAATTTAACGAAGCATAAATCAATTGAATTAAAAGCATTCAAAACAAAAATAATAGAAAAGTAACGTATTTAAATTTACAAAATCTAGAGAAAAGTGAAAAAACACTTTACAAATATTTGATTTTTTGGTTTAATTTGTATTAACAAAAAGTAAACAGAGGTAGCGATGCAAATGAGTAAGATACAGAGTCGGCAGACAATGAGGTATCCCAAAGGTAATCATCGCCGAAAGTAGATTGACTGGCAAGTCATTTATTTGGGGTTATGGGAAATACTCATGACACTCCTTCGAAAAGAAGAGGCGCTATTAGTAAGGATGAACGAGTAAAGTCATGCTAATAGAAGCATGGCTTTTTGTCTATTTAAGAGAAAAGAGGACAAAGAAATGAAAAAATTATTATTAACTTTACTTACTATGATGCTGCTGAGTGGATGCACTAGTGAATCAACACCATCAAATGAAACAACTGAGGAAACAAATACACTACGTGTAGGAATGGAATGTAACTATGCACCATTTAACTGGTCAGATCCAAATTCAAATGAAACAAATGTAGAAATTTCTGCAGGAGGATTTTGCGATGGTTATGATGTAACTATCGCTAAAAATATTGCAGATCAATTAGGTCAAGAACTAGAAGTTGTAAAATTAGATTGGGATGCACTGGAGCCAGCACTGAATACTGGTGAAATTGATTTAATCATCGCAGGAATGACAGCGACAGATGAGCGTCGCGAAAACGCTGAATTTACTACAGCATATTATCAATCTGAAATGGTAATGATCGTACGTAAAGATGATGCATTAGCAAGTGCAACAACACTTGAAGACTTTAGTGGAAAAAATGTTATTGGTCAATTAAACACATTATATGATACTGTAATCGATCAAATACCTGATGTAAATCACTTAACTCCACTTGAAAGTTATCCATATTTGATTGCTTCTTTAAAAAATGGGGAAGCAGATGCAATTACTGCAGAAACTCCTGTAGGACTTGGAGCAATTACAGCTCACTCTGATTTAGCATTAGTAGAGTTTGCGCCAGGAGAGGGATTTGATATCGATTTATCTACAACAAGTGTTTCAATTGCAGTGGCAAAAGGAAATACTGAATTATTAAATGAAGTGCAAACAGCACTTGATGCAATCAGTGAGGAACAACGTGCTACTTACATGGAAGAAGCAATTGTTCGTCAACCTGTAAATAACTAGTTTAGGAGAACCAAATGGAATTTTTTACAAAATGTGCTGAAATATTAATGGACTATCATCAACAGCTTATTCAAGGGGTAATCAATACACTACTTGTAGCGATTATCGGGACAGTTATTGGGTTAATCATTGGATTGTTTATTGGTGGTTTACGTTATATTTGTAAGAATGAGGACATACAGGATACATCACTAAGCAAACGACTTAAAAAAATCGGGTATGCACTTACTGGTATTTATGTATCAATCTTTAGAGGGACACCAATGCTTGTGCAGGCAATGTTTATTTATTGGTCACTTAAAGGAGTTATTGGATGGACCGCTTTCCAAGCTGCAATTGTGATTATCTCAATCAATACGGGGGCTTATTTATCTGAAGTTATTCGTGCAGGTATTCAATCTGTAGATAAGGGACAAAATGAAGCAGCACGCAGTTTAGGTTTAAGCTCGTTTCAAAGTATGCGTTATGTCGTACTACCTCAGGCAATTAAAAATGCTTTCCCTTCGATTGGTAATGAACTTGTGGTTAACATCAAAGATAGTTGTGTACTGAATGCAATTGGGTTTGCCGAGTTATTTTTCCAAGCAAAAAGTATTTCAGGGTCAATGTTTGATTATTCGTCTGCATATTTTGTAGTTGGGTGTATATACTTCATCTTAATTTTCATTGCTTCTAAAGGACTACTTTGGATTGAGAAGAAAATTGGTTTACCACAAACAGATTTCAATCATAGTGTGACAACCCCACAAGGAGAGAAGTAAGATGATACAAGTTCAACATTTAAAGAAAAATTTTGGTAATTTAGAAGTTTTAAAAGATATAAATCTAGAAATTAAAACAGGAGAAGTAGTATGTTTGATTGGCTCAAGTGGAAGTGGGAAATCAACTTTACTACGCTGTTTAAATCTATTAGAAGTGCCAAGCTCAGGATCAATCTTATTTCATGGGAATGATGTGTGTGCTAAAGGAGTAGATGTAAATGCACATCGTCAGAATGTTTCAATGGTATTTCAGTCATTTAATTTGTTTAATAACATGAGTGTACTTAAAAACTGCATGATTGGACAAATTAAAGTGTTAAAAAAAACACCACAAGAGGCAAAAGAGATTGCCTTAAAATATCTTGAAAAAGTAGGGATGCTACAATTTGCGCAAGCACCAGTTGTTCAACTATCAGGAGGACAAAAGCAACGTGTAGCCATTGCCCGTGCATTAGCGATGGAACCTGAAGTTTTATTGTTTGATGAGCCAACATCAGCATTAGATCCAGAGCTTGTGAGTGAAGTGTTGCAGGTAATGGGTTCGCTTGCAAAAGAGGGGCGTACAATGGTTGTTGTGACACATGAAATGGCGTTTGCGAAAGAAGTTAGCGATCGTGTGATTTTCATGAACCAAGGAGTAATTTTGGAAGAGTCTACTCCTGAAGAAATGTTCACAAATCCAAAGCATGAGCGAACAAGGGAGTTCTTAAGTAGATACTTGAATAGATAAGAAAAAGGAAGGATGAGTTAAATCACCTTCCTTTTTTTGTGGATACAACGGAAAATTACGTCTTTCTTTGGTTAATACCTCATCTGCCTTAAGGGCTAGGTTCATTAAGAAAGGTATATCGTTAATTATAAAACACCTTTTAAAATACGATGTAACTTAGCGCAAGGGAGACCCATAATTGAGTGAAAGTCACCACGTATTTCTTTGATAAATAACCGACCAATTCCCTGTATTGCATATGCACCAGCTTTATCCCAAGGCTCATCCGTAGCTAAATACTCTTCAATTTCATGTGATGATAATTCATACATCACAATATCATTCACATCATAAAAAGTTTGATCGATTTGAGCACTTTGCACACTCACTGCCGTGATGACATGATGTGTTGTTCCTGATAATCCTGTCAGCATTTGCATTGCATCTTCATAATTTTCAGGTTTTCCAAGGATTTTATCACCATTACATACAATTGTGTCTGCGCCAATGACTAATGCATCTGGATTTTGAGTTAAAACTTTTTGTGCTTTTTGATAAGCTAATCGCATCACTTCTTCATGAGGGGGAAGACTTAGGTCCATCGTTTCATCAATATCGGCCTCAACGATTTCAAAGGGTAAATCAAATATTTTGAAAAGTTCTTGACGGCGCGGGGATTGACTTGCGAGTATAATTTGTTTCATGAATGTTTCTCCTTGTTTTTATTGTATAAAATACGCATTCCTTTATAAGCCAAATCTGGATCATAGTCATCAATCACGTCTGTATGAGGCGTTATGACACGTCCCAATCCTCCAGTTGCGATGACCTTCATATCACAGTTTAGCTGTTTTTTCATCTCTTTTACAATATATTCTACTTGCCCAATATAGCCATAGACAAGACCTGCTTGCATCCCGTCAATCGTATTCTTTGCTAAAATTGATGCAGGTTTTTTAATTTCGATATCAGGCAGCTTTGCCGCTTGAGCAACAAGGGCTTGTGAGGCGATTTCTAGACCTGGAGTAATGAGTGTATGCTCGAATACACCATCTTTTGAAATGAAATCAAAAGTTGTAGCTGTGCCAAAATCAATCACTAGACAAGATGTCCTATAAAGATGATATGCAGCTGCAACATTAACGATACGATCGGCTCCTACTTCTTTGGGATTATCACAGTGAAGTTTAATCCCTGTTTTGATTCCTGGTCCAATAATGATTGGCTCAATGTTTAAATATTTATATAAGGCATTATGCAAAGAGTGCATGAGTTTTGGAACAACGCTTGAGATAATTGCATCTTCAATCTCATCGGGATTTATTCCTTTGTTGATCATAAGATTGCAAATAAGTAAACCGAGTTCATCTGAAGTGCGTGATGTTTTACTAGTAAGTCGAAACGATCCGATAAGTTCTTCTTGTTGATAAACCCCCATTGTGATGTTTGTGTTTCCGACATCGATTGTTAATAACATGTTGATTTCTCCTTTAATATTTTAAGTAAGATTTCTCTAGCAAGAGCTTCTTTACTCATAAGTGGTAAGGCAATCTGCTGGTCCTTTAATACTAGTGTTGCAATGTTTGTGTCAACTTGAAAACCAGCATTTGGTTCATGAATTGAATTGGCTACTATCATATCGCAGTTTTTTTTATGAAGTTTTTTCATAGCGTTTTCTATTAAGTTTTGACTTTCCATTGCAAACCCACAGATAAATTGGTGAGGTAATTTTTGCTCACATAGCACTTTAAGGATATCCTTCGTGCTTGAAAGATCGAGTTGTGATAAATGATTTTCTTTTTTTATCTTATGTACACTCATCTGTGTTGGAGTAAAATCGCCAACAGCTGCAGCTTTAATGATGATATCAGCATCAGGTGCGTATTGCAGGCAGGTATCTAACATTTCAGCAGCGCTAATAATCGATGCTTGATTAACGCCATAGGGTTTGCGAAGTTGTGTTACCCCACTGACGAGAGTAACTTTAGCTCCGAGTGCTTTTGCCTGCTTAGCTAGGGAGAAACCCATTTTTCCACTCGAATGATTGCGAATATATCGCACTGGATCAATTGCTTCTTGAGTAGAACCAGCGGTAATTAAAACGTGTTGGCCAAGTAGTGGTTTTTCTAGTTCCAAAGCATATTCAATTGCATCTTCAATATCTGGTAAATCGGCTAAACGTCCTCGCCCAATATCTCCACATGCTAATATTCCAGAGGCACTTTCGACAAGTTCATATCCATATTGTTTACACAAAAGTAAATTAGCTTGTGTAACAGGATTATCTAACATTCCAGTATTCATTGCTGGGCAAATGATTTTTGGGCATTGTGCAGCTAAGAAGGTAGTGCTCAACATATCATCGGCAATGCCATGAACCACTTTTGCGATTACATTTGCAGTTGCTGGTACGATAACGAAGGCATCAGCCTTTTTAGCTAGAGAAATATGATGAACATCATGCTCAAAGTTGCGATCAAAAGTATCAATACTCACACGATTTTGACTTAGTGTTTCAAAAGTAAGTGGGGCAACAAACTCTGTGGCATTTTTGCTCATAATGACATGAACATCATAGCCTTTCTTTTTTAAATTACTTACAAGTTGAGCAGATTTAAAGACGGCAATACCACCTGAAATACCTATCACAATACATTTATTACTCATATGATTTCTTGTATGATATTAACGTACCTTGCAAACGTAAGATCATACACTCCTTTCT
>CAYJEY010000023.1:0-26427 GCA_964369385.1 uncultured Holdemania sp.
TTGTTAAAGGAACAGACGTTACAGTTGATGGAATCAATGCAGCTATGAAAGCAGCTTCTGATGATTCTTTCGGATATACTGAAGAAGAATTAGTATCAAGCGATATCATCGGATGCACTTATGGTTCATTATTTGATGCAACTCAAACAATGGTTACTAAAGTAGATGAAGATACTTATCAAGTACAAGTTGTTTCTTGGTATGATAACGAGAACAGCTATACTACTCAAATGGTTCGTACAATCAAATACTTCGCAGGTAAATAAGTTGTTAAACCTCACGCTTTGTGCGCTGAGGTTTTTTTTATGCACTTTTATTTTAAGTAAATTAATGCTATAATGTCTCAATGAAAAATGATTAGGAGGTAGCTTAATGCAAACACAATTACCAAATAAATTAACAACATTAAGAAAACATTTTCATTACTCGCAACAAGAAGTTGCGAATTTGTGCGATATAGATTTAATGGTGTACATGAGCTGGGAAAATGGGAGTAAACTACCTGAAATAGAACATATTTTGAATTTGGCAAAGATTTTTTCAATAACAGCAGATGAACTGATTGTGAATGAAAAAGAGGTGACTTTAAAAGAAATTCCTCAACAATTCGATGCGGAACAAACAATTATTATGAAAGTTCCAGTTCAGCCGGCTGTTGCAAGTAGTGAAGAAACACAAGTTGTAAGCAAGAAGGAAATTTTGACTGCCCGAAAATTTGAAGAGAAAGTCGAAGTAGAACCAAAGGTTTCTATAAAAGAAAATGTTGAAGTACAAGCAGTTCCTTTTTGGAAAAAACTAAATACCAAACAGTGGACAATCGTTGGGGCAATTGGTGTTGTGGTGTTACTGATTATAGGTTCTAGTTTATTATCTAGTAATGAAGAAGAGGTAGATCCTGAGCCAACTGCGCCACCTGTAACTTTGAATGTGTATGAACATCAACAGATTGTTGTAGCAAGTGAATATACATTGTATATCAATGATGACCAAGGAGTAACTGGGGTTGGTAACAATTCGCTTTCTAATTTTGATGTAAGTGAATGGCAATCGATTGTTGCGTTAGCAGCAGGAGATCACCACGTTGTTGGTCTTATGCAAGATGGTAGTTTAGTAGCGAGTGGTTTAAATCAATATGGCCAACTCAATGTAGAAGAGTGGAATAATATTGTTAGTGTATCAGCTGGAAGTAATCATACAGTAGGATTAGGTCAAGATGGTGTTGCCATATGTGTTGGTGACAACAATGAAGGACAGTGTGGAGTTCAACAGTGGACAAATATTAAGATGATCAGTGCTTCTGGTAATGCAACAATCGCTCAGTTGGATGATAATTCTTTTGTAGTAGCAGGTGATACTTCATTCAATTTAGACGAATTAAAAAATAAGCAGTACATCCAAGATTTTGCATTCTCAAAAGATTATTTTATTGCGTTGTATGAAGATGGCACTGTGGCGTGTGTGAGTGATATGCCATGTGATGTAGTTGCGTGGACACAGATTGAAAGCGTAGAGGCAAACTATGAAAATGTTGTAGGACTTGCAAAAAACGGTACGGTAATTGCATTAGGTGATGATACATATAATCAATTGAGAACAGGGGATTGGCATAGTCAAGTTGATGTAGCGATAGGTGAAAATTTTATTGTAGCAATAAATAATAAAAAAGAGTTGATTGGAGCAGGAGATGCAACAGATAAGCCATTTGTAGAAGAGCTAGTCGAAGTTACCCTTCCAATGGTAGGAGATGTATATGTTGCGACAAATGATTCAACCACAACAATCTCTTGGCCGATGGTAGAGGGTGCTGATTTCTATGAAGTAAGTATTGAAGGAGTTGATGAATTCACTGTAAATGGAACATCACTGCCAGTATCAAATGACTTCTTTGTGGATGGACAAGTGTATAAAATAAATGTTGTTGCAAGCTCTACAGAAGAGGGTGTGACTTCATCACAAGTGTTTATTAAAGAGTTTGTATACTTTAAACCAATTGAAGAAACTACAAGTGTATCGGCTGTTGTATCTGAGTCACCGACAACGTCTTCGACGAGTTCAGAAACAGTGACGACAACGACAACCACAACGACAGTGAGTGAAACACAAGAAGCAACATCAACAGCTTCAGGTCAACCAAGCGAGGGAGTTAATCAAGACAATGGATAAAATATGGTATGTGAAACAAAGTGGAAGTGAAGTTGGTCCATTTTCTGAGCAGCAACTTATTGATATGATTCAAGCAAAACTAATTAAAATGGATACGCAAATCTGGGCAGAGTTCATGTCTGAGTGGTATACGATTGAACAAACAATCTATCATAGTTATAAGAAAGAAGAGGAACTAGTTCTAGACTAGAATTCCTCTTCTTTTTTGTATTTTTGAATGATGTTGTGACGAACAAGAGCATGATAGATACCATTTTCTTCGATTCGCTCACAAATTTCATCTGCTACCTCTTTTACCTCATTACTTGCATTGCCCATGGCGACTCCAAGTTGAACTTTTTGAAGCATATCAATATCATTTTTACCATCTCCAAAAGCCATTGTGTGTTCAAGTGGGATATGAAGAAGATTAGCGCATTCTTCTACTGCACTAGCTTTAGAAATGCCATGTGCGGCTACCTCAATACCTCGGGAAAAAGGGATAATACTTGCGTTTTTTAGTAAATTTCTTAGTTGAGATTCTTGCTCCGCGTTTGGGTATAATAATAAATGTGTAATGTCTTCGTGAGCATATGCCTGTAGCGTTGGTTCCATATGATATAAGTAGCTAAAAATTTTAGTAATCTCAGGTTGCGTATGATGATCAAAGTGCCCTTGAGTCTCATTTGCCCAGCGAACTACAATGTGATGATCATTACAATAATCAAGAACCTGCTTAACTTCATCAGATTTAACATAATGGGCAGCAAGTATTTGGTTTCCTTGCTCAATATGACTTCCTGCACCATATACTTTGACGTCCATTAAGTCTAGATAAACTTGTGGTAAATTGATGCATTCTGTTTTGACACGACTTGTGCATAAAACGGTCTTTATACCAAGTAATTGAAGTTGTTGAAGGGCGTATATTGTACTTTCCATGACTTTAAATTCTTCATGATAGAAGGATGTTCCATCAATATCAAAAAATATGAGTTGTATTGGTTTCATTGTGCCTCACTTTCTATATACATTATATCGTATATTAAAAAAGTGTATAGTATAAAATTAAATATGTTATAATTAGATAGAGGTTATTTTTATGAAAAAGAAAATGAATATTCAAAAGCTAATTACCAATTATGTATTTTATTCACTACTTATTTCTTTTATTTATTTAGTTGTAAGAGTTGTATTTGCTCCATCAACTGATGAAAGTGTACTGGTAAAGAGTGAATACATGTTGATGTTAGCACAGTGCTTTTTAGGAATTATTGCGATGTTGTTGCCGAATTTAGTGAGAAAAAATCTGAAGCTTGAAATTCCTTCAGGAATGCTTGTGCTATATGTTATTTTCTTATACTGTGCCATTTTTCTTGGAGAAGTAAGAAGTTTTTACTATAATTTTCCAAGGTGGGATGATTATTTGCACATGTTTAGTGGTGGGATGCTAGGTGCGCTTGGATTCTCAATTATTTCGCTTTTAAATAAAACAGATGAAATACCTTTAAATTTAAGTCCTATATTTGTTGCTGTTTTTGCATTTTGCTTCGCGATTACTGTAGGTGTGGTTTGGGAGTTTTATGAGCATACCTTTGATGGAATCTTAGGTCTAAATATGCAAAAGTTTGCCTTAGAAGATGGAACACAGTTAATAGGCCGGGAAGCCTTGGCAGATACGATGCATGATCTATATGTTGATGCACTAGGGGCCTTTATTATGTGTGCTATTGGCTATGTTTCGCTGAAATATAAGCAAGGATGGATTGAAGGATTACTATTGAAAAAGAAAAAATAGTCGAAACGACTATTCAAAAACTTGATAATATTCACAAAGAGCATCATAGATTAATGTTGCAGATCTGTATGAACCCTCATCGCTTAACCAAGTATTCGCATCTTCAATGTTTGATACGTACCCTTGTTCGATGAGAACAGATGGAAAATTTACACTTTCAAGAACACCAAATGATTGGTAGGTATACATGTAATCCTCTTGTTCACTTTCAGTGATGATACGAGTATAACTACCATTTTTTTCTTCTCTAAAGAAGGCATAGAAAATCCCTGATTCTCTTCGTGGAATGTGCCCAGCTTGTAGGTACTGATCTCGAATTAAACTTGATAAACGGTAACTTTGTTCCCATTGAGGGTTGAATTGAGGTTGTGGATAAATTTCAAAACCTTGAATATCTTCTGCATCACTATCATTAGCGTGAATGCTTATAAATAGGTCAACATTATGAATTTCACCTTGAGTAAAGCGTTCTTCGGTTGTCATATCCTCATCGAAATCATGGCTAAGAAGAACATCGAAATGCGGATTTTCCTCAAGCATAGCCATTAAGTATTCAGTTGTGGCTTGATTAACAACTTCCTCAAACACATATCCCTCTGCACCAGGAGATAGGGTGCTATGTCCGCTGTCAAGCATAATGAGGTAAGGTTCAAATTCTAGTGCTTTAACATCTAGTGGTATATTTCGATTTAAATGAGTAGTTTTAAGTGAACTATTCAACAATAAGTGTAAGGTAAATGTAATGGCAACAAGCAGTAATGTGCCAAGAAAGATACGTTTTTGATTGGTCATGTGAATCCCCTTTAATGTAGCACTACTATACCATTTGACGGGCTGATTTGTAAAGTTTCATATACAGTTGAAGGGAATTAAAATCATTTACAATAATCCAAAAATTAAGGTATACTACATATAGAGCTAAACCTTAAATCAACGATAAGCAGTGCGGTTGCTTAGTATAATAGAAGGAGTTTATTATGTTAGAAACATTAAACAAAAGTTGCCCTGAGTGTGATTCACAAGAAATAGTTATAACACGACTACAAGGGGTTGCCTCAACTATAGGTACATTGGATTGTAAGAGTGCTTTATTTGCAGAGATATGCATAAATTGTGGTAAGGTGCTAAATTTAAGAGCAGAGCATCCAAGCCGATTAAAGGAGGAAAAAAATGATTAAGTTATATAATTCAAAACATAAACAAATTGAAGAATTTGTCCCAATAAAAGAAAATGAAGTGAGTATGTATGTGTGTGGTCCTACCGTATACAATCATGCTCATATAGGAAATGCGCGACCTATTGTTGTGTTTGACACACTTCGTCGTGTATTTGAAGCAAATGGATATGCGGTAAAATATGTTTCAAACTATACAGATGTAGATGATAAAATAATTAATAAAGCAAAAGAAGAAGGTGTCGATGAACAGGTGATTTCTGAGCGATATATTTCGGCTTACAATAAGGTTCGTGAAGCACTTAATACACTTACACCATTCGCAACACCAAAAGTAACGGATTGCATGGAAGATATTATTGCCTTTATCGCAAAACTTGTGGAGGAAGATTATGCCTATGCAGTAGATGGGGATGTTTATTTCCGAGTAGATAAAGCACAAGCATATGGTGAAATATCAAAACAAAAGATTGAAGATTTATTAGTAGGGGCGCGTATTGATGAAAATACGAAAAAAGAAAACCCGCTTGATTTTGCCCTGTGGAAAAAAACACAAGAAGGACTTCGTTGGGATAGTCCGTGGTCGCAAGGGCGACCTGGTTGGCATACTGAATGTGTCGTGATGATACAAGATGTTTTTCACAGTGAAATCGATATTCATGGAGGAGGAGCAGATTTACGTTTCCCGCATCATGAAAATGAAGTTGCTCAATCAAGAGCTTGTTATCACCATGGACTTGCCCATTATTGGTTGCACAACGCAATGATTAATATTAATGGAGAAAAAATGTCCAAGTCCGTAGGAAATGTTTGGTGGGCGAAGGATGTGATTGACCAACTTGGTTCCCAAGTGGTTAGATGGTTAATGAATAGTGTCCATTATCGAGGAGAATGCAACCTGAGTGATGAGTCAATCGATACTGCTAAAACAGAACTAAACAAAGTTTTACAAGCACTGAAGTCAGCTATGGTAAAATTAGAGCTTAGTCAGGTGAAATATGAAGCACATATGGATAAATCATACGATATATTCTTAGCAGCAATGAGTGATGATATGAATACGCCAAATGCTTATGCGCAAATTTTCGAAACAGTAAAGAAACTAAATGGTAGTCTGCGACAGCGCGAGATTGACAGTGCATTAATTCAAGGATATGTGAATAGTTTGTTGAAAATGTTAAATGTACTTGGGATTGATGTGGAAAGAATCCAACTTACTGAAGAAGATAGAAATTTGTTTGAACAATGGAATAACGCGAAAAAAGAAAAGAATTTTGAAGTGGCTGATCAACTTCGCTTGAGTTTAAGTGAAAGAGGATTACTATAGTGAAAATGGGAGAAATATCTGGAAGTACATTAGCCTATATTGGTGATGCAGTGTGGTCACTTTTAGTTAGAGAATATCTAGTTGAAAGAGGTTATACAAAGGCAAAAGACTTACAGACAAAGAGTGTAAAATTTGTGAGTGCAAAAGCACAGGCGAGTTTTTATAAAAAATTAACTGAGTTAGAAATGCTTAATGATGAGGAGCAGTATATGTTTAAGCGAGGACGTAACTTCCGTACGTCGACAGTCGCAAAAAACACAGATGTTATTACTTATCGAATTTCTACTGGATTTGAAGCTTTAGTGGGATACTGGCATTTAACAAAACAGGCAGATCGCCTACTTGAGATATGGCAATTAGTAAAAGAATGGGTGGAGTTGTAAGATGGCACAATTTATTTATGGGAAAAACCTGATTATACAGTGTTTGAAAGACGGAAAAGAACTTAAGAGTTTATTGATGCTTAAGGGGTTAAATGATCCACAGATTATGAGAATGGCAAAAGAACAAGGGATTTACATTGAATTTGTGGAAAGAAAAAAACTAGACCAAGTATCGAAGGGGGGCAAGCACCAAGGAGTTGCTTGCGAGGTAGCGAATTATAAGACAGTGAGTATTGACGATATCTTGCACCGTATTCCTGAACATAAATCTGGATTAATTATGGTGTTAGATCAACTTGAAGATCCACATAATTTAGGGGCAATACTTCGTACGAGTGATGCAATAGGAGTTGATGGTATCATTATTAAGAAAAACAATGCGGTCGGGTTGAACGCAACAGTTGCAAAAGTTTCTACGGGAGCAATTGAAACTGTTCCGGTAGCGGAAGTAGCGAATTTATCCAAGTCACTTGAGTACCTAAAGCAAAAAGGGTATTGGGTATATGGTACGGATGCTCATAATTCTCAAGATTATCGTACATATGCATATGATACGCCAGTTGTCTTGGTTATTGGATCGGAAGGGAAAGGGATTTCTCGTCTTGTCAAAGAGCATTGTGATCATATGATTAGCTTACCAATGCTTGGTAGCGTTACATCTCTAAATGCATCTGTAGCGTGTGGGATATTACTTTACCAAATTCATCAAAAAAGAAATCCAATTTAATTGAACTTCAATACGAAGTTCTTTTTTTAACTAAAATTTGAATTGTAAGTAAACTTTACCTTTTACTATACTGTGAGGTAGATGGAAATTGAGACTAAAATGATACAAATATGAGACATATTTGAAATAAAGTAGCAAAATTATATGTCACAATAAAGTCATGAGAGAGTTAAATGGTGATGAAAATGAAAGAAGAGTCATTGATGTATAATGATTATGAATTGCTTTATATGATGTACCAAAGAGATGAAACAGCATTTTCCCTGCTTTGTGAAAAGTATCATCGTTTTTTATGGAGAATGATTAGGGAGATGTGGAAAAGTGAATATCCAGTGTTAAGTGATGAAGATGTGTACCGTATTCTACAAGCAAAATTATACGATATTGCATTTAGTTATTGTGATGGAAAAGGAGCATCTTTTTTTACTTATTTGACACTTTGTTTAACACGGAAAATCCAAAGTTTAAAGCGCTCAGCTATTCGAGAATTGCGGGCAAGAGGTGGAATGTTATCGCTAGATTATTATGTAAGTGAAGATGTACAAGTAAGTGTTTTAGATACACTCGTAAATAATCAACCAATGTATGATCCAGTGTTTGTGTTACGGTATAAAGCGCTTAAAGAAGAGCTAAAACAATTTATCCAAAGTCTAAATGAAATGGAGCGTAAAGTGTGGAACTTAATGAGTAATCAAGTTCCATATGCCCAAGCTGCTAAGTTACTTGGAATTAGTATAAAGAGTTATGACAATGCAGTATATCGTATTCGTAAGAAATTAAGTAAGAAAATTAAATCTCAAAGTCAAGAAGATGAGTAGGTATATCAATATTATTTTACTAAACTTGACTTTGTGTAGCGATATTGATTTTACTTGTAATATTAAGGTATGATAGCTATATATTTTACGATAAACTAGGGATTTCATTGACTAAATAAAAACGATGTGTTAAAGTGTATGAGCAATCACGGATGGAGGTTTTTTTATTATGGGAAATAATGATAAAGTGATTTTAACCTGCACTGTGTGTTTATCTAGAAATTATACAACACATCGTAACAAGAAAACGCAGACAGAACGCTTAGAGCTAAAAAAATTCTGCAAAAGGTGTGGAGAACACACAATTCATAAAGAAACAAAATAGGAGGAATCATTATGAAATGGTTTAGTATTAGCGGTATCGCAAAAGAAGTAAATCGTATTCGCTGGCCGAAAGTGTCAGAATTAACAACATTCACAATTGAAGTGATCATTTTCTGTGTGTTTTTCGGAATCTTCTTTGTCGCAGCGGAATTTGTCATCGCAGCTATATTGACAATGTTAGGAATCGGAGTGTAATAACATGGAAACAATTGAAAAACAATGGTATGTGGTAAATACATATGCAGGACATGAGAATCGTGTAAAAGACAATTTAGAACGTCGTGTTGAATCAATGGGAATTTCGGATTGTCTATTCCGTATTCTTGTCGCTGAAGAAACAGAAATCGAATTCAAGAATGGAAAACCAGTAGAAAAAAATAAAAACTTATTTCCAGGATATTTATTCGTAGAGATGATCATGACTGATGAAGCATGGTATGTTGTGCGTAATACTCCTGGGGTAACTGGGTTTATCGGATCATCTGGTGGTGGAGCAAAACCATTTGCTGTTTCGCCTGAAGAAATTGATTCTATTTTAAGAAGAATGGGAATGGCTGAGAAACGTGTTAATGTTGACTTTACAGTTGGTGATATCGTTAAAATCTTAAGTGGTCCATTTAGTAATTTAGAAGGTAAAATTGAATCAATGGATGATACGGCTCAAATTGCCAATGTACTTTGCGTATTATTTGGGCGTGAAACACCTACAGAAATTTCGTACAACGATATTCAAAAAGTAGATTAATTAGAAAAACTTGCTGAAATGCAAGTTTTTTATGTATGTAGTAATTCAATACAATCTAAGGTATACTTTATTTATCGTGATTTTGGAGGGGAAAATATGAATACAAAGAAAATAGCTTTGGGGGCAATGTGTATTGCGTTAGGTGTCGTAATGCCAATCATGTTACATGGGTTTCCTAATGCAGGAAGTATCTTGTTGCCAATGCATATTCCAGTATTGTTAAGTGGGGTTGTATGTGGTCCAATTCTTGCTTTATTTGTCGGATTATTGACACCAGTGGTATCAACACTAACAACAGGAATGCCGGCTGTTGGGTTTCTACCCGTTATGGCAATTGAACTTGCGGCATATGGGTTGATTACGGCGGTGGCTTATCGTTGTATTGTGGTAAGAAAAGATACAATACGTATTGTAGTAGCATTGGTGCTTGGTATGGTTTTGGGGCGAATAGTATATGGTTTCGCGTTTATTATGATTATTAATCCACCTACTTATACTATTGAAGCTTGGTATACTTCTTTATTTGTGAGTGCACTACCAGGGATTGTGATCCAACTTGTATTGATTCCTGCACTTTGTGCGTCGCTTAAGCGTGCAAAACTAATCTAAAGTTTGCCAAAAGATAGGTTAATTTGGTATACTGAATATGCAAAGGCCTTTAAATTAATCCAGAGAGATTAATAAGGACGTAAATAAACATTGATATTAAAGGTCCTTTTGCGTAAAGAAACAGGACTTTTTTTATGGAGGGATATTATGAGTGAAAAAGTAAAGATTACCTTAGATGTAAATGAGCGACCAACCCCAGCGATATGGGCGCTACTTTCAACACAACATGTATTTGCGATGTTTGGAGCTACAATTTTAGTGCCAATTTTAACTGGTTATCCAATTTCCGTTGCCTTATTTGCGTCGGGGTTAGGAACTTTGTTGTATGCTATTTTGACAGGGTTTAAAGTACCGGTTTATCTGGGTTCATCATTTGCTTATATTACTGCTATTGTTGCGGCAAAAGAAGCAATGGGTGGAAGTGTTGATGCTGCCCAAACAGGATTACTACTTGTAGGGGTGGTCTATGTTGTTGTGGCGTGTGTAATTAAAGTAATTGGAAAAGGGTGGATCGATAAATTATTGCCGCCAATCGTTATTGGTCCAATGATTATTGTTATAGGACTAGGTCTAGCGTCAAATGCTGTTAATAACTCAGGTTTTGTTGTAGGAGGAGATTGGAAACACATGATAGTTGCTGCAGTAACACTTATTGCAACTGCATTTGTTTCAACAAAGGCAAAAGGCTTTTTGAGAATCATTCCATTTTTATGTGGTATCACAATTGGCTATATTTTTGCAGTAGTGATGGGGATCGTGGACTTTAGTGGAGTACAGGCGATGTGGGCTAGTGGAGTAATTTTTGGTCTACCGGATTTTATTTTGCCATTTCAAGTAGGAGGATTCGAGTCGTATAATTTATACTTTGGGGCAGAAACTTTTGCGATTTTACCAGTGGCAATTGTAACCATTTCTGAACATATTGGAGATCATACTGTTTTAGGAAAAATCTGTGGTCGTAACTTTTTGAAAGAGCCAGGTTTAGATAAAACGCTAATTGGAGATGGTGTTGCAACAGCAGTATCAGGATTGATTGGTGGACCTGCAAACACGACCTATGGAGAAAATACTGGAGTAATTGGTATGACAGGTGTGGCTTCTGTGTTTGTGACTTGCGGGGCAGCGGTGATCGCAATTTTACTATCGTGTATCCCACTAGTATCTGAAATAATTCGCACAATCCCTAATCCGGTTCTGGGTGGGATGTCAATTGTATTGTATGGAGTAATTGCCTCAAATGGTTTACGTGTTCTCATCGACAATCGTGTCAATTTTGGATCGCAAAGAAATCTTATCATCACGTCTGCGATGTTAGTTATTGGACTTGGAGGAGCAACTTTACCACTTGGTGGAGGAGTGCTCTTATCGGGAACTGCGTTAGCAGCGATGGTTGGGATAGTGTTGAATCTTTTCTTACCCAAAGAAATTAGTTAATAAAAGAATTGATTAGTTAATGTATCCAAATAGTTGAGGATACATTACAGTGTAAGTGTTCAAATAAAAATCCACTTAAGTGATTTTAAGAATTATTCAAATCTTATTAATTTGCTTAAATGTTTTTTTATTTTAAAGTGGTAAATGTTCTGAGTAAGAAAATTAAAATCAAAAATGACATCTAAAATACCATGTATTGTAATTTGAAGCATTTTTGTGGTCTTGGATGTATTGCTTGAGTATAATTATGTCTGAAAAAGAGTGTTTATAAATTCAAATACTATGGTATTATGAAAGAAAGGAAGTGAGAAGAATGGTAGTAGAGTATAATTTGATTGCCGAGTATGTGGCTTTTGCGTTTGCCCTTCTAGCTTTAATCAATATTTCATTAGATAATCAACTACCAACTGCTCGCTTTCGTGCGTTTAAGGCCTTGTTTCTAGGGACTTTCTTATCTATTGTGGTGACAATCACTACTACTATTGCAAGCTCTTATTTTCTTGTTGTTCCAATATGGATAAATGAATTTTTGAAAGTATGTTATTACATTCTGGTACCTATTGCTCCAGCGATATGCTATTTCTATGCTGTAACTTTGATGCAACCGAAATCTTTTAATAAAGATTTAGATAGAAAATGGTTTTTGATGTTGATACCGTACTTGTTTTATGATGTTTTGATAATTAGTAATTATTTTACACATCAAGTTTTTTGGTTTGATGCTCAAATAGGTTATGTGGGAGGGCCACTTAGGAATATGGCGTTTGTTATTGCTATTTTCTATTCAGTGTTGGTTTTGGTGGTCTCAATACGTAACTATATGAAGTATCGACGGGGAATTGATATCGTATTATGTATAAATATTATTCTCTCGACATTAATTTCGATTATACAGTTATATGTAAGGGAAACTATTTTGTCGGGTGTAGCAAGCACAATTGGCTTGTTTGTAATTTATTTATATATGCAAAATTCCAATAAGAATCAAGATGATTTAACGGGGCTATATAACCGTAGTACGCTTTCTGCGCGACTTAATAAATTGATACAAAATGATACTAAATTTTCATTGTACTTATGTAGTGTGCGTAATTTTAAAAACATAAATGAGTGTTATGGGTTAGAAGCTGGTGATGCCATACTTGAAAAACTTGCGCAACGGCTACTTCAATTAAATAAGAAGAAGATGGTGTTTAGGTATAGTGGTGATGAGTTTGTTGTAGTTTATGCAGGACGAGGGCAAACAGAGAAAATATCACTCATTAAACAGAAGTTCCAAGAACCATTTTACATCGAGGGTCAAGAAATAATTATTGATGCTATATTCACATGTGTAGAATATCCTGACTATGGATCGGATCGAAAGACTCTGTTATCAGCAGCTGATTACTCGATTGCGTTGATTAAAAATGGAAGTGTCGAAACAGACTATATTCATTCTTTAAGTGTACGTGATGAAATGCAACGTTATCATATGGTTATTGACCAGCTAAAAAAAGCAATTGATCAAAGTGGATTTGTCTTGAATTATCAACCAGTTTATTCAATGGAAGGTAAGAGTTTTGTTCAAGCAGAAGCACTACTTCGTTTAAGAAATGGAGATAACTTGCAACTATATCCAAGTGAATTTATCCCGATAGCAGAAAAAACAGGATTAATTATTAGAATGACATACTTAGTTGTTGAGAAAGTTTGTCAAGACTTAGTTGAAATGAAAACACAGCTTCCAAGCCATCTTGTACCAAGTTCAATTTCAGTTAACTTTCCATACACGATGTTTATGCAAGATGAAGTGACGAAAACATTATTAAAAATACTTCAAAAATATCAGGTGTCGACAAAAGAGATTAAAATAGAAATTACTGAAAGAACACTAGCTTCAGATATAAGAGTTGTACAATCAGTGATTTGTGAAATGCAAGAAGCAGGGTTCGAGTTTGAGTTGGATGATTTTGGAATTGATTACTCTAATATGAGTGTATTCTTAAGTTTGCCGGTAGATATAGTGAAAATTGATCGAAGTCTTATTGTTGCAATGATTGATTCAGATTCAAATCGATTATTTATTCGACAAATGATACAAGCGATTCTTTCTACGAATCGACAAGTGATTGTGGAAGGTGTAGAAACTCAAGAAGTAGTAGAACAATTGGTAGCGTGGGGTTGTCAAATGTTTCAAGGATATGTATACTCGAAACCGTTGCCGATAGAAACATACGTCGATTTCGTGAAAGCTAAAGAAGGTATAGGGAATTAGAAAGAGGGAAGACAATGGATTCAAATAATAAAGGGTTTACACTAGTGGAATTAATTATTGTAGTTGCGATTATTGCGGTCTTGGCTACAGTCCTTGCGCCACAATATCTGCAATATGTTGAGCGTTCAAGGGAATCAAGTGATGTTCAACAAGCGGCTCAAATTATGGATGCGGCTATGATTGCTGTTGTGGATGCTGTGAATGCAGGTGAAATTCCTCCAGGTACAATTGTGCAAGTTGGATGGGTGACAACAGAGGCTGCTAGCCGAGGTGAGGTATATATTGGTGAAGCAAGAGTTGGTGTTGAGTCATCGGCTATTTTACCAAGTGATTATGTAACTGATGCAGGAGATGTGTTTTCAGGAGCTCGTGATCGCTTGTGTTCAATTTTGGGAGTAGAGGCAAGTAATCGAAACTTCCTGACATTTAAGTATTGTGAATATGATGTATCTGAATCAGCAGTTGCGAGTGAATCGACATTTCGATTTCATTTAAACACGGCAACTGGAGAAATTGCACTCGCTGCACCTTCTAGTGATCCTGCGAAAAATGTTTGGGTAGATGAACTAGGCATGAAAATAACGCGAGTACCATAAAAATTAAGGAGGATTCCAATATCCTCTTTTTTGTTGAAAATAACGATTTATTCCTTGACATATTGAATGCTTAGAGTTATTATTATATAGCTATTAGAATAGCATGCTTTCATTGCGTGGGAGAGCGGTGCACACGTTCACTAACCACGACACAAGCACACATAGATATAAGGAGGTAAGTCTTGTGAGTAAAAAAGTTGCAAAAGTCTGCAAGCTACAGTTTATGGCTGGCGGAGCAAAACCAGGACCAGCGCTGGCTTCAGCTGGAATCAACATGCCTCAGTTCTGCGTTCAATTCAATGACGCTACTAAAGATCGTGCAGGCGACGTAGTACCAGTATTAATTACTGCATACGAAGATAAAAGCTTTGATTTTGTATTAAAAACTACACCAGCTAGTAACTTATTGTTAAAAGCTATTGGAGTTAAATCAGGTTCAGGAAACGCGAAAACAACAAAAGTTGGAACAATCACAGTTGAAAAACTACGTGAAATCGCTGAGTACAAAATGCCAGATTTAAATGCAAATGACGTAGAAGCGGCAATGCGCATTGTTGCGGGTACAGCTCGTAATATGGGTGTTGCGATTGAAGGATGGGAGTAATTAACGATGGCTAAAAAAGGTAAAAAATATCTAGAAGCAGCTAAGTTAGTTGACATCAATACAACTTATGCTGTTGCTGAAGCAATCACTTTAGCAAAGAAAACAAATGTTGCAAAATTCGATGCTTCTGTAGAAGTATCATTCAACTTAAACATCGATCCTCGTCACGCTGATCAACAAATCCGTGGTGCGATGGTTCTTCCAAACGGAACTGGGCGTTCTCAAAAAGTATTAGTAGTAACTCAAGGAGCTAAAGCTCAAGAAGCTACAAATGCTGGTGCAGATTTCGTAGGTGGAAAAGAAATCCTTGAAGATATCAAAAAAGGATGGTTCGAATTTGATGTTATCGTTGCTACACCTGATATGATGGGTGAACTAGGGAAACTAGGGAAAATCTTAGGACCTAAAGGATTAATGCCTAACCCTAAAACAGGAACTGTTACAATGAATGTAACAAATGCAATCGAAGAAATCAAAAAAGGTAAAGTTGAATATCGTTGCGATAAAGAAGGTATCGTAAATGTTCTTATCGGAAAATGTTCATTCTCTGATGAAGCACTTGCAGAAAACTTCAAAGCGCTTTACGATGTGATCGCAAAAGCTAGACCAGCTGCTGTTAAAGGGGCTTACATGAAAAATGTAACTCTTACAACAACAATGGGTCCAGGAATTAAAATCTCTGCTGAGTAATTAGTTCTTGACAAAAATAAAAAAAGAAATACAATATTAGTTGTTATCAATATACCATAGACAGTAACGGCGTTCAGCTTAATCATGTTACCGAGGTAAAACAAAGTTAAAGATACTTTTTTTGCCCGCATTGTCTATTCAGTGTGGGCTTATTTTATATGAGTATATTGTGGCATAGAAAATTAGGAGGTGTAGCAATGAAACAAGCGGTATTAGACGCAAAAGTACAACTAGTTAAAGACATTAGTGAAAAAATGACTAACAGTGCTTCTACAGTTGTAGTTGAGTATCGTGGGTTAAGTGTTGCTGAAGTTACAGAACTTCGTAGAACACTTCGTGCAGAAGGCGTAGAATTTAAAGTTTACAAAAACTCATCAGTTCAACGTGCTGCAGAAGCTGCGGGATTCTCTGACTTAAGCGAACACTTAATTGGGCCAAATGCGATCGCATTCAGTGATGATGCTGTTGCACCGAGCCGCGTTTTAGCAAAGTTTGCTAAAAAACACGAACATTTAGTACTAAAAGCAGGTGTTGTTGAAGGCAAAGTTGTTGGAATCGACACGCTTAAAGAACTATCAAGCTTACCAAACAAAGAAGGAATGCTTTCTATGTTGTTAAGCTGCTTACAATCACCAGTACGTTCATTCGCATGTGTAGTTAAAGCTGTTGCGGATGCACAAGGGGAAGTAAGCGAAACGCCAGCTACTGAAGAAGTAGCGACAGAGGTTGCAGCTGAAGCTGCTGCTGAATAATCATTAATTAGGAGGAAAATAAAATGGCAAAATTAAATCATGAAGATATCTTAGCTTTTTTAGAAGAAGCTACTATTCTTGAACTAAACGACTTAGTAAAAGCAATCGAAGAAAAATTTGGTGTTACTGCTGCGGCTCCTGTAGCTGTTGCTGCAGTTGCTGATGACGCTGCACCTGCAGGACCTACTGAAGTATCAGTAATCCTTAACAATGCTGGAGCTTCTAAAGTTGCAGTAATTAAAGTTGTTCGCGAAATCACAGGACTTGGGCTTCTTGAAGCAAAAGATCTTGTTGGAAAAGCTCCAGTTGCTGTTAAAGAAAACATCAAGCCTGAAGAAGCTGATGAAATCAAACAAAAACTTATGGATGCAGGGGCAACTGTTGAAATTAAATAAGTTCTAAAAAAATGAACTACTTAAAGCCGAATTTGACTTCGGCTTTTAAGCCCTAAAGGGAGGGACGATTAATGAGTCATTATTACACTGATAACCGTCAATTACCACACGACCGGAAGGAAATTTCTTTCCGGTTTTCGGGCTTAAATTTAGTATTGATGAGTGATGCTGGAGTGTTCTCGAAAGATAAGGTGGATACAGGAACTACAATTCTGTTGACTGCTCTATCAGAATGTGAACTTACTGGTGCTGCGTTGGATATTGGATGTGGCTATGGAGTCATTGGTATTGTATTGAAAAAGTTATTTCCACAATTAGAAGTGACGATGATCGATATCAATCCAAGGGCGATTGAATGCAGCGTTTCTAATGCGCAAAGAAATGGTGTGGAGTGTAAAATCTTAGAATCTGATGGGTTTAAAGAAATCCATGAGAGTTATAATGTCATTGTGACTAATCCACCAATACGCACAGGCAAAGCTGTCATTTATCAAATTTTTGAAGATAGTTATAAGCATTTAAGTAGTGGAGGAGAACTTTGGTTTGTGATTCGAAAACAACACGGGGCTCTTAGTGCTATTAAAAAATGTGAAGAATTATTTAATTCAGTTGAAATTATAACAAAAGATAAAGGTTTTTTTGTTATTAAAGCTACGAAATAGTATTGACATAAAAAAGTAGTTGTGGTAACATATAAAATTGCATAAAACTACATGAAAATGGGATTATTGCCCTTTTTGCGTTGTTTATTAAAAAGTGAAAGGATGGCGTACATGACAAAAAAACAAAATTACCAAGTAATTGAATTGGGCGCAAATGCGACTCGTCGAGACTATTCTAAAGTAAGTGGAAATCTAGATCTACCTGACTTAGTTGAGATTCAAACTGATTCTTTTGAATGGTTCACGAAAACTGGAATTAGAGAAGTATTTGAAGATATTTATCCAATTCAAAACTTTAACGGTGATATCAAATTGAGGTTCATTGATTATGAATTTGGTGAGCCGAAATATACGGTAAGTGAGTGTAAATACCGTGAAGCAAATTACGCTGCACCACTGAAGGCTAAAATGGAGTTAGAAGTAATGGACCCTGAAACAGGAGAACTTATAACTAAACATGAAGATGTGTTCTTAGGGGACTTCCCTTTGATGACACCAACTGGTACATTCATTATCAATGGGGGAGAACGTGTTATCGTTTCTCAAATTGTTCGCTCTCCAGGGGCTTATTATGACTTAGTGTCAGAAGATAAAACAGGAAGAGAAAACTTCACAAGTGAACTTATTCCAAGTCGTGGTACTTGGTTAGAGTTAATGAGTGATTCTAAAAAGGCTGCATTAGGTCGAATTATGAACTTGTCTGTAGATAGAAAACGTAAAATTTTATCAACAGTACTTTTCAAAGCGATTGGTTGTAGTTTAGATCATAAGAACATTGATGATGCTTATGATACAACTAAAATGACTAAATTCCTAAAAGCTTTAGGATTGGATGTTAACGCTGAAGTTGAAGTAGAAGGTGAAACAAGAGAATTCTTAAATACTTACATGTATTTATATACTTCATTGTTTGGCAACTACGAAGAGGTTCGCAATACACTAGCAGCAGATAAAATCTCTACGACAACTGAAGCATTGTTGACAATTTACGAAAACCAACGTAGTGATGAAATTCCAACACTTGATGGTTCAATCACTTTAATGAATGCTAAATTCTTTGATCATAGAAGATATGATTTAACAGCAGCAGGACGTTATAAACTTGGAAAAAAATTATCGTTAATTGATCGTCTTGAAGGTACGATAGTAGCTCAAGATATTCTTAAAGCAGATGGTACGGTTTTAATTCCTGCAAAAACTTTCGTTACTAAAAAAGTACGTAATGCAGTGAAGGAAGAGTTAGCTAAAGGGGCATACCTAGAAGCTTATCCATACAATCACTTGTTTTCACATCCAGACAAAGCAGTAGTAGCAACATCAGATACATATGCACTTGTAGGACGTGTATTGGCAAATGATGTAGAAACTGCAGATTCTTATTTTGAACAAGGAACAGTACTAACTTTAACTGATGTTTGTAACTTAGCTAAGGAAGTTAGCGAAGTATCGATTTATACTGGTATTATTGCTAAAGAAGTTAAACTTACTAAGGAAAATGTTACCTCTGTACTAGACTATGGATCACGTTTGTATTCAGTAGGGCGTTTAACTGCTAAAGGAAGCGACCTTGTAGTAGACGGTGAACTTTGTGTTGATCGTTATTTGCCAGGTGTTGAATTAACACCTGTAAGTGCTGAAACTCAAGAAATGTTAATGGGACGTGTAAGTGAAGAAGAAATCAGTGTTTGGTTAGTCGGAGCAGCAGTTGCCATTGCTAAAGTACATGTAGGAGATGATTTAAATCATACTGTGCGTGTAGTAGGGCTTGATCCACTTAATAAAAAGAAAACAATTACAATCAGTGATATGTATGCATTTTATAGCTATCAATTAAATATGCTTGATGGTGTTGGACGTGTTGATGATATTGACCAATTAGGAAACCGACGTATTCGTACGGTAGGAGAACTAATTCAAAACCAATTCCGTATAGGTTTAAGCCGTATGGAAAGAGTAGTCAAAGAGCGCATGTCGATTGCTGAGGTATCTGCATTAGCACCTAAACAATTAACAAATATTCGTCCATTGACTGCTGCAATTAAAGAGTTCTTCTCTTCATCTCAGCTATCTCAGTTTATGGATCAACAAAATCCTCTTGCAGAATTGACAAACAAACGTCGTATTTCAGCACTAGGACCTGGTGGTCTTACTCGTGAACGTGCTGGATTTGAAGTGCGTGACGTTCATAGTTCTCATTATGGTCGTATTTGTCCGATTGAGACTCCTGAGGGACCAAACATCGGACTAATTAATAACTTAACTACTTATGCACGTGTAAATGAGTATGGATTCATTCAAACTCCTTACCGTATTGTAAAAGAGAATGGGGATGTAACTGATGATGTCATGTATTTATCAGCAGATGAAGAACTTGATTATGTTATTGCCCAAGCCAATGAGGTTATTGATGACAAATTAGTCAACGATAACATTGTTGCGCGTATTGCTGGAGAAACTGTGATGGTTAATCGTGATCAAGTTGAGCTTGCCGATGTTTCGCCAAAACAGATTGTATCTGTAGCAACAGCTTGTATTCCATTCTTAGAAAATGATGATGCTTCTCGTGCCTTAATGGGAGCGAACATGCAACGTCAGGCGGTACCGTTATTAAAGCCAAGCTCTCCATTTGTAGGAACGGGTATTGAACATCGTATCGCAAAGGACTCTGGTTCAGGAATTGTATGTACTGAAGATGGAGTAGTAACTTATGTTGATGCACAAAAAATTGTAGTCACTTCAAGTGAAGATAATAAAACTGCCTATGATTTAACTAAGTTCCGTCGTTCAAATGCTGGAACATGTTTAAATCAACGTCCAATCGTTACACGTGGACAAAGTGTTAAAGTAGGAGAAATCCTTGCCGATGGTCCTTCAATGGAAAATGGAGAATTAGCACTTGGACAAAACGTGACAATTGCCTTCATGACATGGCATGGTTACAACTATGAAGATGCGATTATCATGTCAGAGCGTATGGTGAAAGAAGATGTATATACTTCAATTCACATTGAAGAATATGATATTGAATGTCGTGAGACAAAACTAGGACCTGAGGAAATCACTCGTGATATTCCAAATGTAAGCGAAAACGCATGTCGTCATCTTGATGCACGTGGTATCGTACGTATAGGGGCTGAAGTAAAAGAAGGAGATATATTAGTTGGTAAGGTAACACCTAAAGGACAAAGCGAAATTTCTCCTGAAGAAAAATTGCTTCTTGCGATTTTTGGTGAAAAGAGTCGTGAAGTTCGTGACAACTCACTAAAAGTACCTCATGGTGGAGCTGGTATTGTTCAAAGTACACGAATCTTCAAACGTGAAGAAGGACATGATTTACCTCCAGGGGTAAATGAAGTTATTAAAGTTTATATTGTTCAAAAACGTAAAATCTCTGAAGGAGATAAAATGGCAGGACGACATGGTAATAAAGGGGTTATTTCTCGTATTTTACCAATTGAAGACATGCCGTATATGGAAGATGGAACACCGGTTGATATCATGTTGAATCCATTCGGAGTACCATCACGTATGAATATTGGACAAGTATTAGAAATTCATTTGGGATTTGCAGCGAAAAAGCTTGGTGTGAAATTTGCGACACCTGTATTTGATGGAATCAGCAATGAAGAATTAAAAGAAATTATGGAAGAAGCACAGTGTACAGCAGATGGAAAACAAATTCTTTATGATGGACGAACAGGTGATGTATATGATGAGCGAATCTCAGTTGGGGTAATGCACATGATTAAACTTGCTCACATGGTTGATGATAAACTGCATGCTCGTGCAACTGGACCGTATAGCCTTGTAACACAACAACCACTTGGAGGTAAAGCTCAAAATGGTGGACAACGTTTCGGGGAGATGGAAGTTTGGGCGCTTCAAGCTTATGGGGCTGCACATACTCTTCAAGAAATTTTAACTGTAAAATCTGATGATATTACAGGACGTACAAAAACTTATGAATCGATTATTAAAGGGAAAAACATTCCAGATCCGGGAATGCCTGAATCATTCAGAGTGTTGAAACACGAACTTCAAGCTTTAGCGATTGATGTGAAAATGTTAGACGAAGAAGGAAATGAAGTAGATTTACGTAAAGTTGATGATAGTGAAGTAGTAGAGATGGCAGAGAATGCACAAGTTGTAGCTGACATTACTGGTATGGATATCATTGATGAAGATGAAAATGTTGTTGAAGCAGCAGTTGTAGGCTTCGATGAAGACGAAGATTCATATAGTGATGAATTAGAGGGGGTATAAGCATGAGTATAAATAAATTTGCCTCGATTCAAGTCGGATTAGCATCTCCAGACCGCATTCGTGAATGGTCAAAAGGAGAAGTTAAAAAACCGGAGACAATTAACTACCGTTCTCAAAAACCAGAACGTGATGGATTATTCTGTGAGCGTATTTTTGGACCTGCAAAAGACTGGGAATGTTATTGTGGTAAGTATAAAAAAGTAAGATATAAAGGTGTTGTGTGTGATCGTTGTGGCGTTGAGATTACAAAATCAAGCGTACGTCGTGAGCGTATGGGACATATCGAATTAGCAGCTCCAGTAGCTCATATTTGGTACTTACGTGGAATCCCTTCACGTATGGCTTTACTACTTAATATCGCCAACAAAGCACTTGAAGAAGTAGTGTATTTCGTTTCTTGGGTTGTAACAGAACCAAGAGATACATCACTTACTTATAAACAAATTATTTCTGAGCGTGAGTATCGTGAGTTATCTGCGCAATATGGATATGGTAGCTTTGTGGCACAAACAGGTGCTGAAGCAATTCAAACATTGCTTGAGCAAATTGATTTAAATGCTGAACATAAAGATGTAATGCGTGAATTAGAGAATGCTACGGGAGACAAACGTAAGAAATTAATCAAGCGTTTAGAAACAGTTGATGCATTTATGAATTCTGAGAATGAACCAGACTGGATGGTGCTTACAGCACTTCCAGTTATTCCACCTGATTTACGTCCAATGTTACAGCTTGATGGTGGAAGGTTTGCTACAAGTGATTTAAATGATTTATATCGTCGTGTTATTACTCGTAATAATCGTTTGAAAAAATTATTAGAACTTGGAACACCTGCAATCATCGTTCAGAATGAAAAACGTATGTTACAAGAAGCAGTTGATGCTTTAATAGATAATGGACGTCGTTCAAAAGCGGTAACTGGAGCTGGTGGAAGACCATTAAAATCTTTATCACATAGCTTAAAAGGTAAACAAGGTCGTTTCCGTCAAAACTTACTTGGAAAACGTGTTGACTTTAGTGGTCGTTCAGTAATTTCTGTAGGACCAGATTTAAAAATGTACCAATGTGGATTACCAAGAGAAATGGCAATCCAATTATATAAACCTTTCGTAATTAATGAACTTGTAATTACAGGATTAGCTAATAACCCTAAAACTGCAGAAAAATTAATCGAAAGAGGAGAACCAAGAGTATGGGATATTTTAGAAGAAGTTATTTCTAACCACCCAGTATTCTTAAACCGTGCCCCTACATTACATAGACTTGGAATCCAAGCATTTATTCCAAAACTAGTTGAAGGAAGAGCAATCAGACTTCACCCATTAGTATGTACAGCCTTCAATGCTGACTTCGATGGTGACCAAATGGCGGTTCACGTTCCATTAAGTGAAAAATCAAGAGCGGAAGCTGAAATCTTAATGTTAGGTTCTAACAATATCTTAGGTTTAAAAGATGGTAAACCTATCGTTACACCATCTCAGGACATGGTCTTAGGTAACTTCTACTTAAACATGGAAGAAACAGCAGAAGAATTCTTAGAAACTGCAGCAAAATTAGAGTCTGAAGGAGATCTTGAAGGTGCTGAAGAATACCGTCGTTATGCAGATAATGAAGGTCATTTATTCACAGGACCTAATGAAGTATTAATGGCTTACCAAAGCAAAATTGTACACTTACATTCAAGAATTGCTATTAGAGCTGCTTCACTTAAAAAAGATTGTTTTACAAAAACACAAAACAAATCATATTTAATTACAACAGTTGGTAAAGTTATCTTTAATGAAATCTTCCCATCTGACTTCCCTTACTTAAATACAGTTACGTTTGAAAGCTTAAAGAATACTCCAGATGAATTCTTTGTACCAATGGGAACTGATGTAAAAGAAGTAATTAAATCAATGCCTTTAAATCCAGAATTTAAAAAGAAAAACTTAGGAAATGTTATTGCGGAAGTATTTAATAGATACCAAACTCATGGAACAAGTGACATCTTAGATAAAATTAAAGATTTAGGATTTAAGTATTCTACTGTTGCTGGTATGACAGTATCATTATCTGATATTAACGTTGCACCAAACAAAGAAAAATACGTTGCTGAAGCAAAAGAAAAATCACAATTATTACATGATTTACTAGAGCGTGGTGAATTAACACCGGCTGAATGGGAAAGACATTTCGGTAAATTATGGGATGATACAAAAAATGATATCGGGGATGAAGTTATGGCTGCCTTCCCAAGAAAATCACCAGTTAATATGATGGCGGTATCAGGAGCGCGTGGATCTAAATCTCACTTTACTCAGCTTGCTGGGATGCGTGGAGTTATGGCGAAACCAACTCAATCTAAATCTCGTAAAGAGTATACTCCATCAATCATGGAAGTACCTATCTATTCATCATTCCGTGAAGGATTAAACGTATCTGAGTTCTTTACTTCAACTCATGGGGTTCGTAAAGGTCTAACAGATACTGCCTTAAAAACAGCTGAATCAGGTTACTTAACAAGAAGACTTGTTGACGTAGCACAAGACGTTGTTATTAATGAAGATGATTGTGGTACTGATAGAGGATATTTAGTAACTGAAATTATTGATCGTAAAGACAATACAGTTATTGAATCATTATTCGATCGTTTAGTTGGTAGATATGTAAAAGAAGATATCATTTCACCAAAAACTAAAAAAGTAATCGTTGAAGCTGAAACTTATGTAGACGAAGATTTAGCTAATATGATTGTTGATGAAGGTGTAAAAGAAGTTATGATTAGAAACGTGTTTACATGTGATAGTGATAATGGAATTTGTACTAAATGTTATGGACGTAACATGGCTACTGGTAAACTTGTTGAAAATGGAGAAGCTGTTGGTATTATGGCTGCTCAATCAATCGGGGAACCTGGTACTCAGTTAACGATGCGTACCTTCCATACTGGAGGGGTTGCCTCTGGTAATGATGGGGATATCACTCAAGGTTTACCTCGTGTTGAAGAACTATTCGAAGCTAGATGTCCAAAAAATGCCTCTGTATTATCAAAAATTACAGGTGAAATCACTGATGTAAGATCTGCTGATAATGGTATTGGAACAATCATTGTTGTTACAAGTAAAACAGAATCAATTGAACACAAATGTTCAATTAACCAAAATATTAGATCTTGGTTAAAAGTTGGTAGCTCAGTAGAAGCTGGTGACAAATTAACTGAAGGTCAAGTTAACCCTAAAGAATTATTAGAAATCGCTGGTATTCAAGCAGTTGAAAACTATATCTTAAAAGAGGTTAAGAAAGTATATGCTGCTCAAGGTATTGATATTTCTGACAAACACGTTGAGATCGTTATCCGTCAAATGATGAAAAAAGTAGTTGTTTTAGAAGGTAATGATACTGCATTAAGTGCTGGTCAAACATTATCATTAAGCCGTATGCGTGCTAAAAATGCTGAAGTATTAATGAGTGGTAAAACACCAGCTATCTTTGGTCCAACATTACTTGGTATTACTAAAGCATCAGTTGAGACAGATTCATTCTTATCAGCTGCATCATTCCAAGAAACTACTAAAGTTTTAACAGATGCTGCTGTTAATGGAAGAATTGATAACTTAACTGGATTAAAAGAAAATGTTATTATCGGTAAACGTATTCCTGCAGGTACAGGTTCAAACTTCGATCGTGAAACAACTCGTATGATTAACGAACGTGCTGAACAATTACGTATCGAAAGAGAATTCAGAAACCTTGTTGAAGAGGGAGATGAATTACCTGAAGCAGTTACTACTGTAAGACATATGAAAAACAAAAAAGATTCTTTTGAAGCAGTAGAAGATTTAGAAGATGAAGTATCTGAAGAAATCGAAGAAACAACAGAAGAAATCTTAGAGGATGCTGAAGAAGCAACTGAAGAATAAGTTTGAAAAGCTATAGTGTAAACTATAGCTTTTTTTTAGTTACAGTTGTAAGAGTATCAACATAATATCATAATGATGTTAGATGAAGATGAAATGATTGAATATTTAAAAGTTATAAAAATGAAGCAACTATAATTGCATAAATTATAGTTGCTTCATTTATTTATTTAATAGCCCATTCTCCATTAACTAAGATTGGGTATTCTTGGTTATTTTTAATTCCTGTTACATTAATTTTTTTTGTACCAAACATGAAATCTGAATGGTTAGTAGAATAGTTAATATTATATTTACTAAATGCTTCAGCACTTTTTTCTGTTAAACCTTTTACATTAATTGCATATGCACAACCAATGGCCATATGACATGCTGAATTTTCATCTAATAAAGTATGCTTATAGATTGTATCTGTTTTTGAGATTTCAGTTTCACCTGCTAAGATTGCGATTTCTCCAACATAGCTACAACCTTCATCAAACTCAATTAATTGTTTTAAGTATTGCTCACCAACTCTTGCTTGATATTCTACGATTTTTCCATCAATAAATTTGAATGAAAAATCATCAATAATATTTCCCTGGAATACTAATGGTTTTGAGCTTTTCACAAAACCATTGATACCATCTTTTAAGTTAGCACAAAATACTTCTTCAGTTGGGAAGTTTGGCATATACTTTTGGTTTTCTTCAGTTTCTTGACAACCACCAATCCATACATGATCATGAGCTAAGTTAACTTGTACATCACTATAATCATCTTTATAGATTAATGTTTCAAATTGTTGATGATTTAAATAATCACGTGCTTTAATAACATTATTTAAT
>CAYJEY010000023.1:26437-27188 GCA_964369385.1 uncultured Holdemania sp.
ATCATACTTACAATAACCAATGATTAATAATTTATCCCATAAAGCATCTAACGCTTCTTCTTCACTTAAATTAGGGAATACATGTTTAGCCCATGCCTTAGTTGGTAATACACTTCCACAACATGCAACATTTTCAGATTGTGCAACACCTGCAAATTTTTCCATGGTAATACTAATTGCTTTATTCATGGCATTTACATCTTTTAAATCAACATTAGAATAATCAACACCAATTCCACCACCAAGTCTTAAAAAAGCTGTGTTATTTGTTGCAAATTTATGTAACATTTCACCATGATATTCTGGATAATAATCTAGATATTCTTTATCTGAATTTTCTAGTCTAATCAAACTATTGTTAGGGTTTATATATTCAACATGAACAATCTTTGCTCCTTGTTTATATGCCTCTTTTGTTACAAGTTCAATAAAGTCTGCATTTTCTATGGGACATGTTATATGTAAGTTTTGTCCTTTTTTTAAGCCAACACCTTTTTCTAATAGTACTTTTGCATACTTAATTTTTTCTAGTTCAAATTTCATTAGTTTTCTCCTTTATTTTTTCTCGGTTTAACAGGGGTATTATCTCTTTGTCTAAACATATTACTTACCATTACATAATCTAAATAACCTTTATCAATATACAATGTAAAGACATCTTTCATAGTTTGTCCCCAGTTATCTCTAATACCATCAATATGACCCCAATAAGAGTTGGCTAATTCAAGAGCTCTTAGGGCTGAGAATAAAT
>CAYJEY010000024.1:0-26462 GCA_964369385.1 uncultured Holdemania sp.
TCATCTTTGATTTCTACAAAATGTTCCATTGGTTCTGTATGAAATGAGGCAACACTAACATATTCTTCTAAACCATATTTTTCAATCATCTCGTTAAGATGGTTAGCTGCAACAATTCCATTTTCACCTGCATCTTTAATTTCCATGATATAAAGTACATTTGTTCCATAAGTTTGAAACAATTCTTCAATACTCATCGGCACAAGCGTAGATAATATATTCGGATCTGTTTCATCACGATAAGGAAAATCCCCTTGTAAATCTTCAAAATGATAACCAAAATTCATTTCTTTTAACTGGGAAAAACTATAATCATGAACATAGCCTGTATGATTCGATGTTGCATCAACTGTCATGTTATGATGGGTTACAAGTATTCCATCACTCGTTAGACATAAATCTGTTTCTAATACATCGACACCCATTGCATAACTTTCATCAAAAGCCATTTGAGTGTTCTCTGGATAGAGTAACTTTGCTCCCCCGTGGGCAATTACTAATGGCGCTTGTCCGTCCTCAATCTTAAACTTTGATTCCCCAGTATATCCAGGGTAAGGCAATACTTGAAGTAGAATGTAAACACCAATAAAAATACTTAACCCAATTGCAATTTTCTTCTTCATATTACTTTACAAATTTCTCAATAGAAACAACTACTGCACCACCAAATGCCAATGCAATTGCACTTGTGGCAATAGTTCCTAAATCATAAACTGCATCAAAAGGTATAATCATAACGCAGCTCGCTACAACTAATCCCATAATGAAGTTCATTGTTGCCTCATGGTCTTTCTTTAAAGCCCAACCAGTAACTTTTGAACTCAAGATAATTCCAATTAAAATACCGAAAGCCAACATAGCAAGTGGTACTAATACAACCATTTGAAAACTTGTTGCATTGGCAATAAGTGAATTAAATAAATAGTATTCTCCTAAAATTAGTAGTAACATACTTCCACTTACTCCTGGTACAAACATTGCAGCCCCTGCAACCATACCAATCAATACCATACGTACTAAATATACTGCATCAAGTGCAGGAAAATTAGTAATTACTGTATTCTCCTCTGTTGGGGCAAAGTATACCATCAATAAAATTAGGGCAACACCCACTACAAAAGGTACAAGACGAAACTTCTCATTTTGCATCTCTTTACGTTTTAAAATTGGAATTGAAAACAGAATCATTCCTAAGAAACAAAAAAGCGTTTGTGTTGGCACAACACTCAATGTGTATTCCACTACACGTGAGAATACCAACAAACCAATCGCAACACCAATAAGTAGTGTTCCTACATATTTAATGTGTTTTAATTTATCTTTACTTTTTAAAGATGTAAGTGAACTAATCGCTGCCATTACTGGATTAAATATACCAAAGATAGCCATCATTGTTCCACCACTTACACCTGGAATAATGTTTGCCATTCCGACTACTATACCGCCTAAAATAATTTTTAACATAATCTTCTCCTTTGAAAAACTACCTACCTATTTTAGCATAGCTTTTCTATTGAGACTAGCGATTTGTTGTTTTCTTTGCATTACGATTTTTTAGATGAATCAGCAATAGAGTTAATAGCCAACTCATCAATGCAACTTGCTGACTTACTGCTGTAAGAGATACATATTCAATTGCAAAAAAGCGATGCATTCCTTGCAATAAACAATAACTACCTAGCATATATACACCAAGTAAAATAATATAACGACAATACTTTTTCAACTTCATCACCTCAATACTGTTAGGATATCCATTACACCTTTTACAATACCAATTAAAATGAAATACTGAGTGAAGATTGTGTTAATATTTTCTTAAGATTTTTTAAACAAACTTTCCAGATACAATAATTTGCTCAACTTGATCTTGCATTTGGTCACGCTTTTTAAAAAACTGTAGTGCAACCTCTTTAAATTGAGCATAGCTTAGAATATCTTCATCGCTAGTAACATACTCAGCACATTCTTGTCTTAATGTTTCAAATTCCGAAACAAGTAAATCCGCTGGTCGACAAGTAATGATTTGATCAGTTTCGCTTAGAATTGATTTTCTAAATTGATCATCAATCGGATAAGGCGTTTGACCATATTCACCACGAAGGATTCCTTTAAACTCTTGTGTGACCATTTTATAGCGTTCTTGATTAATGATGTTGAGCACAGCTTGTGTTCCAACAATTTGACTTGAAGGTGTAACAAGAGGTGGCAACCCACAATCTTTACGTACTCGTGGTACTTCTTGAAGTACCTCTTCTAGCAAGTGAAGCTTTTTGGCTTTTGTGAGCTGTGATACCAAGTTGGAAAGCATACCTCCTGGTACTTGATAAACAAGTGTATTGACGTCAACCCCAAGCACTTTAGGATTAAGTAATCCTTCACTCAAATATTTTTCACGAAGCACTTGAACTTTAGTTCGAATCTTATTTAACTTCACTAAATCAATACCCGTATCATATGGAGTTGATTGAAGTGCTGCAACCATCGTCTCAGTCGCTGGATGAGAAGTCCCTAAGGCAAGAGGAGACATGGCAGTATCAATAATATCTACACCCGCTTCAATCGCTTTAAGCATAGTCATACTCGCTAGTCCAGATGTATAATGCGAATGTAGTTGAATTGGTACTTTGACATTTGCTTTGAGTGCTTTGATTAATTCATATGCATCAAAGGGCTGTAAAAGACCAGCCATATCTTTAACACAAATACTATCAACACCTTGCAATTCAAGTGCCAAAGCATAATCAACATAATATTTTATATCAAAACATTCCCCTGTCGTATAAGACATGGCACCTTGAAGATGTACATTACATTTTTTTGCAGCACGGATCGATGTTTCTAAATTACGAATATCATTTAAAGCATCGAATACACGAATTATATCAATACCATTTTTAACGCTTGTTTGTACAAATTTCTCGACAACATCATCTGCATAGTGACGATATCCAAGCATATTTTGCCCACGAAACAACATCGATAATTTCGTATTTGGCATCGCCTTTCGAATTATTCTTAAACGTTCCCATGGATCTTCATTTAAAAATCTCAGACAACTATCAAAAGTTGCACCACCCCATACCTCACAACTCGCAAAGCCTACTTGGTCTAAATCATGCAGTAAATCTTGCATATCATTGATTGGCATCCGTGTGGCTATTAAAGATTGATGTGCATCCCGTAAAATTGTCTCACTAATTCCAACTTTTGACATCTTATCCTACCACGCAAAGTACATCATCTGTATCAACTTCACTGCCTTCACTAACCATCATTTTTTGCACAGAACCATTTCTTGCCGCTACAATTTCGTTCTCCATTTTCATTGATTCTAGTATAAGAAGCGTTTGCCCTTTTTTCACTGAATCACCAATTTTAGCGCAAACTTTGCGCACTACTCCAGGCATTGGGCTTTTAATCCCCTCTTGACTACTTGGCTCACTGTGTACAGTTTTCACTTCAACTGTTGTGTTGATCTCCTCGACACTTACATCGTATGATTTACCATTCACAATTACATTAAACTTTTTCATATTTTTCTCCCTATCCTAAAATTGATATCAATACGCCAGCTGCTATCGCAGAACCGATTACTCCAGCAACATTGGGCCCCATTGCGTGCATCAGCAAGAAATTTTGCGGATCACTCTCCTGCCCCACTTTTTGTGAAACACGTGCAGCCATTGGCACTGCTGATACTCCAGCAGAACCAATGAGTGGATTTATCCTACCTTTTGTGGTAAAACACATCAATTTTGCAAAAAGTACACCTGAGGCAGTTCCTATTGCAAAAGCACACAGGCCAAGTAAAATTATTCCTAATGTTTGTGTAGTTAGAAAGGTACTTGCCACAGTCGTACCACCAATCGCTAAACCCAGTAAAATTGTGACAATGTTCATGAGTTCATTTTGTGCAGTTCGCACCAAACGATCTACTACACCTGATTCTTTAAACAAATTTCCTAGCATCAACATCCCAATCAAAACAGAAGATGAGGGGACAATAAGCGACACTACCAGTGTAACTACGATAGGAAATAGAATTCGCTCACGACGACTCACCGTACGTAACTGTGCCATTTTAATAGATCTCTCTTGTTTAGTAGTAAGTAAGCGCATAATTGGTGGTTGAATAATTGGAACAAGTGCCATATATGAATATGCTGCTACAGCAATTGGCCCTAACATTTCTAGTGATAAAACAGAAGTCAAGAAAATTGCCGTAGGACCATCTGCGCCCCCAATCATCGCGATTGACCCTGCTCCTTGAGGCGTAAACCCAAGTAACAATGCACCTAAAAATGTAATAAAAATTCCCATTTGTGCAGCTGCCCCCAGCAAGAAGCTTTTAGGGAAAGCAATGAGCGGACCAAAATCACTCATACAACCAATCCCTAAGAAAATCAATGGTGGGTAAATACTTAATTTTACCCCTTGATACATATAGTAAAGTAAACTTCCTTCATCATAAGAAGAAAGGTTTGCACCAGGTAGATTTGCCAACATCATCCCAAACGATATAGGGAGTAAAAGTAGTGGCTCATATTTTTTTACAATCGCCAAATACATCAAACTCAATGAAATCATAATCATCAAAGCATTTTCAGCATTCATGCTGGCAAAGCCAGAATTTAGCCACATTTCATATAATGAATCAAAAAATATATCAATCATTTAGTTCCCTTTCCAAACACAACGTTTTGATTGTGTTTCTTCAATACTAATGATGCGAAATTTTTCGCTCATTGTCATCCTTATGGCAGCACTAATGGCTACCAATTCTTCTTCACTTAATGTAGATAGCACCTGTTGACTTTTCTTTTCTTTTCTAGCAATTTTACCAAAGCAAGCGATAATCCCCCATAAAATCACTAAAACACTAAACACGATAGTTAGTCCAGCAAACACAACACCCCACGCTAATGTCCAATCTATATTCATATTATTACTCCTTCATTTTCTTTAAAAAACCACACCTTACATGAGGCATGGTTTACTTAATATTATTCAATTTCGTATGAAATCATGTGAGTATCCACATCTACCCAAAATGTTGAATCTAAACTGATAACTCCATCATCACTTACTAGTACTACTGTTTGCACCTCTTGCACATCACTATATCCCATATTTGCTAAATTACTTTGAATATCTGCAAGTAATCCTGCCGCAAATGCATCATAATTGCCCGTTTCATATTCTCCAATATAGTTAGCATAATCATTGTCACGTAATGTAATCTCAAGAATATCTACAGGATGAATATTTATTGTAACTAGATATCCACCATCTACTCCTTCAATCGCGACAACCTCATATTTTAATGCATTATAAATTTGCACAAATGTTTCGTAATAACCTGTAAATGTTTCTTCAGATAACTCTTCTAAATAAATACTATAATTCCCTAGAAACATCTCAACTTCTTTTGTCACATTTGCTACATAATAATCACTTAAATCTTCTTCACTGATTGTCCCTTCATAAAGCGCAACTAAATCTTCATGATGGATGTTTTTATAAGCAGAGTCCAATTCTTGTTGAACATAGTTTTGAATTACTTCTTCTTCATTATTACCGCAAGCACTTAACCCAAATGCCATTCCTGTAACTACAAGGATTAATAAGAACTTTTTGATTACTTGTGTCATCTTCATTTCCCCCTAATGTTTTCCTTAATATGTTACCACATTTTAAGTTGTATTTGCACACTTTTCAATAAAAAAAGAGCACTCAATTAAGAGCGCACTTATTAATTTTCTTATTCCCCGTAAGAAATGATGTGTGTATCAATATCCGACCAGAAAGTTTCACCTAAATCGATTCTTCCACTAGTCATTGTTGCAGAAGTTACAACTGTTTGAGGATCTAAATATCCTAGAGTCTCAACACTTGCCTTAAGATCTTCTAATAATCCTGCTGCAAATGTCTCATAATCACCTTCTGCATATGCGTTTAAGTAATCCGCATTTTCAAGATTTTCTAGTGCATTTAAGTACACATCAATTGGCTCAATACTTACTGTCACTACAAATACAGTTCCAGCTCCTTCAACACTTTCAATTTCATATTTTGAATGTTGATAAATTTCAGAAATTGTATCGTAATAACCTTGATAAGTTTCATCAGATAAATCATCTGGTGTTACTTCAAAACTTGATAAGAAAATTTCGATTTCTGCAGTTACATTTTGCACATGAAATTCTTCTAAATCTTCAATGCTATCAATATTTCCATAGATATCAATTAAGTTTTCATGGTGAATATTTTTATAAGTAGAATCTAAATCTTGGATGATATAATCTGTAATTGCAGTCATATTTTCTTGTGTATCACTATCTACTTCTCCTGATGCTTCTTCAGTTGTTTCTTCAGTTGTTTCTTCAGTTGTTTCTTCAGTTGTTTCTTCAGTTGGAGTTGGCTCAGCTGTTTCCTCTTCACTTGAGCAAGCAGTCATTCCAAAAACTAAAACTAATGTAAGTAATAACGCTAATAATTTTTTCATGTTTTTCCCTCTTTTTCCCGTTAAACGTTTTAATAATACCAAAAAAAAAAAAAGAAAGCAATTAATAACTATTCTTCATTGCTTTCTCAATTTCTCTTTTTGCATCTCTTTGTTTATCTGTTTCTCGCTTATCATAAAGGGCTTTCCCTTTGGCAAGGGCAATCTCAAGTTTAGCTCGCCCATTTTTTAGATATAAGCGAGTAGGAACTACTGAGTAACCTTTTATTTTTACTTTTTGAAACAGTTTTTTTATTTCACTCTTATGCAACAATAATTTACGAATTCGCGTTTCATCATGATTAAATCGATTCCCAAAATCATATGCTGAAATATGCATTTCTTTAATGAATGCCTCATTATCCACAAAGCTCACGTAAGAATCTTTTAAATTAACTTTTCCTTTTCGAATCGATTTTATCTCAGTTCCAGTTAATGCAATTCCTGCTTCAAAGCGGTCTTCTAAAAAATAATCATGTGAGGCTTTTCGATTTTGGGCAATTACTTTTTCATTTGCCATGATTTATCTCCTTTTGTCTTTGCTCTTCTTCATTCGATGTTGTCTATTTGCATCTTTTTGAGCCTTTCGCTCCTTTGGCGACAATGGTTGTCTATTTGCATCTCTTTTTGCTTTTCGCTCTTTTGATGATGTTGATTGACTTGTTATATTGCGCTCATATCTTCTGTTTTCTGGTTTTTGACGTTTTTGCTTAGTGCGTGCTAAAACGAAACTAATTTCTCGCTTTTCTTTATTTGCCGCAATCAACTTCACTTGAACTCTTTGCCCTAGTTTGAAGATTTTTCCACTACGCTCACCCATTAATGAAAGTGATTGTTCATGATAGTGATAATAATCATCACGTAAATCTTGTATATGTACTAGTCCTTCGACAGTGTTATCTAATTCTACATAAAATCCAAACTTTGTAATTGAACTTATTACTGCTTCAAACGTTTCACCGACATGTTTTTTCATGTACTCAGCTTTTTTCATATCATCTACTTCACGTTCCGCCTCAGTAGCACGACGCTCACAATCTGATGTTGTCTCTTGCAATTCTTCCATCTTGAGTTCATCATTTTTTAGTTGTTGCGGATCAGCACATGCTTCTATACAATATTTTCGCAACATGCGGTGCACAATTAAGTCTGGGTAGCGTCGAATCGGTGATGTAAAATGAGCATACTCTTGTAATCCTAATCCAAAATGTCCAGTACACGTACGATCATATCGTGCTTTTTGCATACTTCTTAACATCATCGATGATACGACTGGGTAGCTTTCATCTGATTTAAAAGTAAGTAAGCAGTGTTGTAGTTGTTGTGGGTGAAGATCTTGTAATGAGCCTTTAAAGCGGTATCCTAGAATAGTTGTGATTTTAGAAAAGTTTTGCATTTTCTTAAGTGATGGTGACTCATGTACACGATAAAGTAAAGGTACTTGCAGCCACTTCGCATGTCGTGCAACACATTCATTTGCACTAACCATAAAGTCTTCAATGATACGCTCTGATAATCCACGTTCTCTCAACTTTATATCCGTCACTCGCCCTTTTTTATCCACAATAATTTTCGCTTCATCACGATCAAAATCAATTGCTCCATAAGCGATTCTTTTTCTTCTAATAATTATGGCACACTCTTGCATCATTTGAAACATTTCAACAAGTGAAGCATATTTATGACACATTTCCACATCATTAGCCAATATTTTATTCACATTACGATATGTCATTCGTGCATTACTGCGAATCACTGATGGAAAAATACGATAATCAATCACATCACCGTATTCATCAAATTCCATTTCGCAGCTCAATGTACAACGTTCTACTCCTTCGTTGAGTGAACAAATACCATTAGATAAATAATGTGGAAGCATTGGTACAACGCGATCGCACACATAAGTTGATGTACCACGTCTACATGCTTCAATGTCTAAGGCACTTCCCTCTTTTACATAGTGGGAAACATCGGCAATGTGCACACCTAGCTTAAACCCTTGTTCCGTTCTTGAAATACTGATGGCATCATCCAAGTCTTTGGAATCATCTCCATCGATTGTAACGATTGTCTCTTCTCGCAAATCAATACGCCCTGCGAGTTCTTCAGGTAAAACATGATCATGAATTCCTTCTAATTCTCGTAATACCTCTTTATTAAAATCACTCACAATGCCATGGCTATGCAAGACTGCCAAAATATCTACACCCGGATCATTTTCATGCCCTAATACTTGAGTAATTTCAACATGCATTGGATCACTTACTTTTTTAATTGTGCATTGAACTTTTAAGCCCTCTACTGCGCGAGTCGCTTTTTGGTTTAAAACTTTCAATTCTTGTGTAATACGCTCATCATCACTTACTAATACAAGCGATTTTTGGCGACGATAAGTTGCGATGATTTGTGTTGTCCCACGCTCTAAAATACGGACAACCTCACCTTCTGGATTATTTTTTATATTATCTTGCGTTTGTACAATAACTAAATCCTGATCCATTGCTGTGTTCAATTTATCTTTAGGTACAAATATACTGTGCTCATCATCCAAATCTAAAAAGCCAAACCCTCTACGATTGACTTTAATTTTCCCCTGAAAACACCCTGCTTCTTTTGCGCTGCAATAACAATCATTGCGGTCGCGAACTAGGATAAATTGACTTTCTAATGTATTAATCATTTTGTTCAGTTCAACAAAACACTCTGTTGATTTCATATCAAAAATATCTGCTAAATCACGTACTGTATATTTGTGGGGTTTAGCTAATATTAGTTCTTGTATTTCATCTTTTGTGACCATGTTCATCACCTCGTTTCTATAAAACAAAAAAGACCTCGCGGCCTTCTTCTATGCTAATACCTGAATTAATATTACTAGTAAAAAGAACACAATTCCAAGTACTAATGTAACATTTGCAATTACTTTTTCAGGACCTCTCTCTTTTACATTTGCAAACAGATTTAATCCGCCGCTACCAGTAAAAGCACCGCTGATCCCATCCGATTTACCACCTTGTAATAGAGAAAGAAGAATGATAGCTGCCGCAACAACCATTAATAAAATATCTAATACTGCATTCATAATAAAGACCTCCTATCTCTAACGCCAATACATTATAACAAAAACAATCATATATTGCAACGATTGTTTAAAATGCATTGACAACTTGATTTATTTATTCTTATCAAGTTCTTTTTTTAGATTAAATGATATCAATCACTTAAATTTTGTCTAGTTCACCTTTTGTATATGCATAATTTTCATCTTCTTGTGCAAGTGTATTTAAAGCTTCATATGCATTATCACGGTGTACTCTCATACCTTCAACATCTTTAAGTAGTTTATACGCTTGTGCCATTGCTTCGTGTGCAAAGGCAAGATCAAATGCTTCCAACTTACTTTCTATACTGATTTGTAAGCATGCTTTTGCATGTCTGATTGCACTTTCTCCATCATTGATTTGTACATATACTTTTGAAATTAGCCATTCGCCTCGTGCAAAATGAACATTTTCTCCTACCTGGCCCCATAAAAAACGAGATGCATGGGCACAGTGTATCATTTCCAAGTCATCTTGTTCACTACGTGTGGGCATATCTAAATAATCCCATGTTTTATTAAAGCACTCAATTGCCTGTTTTCTTTGAAACTCATTTTGTGTTTTTTCCATTATTTTCTCTTTTCTAAATTTTTATCATTCTCGCTTCATTATATCATATTTCGAGAAATTTTTTAACATAGTAAGAATCTTATGCCATAAAAAAAGAATCAACCTCTTGGCAAGGTTAATCCTCTTCCAATTTCTATTGAAGTGTTTCTAGCATAGCTTTTGATTCTCTTGATAACTCATCAATCGCATCTTGAACTTCTCTTAGTCGATTACATTTGTAGTCATAAAGTACATTTCCTTCAATGAAATGATTCAAATTATCACTTGCTACAAATTCTGGATTCACTTTTTTATAATCACAGATGACGCGCATCAACTCAACAGTCAATGCTTCATAGTCCTGTTTTACACGATTGTACTCTGAACCTGCTCCATAGTTTCCAATTCCCATTCCAAGCAACATAATTCGCCCTCTTTTAGGTTTTCCAATTAAATATTGTTCAAACTTTTTTAGATGATCAGCCAACTTATACATATAGTACCCTCCTTCTTATGAATGATGTATTCTTGCTGAGTTTTATTACTTATAGTATATCATAAACCACTTTTACTGAATATACATTTACAAAAATATAAAAAACTCACATGAATTCTACAAATCAATGTGAGTTTTCTATATTATTTAGATTTCTTTACGATGACATTCATACATAAGAAATTTACTGGTACTGTAATTGGTAGTGACACTAATTTCGCAAATACCTCTGGTACACCAATTGCTACTGCAGCGACAGTACACACATAGTTAATGATGAACCCAGGCACATAACTCAGTGGAAATGCCATTGCCGTTTTAAGTGTTGGTTTTTGGCGATAAGTGAAATGCATATTTAAGAAATAAGAGAACACCATTGAAATTACATCCCCCAAAATACTCGACGTTCCCGGAGAAAGTGCAATGAGTGTAACAAAAAATATATAAAGTGCCTGAGAGAAAAAGGTATTAAATCCCCCAATAATGGCAAATGTCAAAAATTTACGATTTAAGAACTTTTCTTTTACAAAATTAAGCATACGATATACCTCACCGAATAATTTTAGCATATTTTTTTTGATTTGTGTTTTTTCTTTTCAATCAATCAATCTTTGTTATAATGATATCAGGTGATAATATGCTAGAGAACATCAGCTTACAACTATTTCATAATGCTCAGTTGCTTCCAATTCTACTGTGCATTTTTATATTTAGTATAGCTCTACTTCCTCTTTTGTTTTTACTCAAAAAGAAGAACATCATTTCATATGACTGGTTTGCAATTACTTTGATTCTAATACCAAGTTCTATTATTGGTTTTTGGCAATTAGGTTCTTTTGATTTCCCTCAAACTTATTGGCAGCCCATTAGTGATCAAGAAAGCATCGTTTTCAAATTAAATGAAACAACAAGATTTGATAAAGTAGTGTGGCTTTCTGCAGAAGGAGATAACCTTGCAAACCCCAATGCGCTACAGTATGGCTCAGAGTTTATTATTTCAGGTAGTCAAGATGCACAAAGTTGGAGTTCATTTTTAACCTTAGATACAACAAGCTATGCCCAATGGCAATTCAATGATACTCCTTTAAGTAATTATCGATACATCCAAATCACAAGTACAAACATCAACAATGTACTCCACGAGATAGCTTTTATAGATGCTGATGGAAACGCTCTATCTATTCAACTCATAAGTGTTAGCAACAATGCTAACACTTATGATGCACAACATCTTATTGATGAACAAGACATCATTCCAGAATACTATCATTACACGACAAGCAGTTACTTTGATGAAGTATATCATGTGCGTAATGCTTATGAAATCGCTAATCAACAACCGATGTATGCCTCAGTTCATCCTCTACTAGGGACAAGTCTTATTGCGATGTTTACGAAGTTTTTTGGATTTAATGCATTTGGCTGGCGAGTTGGTGGTGTTATTTTCAGTCTACTCATGCTTCCATTATTCTATTTCACTGCCAAAACACTTTTTCAATCAAAACGCTATGCAACTATCGCTACACTTCTCTTTAGTGTCGATTTTATGCGATATACTACCTCACGTATTGGTACACTTGAACCATTTAGCCTCTTCTTTATAATCGCAATGAGCTATTTCATGTTCAAGTACATTCGCAACAACCAAGTTGAACACTTTAAAAAAGGGTTATTATATCTTGCCCTTAGTGGAATTTTCTTTGGACTTGGTATGGCCACAAAATGGACTGCTGCTTATGGTGCAGTTGCACTTGCCATTATCTTATTCACAAACCTTTATCATCAGTACCGTACACAATATCATAAACACTTTATACGTCATTTGATTCAAACTTTAGCTTGGTGTGTGATTTTCTTTGTTGCCGTCCCTGCTATAGTTTATGTGTTTTCATTTGCCCATACAATAATCAATCGCAACGAAAGTTTTAGCCTAATACAAGTGATTGAACATTCCATTCAAATGTATGACTATCATGCCCATCTTGATTCAACCCACCCCTTCCAATCCACTTGGATTGAGTGGATCTTTAATATTCAACCAATTTGGTACTATATCTCTTATCAAGAGGCTAGTTTATCTACAATTACAGCCTTTGTAAATCCAATTATTGCATGGGGTGGAGTCATCGCCCTAATTCATTCAATTTTTTCTTTCTTTAAGCACCCAAGTCAAACCAATAGTATTGTACTTTGCTGTTTTTTATGTGCTATTGTACCATGGATACTCATTGAGCGATGCGTGTTTATTTACCATTACTATCCTGCCATTCCTTTTTTAATTCTTGCTATTACTGGTATGTTTGCAAGACTTGAACAAACAGGTAAAATCACTAAAAAAATCACGTATGGCTATCTAATCACATGTATTGTTGTATTTATATTATTCTTGCCTGTCATCAGTGGATTTGAAACAACCTCTTACTATATCAATCATATCTTACGTTGGTTGCCTAGTTGGTATTTTGGTGCCTAAAATGAAAAAGACAATGATTGTTTCAGTGCTATTTTGCATTGCATTAAGCCTTGTACATTTGTATCCTTATCTTCTATCTCAAACACTCAACATTGAACATGATACTTTTTTTCACATAAGCCGTATTGAAGGATATGCACAAGCCATTAAGCATGGAGACTTTATCCCTCGCATTTATCCTCTTAAAAACAATTCTTTTGGGTATGGTAGCCCATTATTTTATTGTGATTTTCTATTACTTATCCCCTCACTTCTTTACATTTGGGGAGTAAGTCTAATACAAAGCTATCATGCTGCCTTGTTTACCTTTACTTTTCTATCTGCAATTACAATGTTCTATACAACAAAAATAATTACTAAACGCCTAGATACCAGTTATCTTAGTACTGTCTTTTATATTTTTGTGAACTATCGAGTGAGCGATGTGTATGTACGAGGTGCACTAGGAGAAATTATGGCTTTTGCCTTCTTACCACTTGTTTTGCTTGCTGCTTATTATCTTTTTTTAAGAGAACATAATAAGGCAACGAATTGGCTCATCATTTCAATGAGTGGACTCATTTTTACTCATAATATCACATTTGTGCTTGCCTGCATCTTCTTACTTATTTTTATTATCAGTACGAAGTGTTATACAATGGTTCTCCCCATAGTTAAAGCAGCGCTTATTACCATTGCAATCACATCATTTTATACCTTTCCCATGTTGGAGCAATTATTAAATCATACCATGGTTGTCCACCTAACAAATAGCAATAGTTTATCTCAACATGCTCTGACTTTCTTTGAATTGTTTCGTAGTGGTTTAATTTATGGTTATAGTGGCTATTCCCATCAACCTACCTATGCCATGGTAGTTAACCCTGGACTTATCCTACTTATTTTGCCTTTATTTCAGATCAAACAGAGCAATAAATTTACGCGTACGCTGATTTTACTGGGTTATTTCTTTCTACTTTTCACGACAAAATTCATTCCCTGGGAAATTTTTAGTTTTCTAGGTGTAATTCAATTTCCATGGCGTTTTATGGGACTTGTGGTCGTGTTATTGTGTATTCCTGCAGCACAAACTCTTGCCAATGGAAAGCATAAAGTAGTTCCTTATCTTGTAGTGACACTTCTTATACTACATCATTCCATTCAGCTTCAAAGTGTTGAGTCTCGTCCAATTCTCCTTGACTCCAACACAACCTATAGTCAAATTATTGAGGGAGATATTGTTGACCCATATTATTCTGCCACATACAAACGTGTAGAACTTGCCGGTGGTGATTATCTTCCATATCCGTCTGTAGACTACCGTCAACTGGATCCGTGCATCTACACTTTGTCATTTGAACTTGTTACTTGTGATATTGAAATCAACTATCTTAGCTCAACATTTACACTAGATGCTAGTAACATTTCGCAAACTCTACTATTACCTAAAACTTACTTTAAAGGCTATGTACTCAAGATTAATGATGAAACATATCCTACCCAACTCGACGAAGATACTGGGCTTGTATCAACAAAGATACCTGTGCTACCAGAATCGACTCAGATTACACTTACTTATCAGGCAACACCACTTCAACTTTTTAGTATCTTATTTAGTATATTTACACTTATTTTACTTTGTTTTACAAAACTGAATAAAAGGAGAAAAAGTAAATGAAAACAATTTTAATTACTGGGGCAAGTGATGGTATTGGTAAACAACTCGCCCTACAACTACAAAGTGATGATGTACAACTCATTCTTTGTGGACGCTCTCAAGAAAAACTTGAAAATGTACTACAACAGCTCAAATGCCCTGCATTTGGCTATGCTTTTGATATGTGCGACTTAGAAGCACGCACTCATTTTTTAAATGAGATAAGACAAAATCATCAAAAGATTGATGTGTTTCTTAATAATGCTGGTGCAAATACTGCCCGAGGTACAATCGCTACAATTGATTTAAACGACTTCAACTATATGATGGAGTTAAATTGTAGTGCACCACTTCAATTAATTCAAGGGATTTATCCACTGATGAAACAGCACAATGAAGGTCATATTATCAATGTATTAAGCACATGTTGTCGCTTTATCAACGAAAACATCGGTGCCTATACCGCAAGTAAAATGGCCATGGAAGCGGTGAGTAAAACACTTACTAAGGAAGCCTTGCAAGACAATATTCGTGTTACTAGTTTTTATCCAGGTGGTGTAGATACTCACTTTCGCTCGCAATCACGTCCAGACTACTTAACAGTAGAGGATGTAGCAACACTACTACACCAACTAATCAACACCCCCAAAGCAGCTCATATTCAAGAGTTTGTTGTTAGACCTCAAGTTGAACGAAACTTCTAATTTTATTTGCAATTTTTCTTGACTTAGTATAATATTTTAAAGGTTATTATATTAAAGGAGATATTATGTTTTTTGAAGAAATTGAAGCATTAAATCAAATGGCCATTAAAAAGGCTAAAGTTGTAAAAGAACATGCACTTGGTTACTTCCTATCAGCTGCAATGGCTGGTATCTACATCTCACTTGCTGTTGCATTTGTTTATACAGTTGGTGGATTATTTCTTGATTCAGCATTCGCTGGGACAAAGATTATCATGGGGATTGGATTTAGTGTTGCATTAAGTTTAATTATATTTGCTGGATCTGAGCTATTCACAAGTAATGCTATGGTTATGGCAGTGGGTGCTTGGAACAAAGTAGTAAAACCATCAGATGCAATAAAAGTATGGACATTATGCTGGCTAGGGAACTTAGCAGGATCAATCGTTTTAGCCTTATTATTTTATTACTCTGGTCTACAAGATGGTGCAACAGGTTACTACATGGCAAAAATTGCAGAAGTGAAGACAACTTTACCTGTGATTGAAATTTTCATTCGTGGTATTCTATGTAATATTATCGTATGTGCTACTTGTTGGACAGTTTATCGTATGAAAACAGAATCAGGAAAACTGATTATTGTATTTTGGGGAATCTTCGCATTCTTCGTTTCTGGTTTTGAACATAGCATTGCAAATATGAGTTTATTCATAGGAGCACTACTTACACCAAATGATTATACAATCACAATTGCTGGTGTATTGACAAACTTAGGTGTTGCCACAATTGCCAATTTAGTTGGTGGAATTATTTTCTTTGCTTTACCTTACCAAATGATTGCGAAGAAAAAATAAATATTATAATTGAAGGTGAAAACCTTCTTTTTTTTTACGAAAACAGACGGCTTTTTTAGCCGTCTGTTTTTTATGCTCGTAAAATTGCATTTGTTTCTTTTTCAAGTTTATTTAAAACTTGTTGATGAACTTCATTAATTTCTTGTTCAGTCAGTGTATGGTCCGCAGATTGATATGTAATTGTAATGGCTACAGATTTTGTACCCGCTTGAACATGCTCTCCTTGATACACATCAAACACTTCAATATCTGTTACTAATCGTTTTCCATTTGTCTTAATTACTTTTAATAGCTTCGCTGCTTCTAAGTTCTCATCTACCACAAGGGCAATATCGCGACGAACTGCTGGGAAGCGATTGATTGAAGTAAACTTCACTTTCGAAGGTTTACTATCTACAAGAAGATCTAAATTTATTTCCGCAATAACTGCAGGTGTAACTCCCCATTTTTTCACTACTGTTGGATGTACATCTCCAATGATTCCTAACACTTGATTTCCAAGTTTAACTACTGCACTGCGATAAGGATGGAATGTATTTGTGTCCACTGTATTCACTTCAAATGAAATGCGCTCACTCGCAAAACCTAAATTTTCAAGCACTATCATTAATGCACCTTTTGCCGTATAGAAATCTGTTTTGACATCTAATCCCTGAAGTCGATTTGATTGCAGGGATTGAGATAGAACGTAGGCAAATCGTTCTTGTTGTAATCCTTGTGCATATACCATTGAAATTTCAAAGGCATTAAAATTTGTGTTTTTGTGATTTTGATTATGAGCCAAACACTCAAGTAAGCTACCCGAAAGCGATGTACGTACGTGTTTTCGTTCTTCACTCATTGGTGAAGCAAGCGACACTGGTTGCCCCATCGGCATTACCGCATTAGCTATATTGTCATCAGACACAAGCGTATATGTCAACACTTCACTCAACCCAAGTCCACTTAATAATTCACGCACTTTACGACGTGTATTTTGACGCGGAGTTAAACTACCTACCGTTGCTTCCATCAATGGAAGCGTTGTAGGTAAATCATCAAATCCAAGCATACGAATAACTTCTTCATCGATATCTTCACGAATTGAAATATCAGTACGATAACTTGGCACAGTACAGTGGAATGTATCCCCATCCACTTGTGGATTGAATTCAAGAGCAGACAATACCTCAGTTACCTGAGACATTGTGAAGTCTGTCCCTAGTAAAGTATTTAAATGTGTTATCGTTTCACTTACAACCTTTGGTGTATAGTTTATACTTCCAAATTCCACGTTTTCTTCAAAGCCATCCGCTTGTGCTAATTCAATAAGTAACTGAACACTGCGATCCACTGCTTTCTTTTGAGAAAGAGGTTCTAGCCCCTTCATAAAACGTGCTGCTGCTTCGGTATGTAAGCTAACTCGACGCGCAGTATTGCGAATTGATGCAGAATCAAAGGCTGCAGCTTCAATAAAAATTCCAGTTGTAGATTCATCAATCTTTGATTCGTCTCCACCCATAACACCAGCAATTCCCGTTGCTACTCCATTTGTCGTAATGAGTAAATCGCCCGTTTGAATTTGGTATTCAATTCCATCAAGGGCTGTTAAAGTTACCTCTTGATTATCTACCACAGTAATTTCTTGTTTCGCTAATTTGTTTAAATCATAAAAATGAAGAGGTTGTCCAGTTTCAATCATGACATAGTTTGAAATATCGACGACATTGTTGATTGACTTAACACCATACGCTTGTAAAGCATGAACTAACCACTTAGGCGAAGGTCCAACCTTAATGTGATTAACTACTTTCCCTAAGAAATATGGACATTTTTCACTCGTACTATTTACCACAAAATTTGATTTTGTGCCAATTTCAGATGCTCCAGTGCATGTAGGCCATGTTGCAGTAGTTCTAAGTAAAGCCGCCACTTCTTTAGCTACATTCCACATTGCATTACAATCTGCACGATTTGGTGTAAGTCCAATATCTAAGATTACATCATCAAGCCCAAGTAACTCCAATACGTTTGTCGCACCAACTTCAACTTCATCCTCAAATACATAGATTCCATCTAACTGTTCTTGTGTTTGTTGCTTCTTATCAACACCTAACTCACTTAAGCTGCAAATCATTCCTTGAGAATCTACACCACGAACTTTTGCAGGCTTAATTTCAAATCCTCCAGCAAGCACTGCACCAATTTTAGATACAATTACTTTTTGGCCTGCTTCAACATTTGGCGCACCACATACAATATTTAAGACTTCATCTTTAACATCTACTGTTGTTACATGCAAATGATCTGAATCAGGATGCATCTCACATGTTAACACATGTCCAACTACTAAGTTTGTTCCTGTTGCTAATGTTTCAATTGCCTCTACTTCAAGACCTGCAACAGTTAATTTACTTGCCAGTTCTTGAGGCGTCACTTGACTTACATCAACATACTGTTTTAACCAATTATAACTTACTCTCATTTTCTACACCTCTTCTAGTCGAAACGAGTGAACGATTTTAAGAATCGTGCATCATTTACATAAAAATTACGAATATCATCAATACCATATTTCAACATTGCTACACGCTCAACACCTAAGCCAAACGCAAATCCTGAACATTTTGTTGCATCAAAACCAGCCATTTCAAGTACATTAGGATGCACCATTCCAGCACCAAGTACTTCAATCCATCCAGTTCCTTTACATACGCTACAACCTTTACCACCACAAATATGGCAACTTACATCTACTTCAACACTTGGTTCAGTAAACTGGAAATAACTTGGTCTAAAACGCAATTCGCGTCCTTCTCCAAATAAACGATTAGCCATAAATAATAACGTTCCTTTTAAATCAGAAAGAGTTATTTTTTCTGCCACTACCAAACCTTCAGCTTGAACAAATTGATGAGAATGAGTCGCATCATCATCATCTCTACGATACACTTTACCTGGACAAATAACTTTAATTGGCAATTGTCCTTGAGCTTTTTCTAATTCACGCATTTGAATCGCCGTCGTATGTGTTCGAAGTAAAACTTCTGGGTTGATATAAAAAGTATCTTGCATATCACGAGCAGGATGGTTTTGAGGAATATTAGCACGCTCAAAGTTGTATAAATCAAGCTCAACCTCAGGCCCCTCAGCAACCGTATACCCCATCCCAATAAATAAGTTTTCAATCTCTTGAGAAACCAGTGTTAAAGGATGAAGTGTTCCTTTTTTAAATGTCGTTCCTTGAAGTGTCACATCTATTTTTTCTGATTCCATTTTTTGAATCATTGCTTCTTCTTCTAATTTCACCATTTTTTCATCAATAGCTGCTCCAATCGCTTGCTTACATGCATTTACTTCCGCACCAAACTTTGGTTTTTCTTCTGGTGATAAATCTTTCATTAATGTCATTAGTGATTGTACAGGACCCTTTTTCCCCATGTAATTCACTTTGATTTGTTGTAGACCTGCAACATCATTACAATTTGCAATTTCGTTGAGTGCTTCTTGTTTTACCAAACTAATTTTTTCCATACAATTCTCCTTCTTGAAAATAAAAAAAGCCATTCCATAGCAGGAACGACTAGCGCGGTACCATCCTGATTTACTCTATAAAAGAGTACACCTTCATTCTTAATAACGGTAGAAACCGGGGATCATTACTCCCACTATAAAGGTGAATTCATTTATCTTCATGATAGAAAACTTCCAGCTTCTGTTTTCCTCTCTAAATCACTAGTGTTAAATTACTACTCCATTAATCATATCGCTTTACAAAATGATTATAGCCTAGAATACACAGATTGCCAAGTTTTTTCGATTTTTGTTACTCACATTTAACTTCAATGAGCTATAATTGTATTGTTTAATTCAAAACTAAGTGGCAACAATCTATAAGAGGTGGACAAATGAATAGAAAAACTTATATGGTAGATCAGTTTTCTCAGTTGTATGAACAAATAAAAAAAGACCAATTAGATTGCAATCTAAACTATTGCATTCGTATTTTTACCTCTTCTTTAGCAAAAGCAGAATCAATAGCTCTTGCAAAGCAGATAAAGCAACATTTTCGTAACAGTACAATACTTGGAGCTACATCATGTAAGTCCATCCTCTTTAATGGTACACAAGAAGAGCGAAAAACAATGGTTATCTTTGAAAGCTATAAGCAGTCGACAATTCATGCTTTATTTTTAGATTATCATCAGTACACCAATGAACAATTAGCTCAGGAATTTCATCAGTTTTTTATCCAAATCCCCAATATTGAAACATCAGCAATTCACACTCTTTTTAGTGAAGGCTATCATGAAATATTCGAGTTCGTAAGTTCTATCAATCAGTATAGCCCTATTTTAAAACTTGTCGGTGGAGTTTGTGGAATTGAAAAACAAGGTTTCCATGGTTACGTTTTCAATGAATATGGTGCAAGTGAGCACAGTGTTATGGCATATGCTATATGTGGTCAACACACCTCTCATTTCATCAATAGTGCAACTTCAATGGAAGTCATATCAAGTCCTGTTCAAATTACAAAATCAAATGGTGTTTACATTCATGAAATAGAACATCAAGATGCAATAACTTGGATGGATAACTTTCTATTCACAAAGCAAGATGGTACATATTATGAAGAGAAGGATCGCATTGACCGCAATGACATTTTGACTCATTTCCCACTTTTAGTTCAAGATGATCATTTAAGTAGTCGAATTACTTCTTTTGACTACATCAATAATACATTAACATTGAATAAATCACATTTACCACCAAGCACATATGTTAGGATAGGTTATTTAAATGCAACTAAAACTATGCAAGAGGGACTTCACTTATGTGAACGCATGTTGAATGAACCCATTGATGCCCTTTTTGTTTATTCATGCTTCTTACGCATGGAATTCTTTCAAAACTGCTCAGATTGGGAAATTTCAACAATCGCAAAACACAATCCATGTGGAATTTACTTGTTAGGTGAAATCGCAAATATTGATGAAAAAAACTACTACTATAATGCAGCTTTTGTTCTAAGTGGATTTAGTGAAAGTGATCATTTATGTATTCCAAGTTTAGCAACTTTAGAAAATCTTGTCGCCATACAAGAAAATCCACTCTATACTCAAATTGCCAAACATAAAGGAAAAGCCTATTTAAGACAGAGTCAAAAGCAGGTTTCTTCGCAATATAATGAAGTTGATACTTCAAATAAGTATATTGATCTTCAACTCAATTTAGCTAATGCATTTCAGTACGAAGAAGACCGCACAAAACTAAATTTTGATAAAATTATTTTATGTGAAAACATGAGTGCTGATTCTGCTATTGTCGCTTTCAGTGATCAAGAGTACTATACCTTCGCCCAAGAATGCATTCAAAAGTTCCATCAGTTCTTTAAACAACATCATGTTGGTCAGCACATTGCATGTTATTCAATTAACTATAAGTCAATCATATTTGCGGCAAATGACAGTATCCCCCTCGAACAATTCATTGAAATTGCTCAAGACTTCCATACAGCATACGAATACATGACATGCCCGACGATTGGAATTTCGTTTGTGCTTCGCAACATCGTCGCCTATGGCGGTGGAAATATGATTGAAGCTGCTTTAAATTTTCTCTTAAGCCACAAAGATCAACAAGATAACTTCTTCATCTGTGATACTAAAACTGCCTTAAATCACAGCATAACAGACGATACACAAACAATACAATTGCTCATTCGGGCAATCAAAGAACACCGCATCATCCCGTTTTATCAAGGACTGAGAAATAATCAAACAGGGAAAATCGATAAATATGAAGCACTTATGCGCATTGTAGAAGAAGACGGAACAATTCATTCTCCTGGAACTTTTCTTGATGTGGCTAAACGATACAAGCTTTATAAACAAATAAGTCAATTGATGGTGGAACAAGTCCTTCATGATTCGCTGCAATGTGACTTTGATATAAGTTTAAATATTTCACTCTATGATATTCAATCTTCTTCATTTCGCACAAAGCTTATTCAAATGCTAAAAAAACACCCAAACCCACAACGTATTACAATTGAGTTTGTAGAAACAGAAAATCTACAAAACTTCGATTTGATTCATGAGTTTATCGGACAACTTCGCCAAGTCGGAGCAAAAATTGCCATTGATGACTTTGGTTCAGGTTATTCTACATTTACATCACTCACAGCACTCTATCCTGACTACATCAAAATTGATGGAAGTATCATCCATGACATTCATTTATCACAGTCTCGTATTATTGTGTTAAAAAGCATCCAATTCCTAGCAGAGCAAATTGGCGCAAAGACAATTGCAGAATTTGTTGAAAATCAAGAAATTCAAAATATCATTGAGCAATATAATATTCCTTATTCTCAAGGTTATTTATATGCAAAACCGCTCCCTCTAATCAAAATTATCAAGTAAAAAAATAACATCTTCATCATGCTGAAGATGTTATTTTTTTACAATTTTGTTTAGTCTACTCAAATACTTACCATATCTAAACAGACGTTCTTTATCACTTACAATGCGCCCTGATTCAATAATAGTTATTTTCTGCGGTTCATATGATTCCATATCTAACCTACGTATTTCATTTATCATATGCTTAACGACACCCTCTGTTCCATCAATAAACTGTAAAGGATGACTTATCACTTGAACAAACGACGGCACGAAATATTTGAAGTGTGTACATCCCAATACAACAGACTGAACTTCATTTACATTTAGATGATTAAAGCTCTCTTTTAAATAATCTACCACAAGCTCATCATCAAATTTAAATTCTTCCGCCCAACTTACTAGTTGTGATAATGCAACCAATTCTACACGTTGATTTACATCATATGTTTTCAAAAGACGTTGCAGACGTCCACCCTGAATCGTATTAACTGTTGCAACAGTTAATATTTTGCCTTCAGGAGCTTCTTCAATAGCTTTTTTTACAGCAGGTTCCATCCCCAATATTGGAATATCAAATAAACTTCGCACATGCTCTATCGCAGCACTCGTTGCAGTATTGCAGGCAATCACTACAAGTTGTGCTCCTCGATCAATCAAACAGTTTATCGCTGAAACTGTAAATTCAATGACCTCTTGCTGATTTTTCTCTCCATAAGGGACATGATCTATATCAGCATAATAAAGATAATGGTTGTTTGGATATTGTTTTAATGCGTAATGTAAAACACTTAATCCTCCCACGCCAGAATCAAAAAACCCAATTTTCATCGAAATCACCCCTAACTCTTCTATTATACAACTTCACTTTTGTTTTGAATACAAGTGGTGTAAAAATCTGTTTAGCTTATCTTATATTTCTTCAACAAGTTGCTGGCCTTGATAGACAATAGCAACTTCACAAGATCTGGTATTAGATACGGTAGAACACAAAGTGATAGTGCCACTCCAAAACTCATTACACTCCCTTTAAGTGACAAAACAACCACGAACCATACTGTCCCAACAATATAACAACTACATAGTCCAATCACGCCTACAATTAGATCATGAAAACGAAACTTATAGAAAATCTTAGAAGTGAGATTATAAATCATCCCCTGAATAAGAAACCCTAGAATATACCCTCCAGTAGGTCCTAAGATAACACCAATCCCCCCTACAAAACCAGCAAAAACCGGTGCGCCAACAATCCCCATAAGTATATACACTAGTATACTTTTAGTTCCTAATCTTCCTCCCAGCATTTTTAATACTAAAAAAACACCAAAGGTTTGCATTGTAAAAGGAATACTTAAAACCGAAATGCTAATCCATGAACACAGTGCAATGAAAGTAGAACACAACGCCACAAAGCATAGTTCTTTAGTCTTCACTTGATTGTCCCCAATCAATTAATACAATTTCTCCACTATTACACACTCGCTCCTTCTGTTCATTATCCAAAACAACTAATTCCGCTCTAGCATTTATATCTATCACTTGAACTTCTTCCTCTTTATTATTTCGCAAAATACGTATTTTCTTTCCTATCACCAAACTTCTTTGGTGATACTCATACATCAAACAATCACGACTTTCATCTTCGAAAACTAACTCAAGCTGATTTAATACTTCGGCAATTATCTTATTTCTTGCATCTTGAATTTGCTCCTCAAAAACACTTGTCGCACTTGCTTTTATCTCTTGCGGCCAACCATTTTTCGGAGGAAATACATTGATTCCAATACCAATCACAACATATTCAATTTCTCTATTTTCTACACTAAACGATGCTTCGCTCAAGATTCCTGCCACTTTTTTACGATCTATATAAATATCATTAACCCATTTAATCTGTGCCTCACGAGCACACATAGCCTCAATTGCACGAGCAACTCCAACCGCAACTAACGTTGTCATGACACTTAAATCAGTAACGATTAATTGTTTTGACAAAGTCATACTGAAATAAACTCCCGTTGATTCTGGCGAGAAAAAGCTTTTACTTGACCTTCCTCTCCCTTTAGATTGTGCTCCTGCCACAACGACACGTCGATGAATAATTTCTTCTTCATTAAATTGCTTAGACAATGTATTAGTTGAAGTCACTTCATTAAATACTTGAATGTGATATGCACCCTTATTCTTTAAATAATATTCAATCCCTGTTTTCGATAAAACATCATTACTAAGAACTAGACGATATCCTTTTCCAGATGTGGACTCAATGTTGTGCCCTTTTTCTCTCAGTGCAACTACACCCTTCCAAACTGCATTACGTGATAAAAATAATTCATTTGCAATTTTTTCACCAGACACATATTCATTTGTGTTATTTAATAGATAATGTAAAACTTGATCTTGTGTTTTCATATGCCACCTCGAAATTAAGTTTATCATGTCACATCTTTTTGTCAACCCAACACAAAAAAAAGGTGACGATAATATTCACCTTTATCTATCCTCAAGTAAACACTGAGTTAACTCAGCCACATTTGATACAATGATATCGGACCCAGCACTCGATAATTCTTCTTCATTCCCATAACCATATAGTACCCCAATCGATTTAATTCCTATCGTCTTAGCACCAATGATATCATGCTTTCGATCTCCAACCATGACTACATCACTTAAATCATCAATCTTATTTTCATTTAAAGCATAACTAATCACATCTGCTTTATTTGAACGACTTCCATCCAATTCACTACCTGCAACAAAAGTAAAATACTCTAATATTTGAAAATACGATAATATCTTAACCGCAAAAACGGTTGGTTTAGAAGTAGCTACAATCAATTGTTTATTTTGTTGCTTTAACTTTTCTAACATTTCTTTAACGCCATCATAAATTATGTTTTCATACAGCCCTACCGTAGAAAATCGCTCCCGATAATATGAAATTGCACGCTCTGCTTGAGAGTCACTTAAATCATAAAACTCAATAAATGAGTTTAAAAGAGGAGGTCCGATAAAAGTCGATAAATCATCTAGATCATCGACTTTTATATCAAATTTTTCCAAAGCATAAGCTACCGAAGTTGTAATACCAATCTTTGGATCACTAAGTGTTCCGTCTAAATCAAATAATATAGTATTCATCCAATATCCTTCTTTCTATCAAACACTAAAACAAGTATATCACACCTGAATTATAAGAAATTGAGTTTTAAGTTTTATTTTGTTCTCAAACACATTATAAAAGGCAATCAAATACATGATTGCCTAAATCCCAAAAAAATTTTAAACTACAACTGTGCTAACCACTAATCATTCGGAATGATAAAACAACAAAGCAGATATGCAAGGAGTCCAGTACCCGCAAGACCAATAAACAGTATCCACGCAAGACGGATCAGTGTTGGATCTACATTAAAATAATCTGCAACTCCACCACATACACCACCTAACAATCGATTTTCACTTGAACGATATAATCTTCTCATTTTTTTATTCCTCCACTATGTCCTACTCTTATACAAGATAGCAAATATCAACTACTATCTTTTTTTGAATATAATCAACTACCTAATAATTATATCATGGTTTATACATTCACTCAATCTTGATAAATTGAGGATAACTAGAACTACATAGATAAATCAAGGATTGGTCTAGTTAGAGTGAACTAGTATAGTAAAAAACTCTCACAATACCAACAATTCCTAGTACATGAGAGTCTTAATTATATTAATTCAGTTGTAACAAATTCTTGCTTACTATTCGAATTCAAT
>CAYJEY010000025.1:0-23395 GCA_964369385.1 uncultured Holdemania sp.
GTAACTTTAAGTGATATAGAAAGTTCGGATTTAGATTTGTCTGCTCCACCAAAAACAAATGAACTGAACTTTTAACACTTAGTGTAGGAGTTCAGTTTTATTTTTTTCACTACAAAGTCACTATAATTATCAAAATTTTTCAAAATTACAAACTAGCTCTACTTTTACTTTAAAAGCAATATCCTTTTCAAATTTTAATCTGGGCATTATTTATTAAATTTCTCTTTATATTACTAAAGTTTTGATGCTCAATATTCTTCATTTATGCTAAAATAACATACATCTTTGTATATTTCCTTCATTCCATAATTTATATAGTAAAAATAATGTGAATATATTGACGATACATTATCACTATAATAGAATGAATGTGTATGTTAAAAAAACAAGGGAGAAACATTATGAAAAATAAATTTAGTAGCTTAAGTATCATTATAACACTACTCATCATTGTAACTCTTAGCTTGTTTGCAGGGACATGGTTTAACAACCTTGTTCTTAATGAATTAGAAACTTCGGCAAAGTCAACTTTAAAAGAAATGGCGAATGAACAAAGTCGCGCGATTGAGCTAATTGTTCACAATAAACAAGATAATGTAAAAGGGATTGTCGATGTCATTACTCACATTGGAAATGATGTTGAAACACTCTATGAAACACTTCCTGTTTGGACAAAAGAATACGAAATTGAGACAATCATTATTACTGATTTGAATGGTGAAGGAATCACATCTTGTGGTGAACTCACTAATATTTCAGGAATGGAATATTTTGCAACTGCGGCAGTAGGTGAAATCCATATGTCAAATGTCTATACTTCTGATTATTCAGAAAAATCTGTAATTGCCTTAAGTTCACCTATTTACTATGACGGTAGTGTTCAAGCAGTCATTATTGCCGAATATGATGTTTTAGAACTTGCCTCACTATTGATTGGCACTACAGATAATCGTGGTTCATCTATGATTGTTAATTCTGAAGGAACTATCTTACTTCATACTTATCCATTTGAAATATCATTTGAGAACTTTCAAACTGCAGAGTTCTATAATGGTTCATCTTACCAAGATATTCTTGATGACTTCGCTTCAAACACTGGAGGAGATGTTACATTCTCAATTGGTGGAGATCGAAAAATCGGACAATATATTCCACTAGGAATTGACGATTGGAACTTATTCTTTGAAGTATCAGAAACCGAACTTTCAAAAAGTAGTGAAGTTATTACTAATGGGATGCTAATTATCAGTATATGTATCTTCCTTGCTTTTTCAATATTTATTATTTACATTCTATCTATAAGAAAAAGAGCTTTAAAAGAAATTGAGACAGTCGCGTATTACGATGAATTAACTAGTCTTCCTAATCTTGTTAAGTTTAAACTAGATTTAAGTCAAATTGTTACGCAAAAAGATTTTGATAAGAGTAATTATATCTTACTTAAAGGAGATATTGAAAACTTTAAAGTTATCAATGAAGTATATGGATTTGATGTAGGAAACCAAGTTATTTACCACGCAGCACAGCTTGCAAAACAATTTACTGGTAAACATTCTATTGTGGCAAGAATTGGATCAGACCAATTATTGATTTTTACCGAAAAAGATATCGTTGAAGATTTCTTTAAAAATCGTGCTCAATTTAATGCCTCTTTAAAACAGTTAGTCCCTGCAGTATCTAACCACATTTTAAATTTCAGATATGGTCGCTACTTTATGGAAGAGAATGAGAATAATATTGACAACATGATTAATAAAGTTAGTATTGCTCATAGTTATGCACGCACAAATACATCATGGCCACTTTGGGACTATGATGAAAAATTCCACTTGCACATGCTTCGAATGACAGAGTTAACTAATAAAATGGAAGACTCCCTCAAACATCACGAATTCCATATGTTCCTACAACCAAAATATGATATACAAACAGGAATGATTGTGGGCGCAGAAGCTTTAGTTCGATGGTTTGAGCGAAATGGTAATGTAGTTTACCCTAATGATTTTATTCCTCTATTTGAGAAAAACGAGTTTATTACTGTACTTGATGAATATATCTTTGAATCCGCTTGTATCTTAATTAGTAATCGTTTAAGCAAAGGTCAGAGTGTTGTTCCAATCTCGGTAAACTTCTCTCGTCGTCATCTACAAAATAAAGACTTCGTAAATCGACTTTCTTCTATTGCACAAAAATACAATGTTCCAACAAGTTATCTTGAAGTTGAACTAACTGAAACAGCAATCATTGATAACGTTCAAGTCCTAAGTGAAGTGATTTCAAATATTCATGCAGCTGGATTTAAAATTTCAATGGATGACTTTGGATCAGGTTATTCTTCTTTAGGAATGTTGAAAGAATATAAGTTTGATATTGTAAAACTCGATCGTAGCTTCTTTATTTGTGAGGAAGAACAACGCGAAAACGCAAAAACAGTATTGCGAGGGATTATTCAGCTTGTAAATAGCTTAGGATCCCGCATAGTAGTTGAGGGAATAGAATATGAGGACCAAGTAGACTTCTTAAAAACTGTCGATATCTACTCGGTACAGGGATATTTCTTCGCACGTCCAATGAGTTCAAAAGACTTTGAAAATTTACTTGATAAACAAAAATAGAGCGATTAAATTGATCGCTCTATTTTATATTCAATTGACTTAATGGTTCAGGTTTAGCATAATGATATCCTTGTGAATAATCAATATTGTATTCATTGAGTACTTTTTGAATATCTTCATTCTCTACAAACTCTGCAGTTGTTTTTGCATTTATCAACTTCGCCATATATACAATGGATTCCAATATAATCAGACTATCTTCATTCGTAGTGATATTTTTAATAATATCTCCATCAATTTTTATAATATCTGGTCTTAATGAAATAATAGACGAATAAGTAGCATAACCTACTCCAAAATCATCGACTGCAATCTGACACCCTATTTCCCTTACTTTATTCAAGAACGAGAATAACTCAGAGTTTTTATTGTAGTTTTCAGTTTCTACAAACTCAATGATTACACGTTGAGGATGAGGATGCTCTTTTAAGCGTCCTAACAACCACATCTTAAAATCAAGAGCTTGGATATCATACAAAGTAATATTTAAACTTACATCGCTTTCTTTGTCTTCAAAATCTCTCAATGCACGATCAATGATAATCTTACTTAGTGGCAGATACAACTTTAACTTTTTTGCCACATCCAAGAACATTCCAGGATTACATATCTTACCATCCTCAGTGTATATACGCATAAGTGCTTCGTATTTTGTGATTTCACCTTTTTGGTTATCTCGAATCCCCTGATAGAAAGGAACTACTAGCTGATTAGAAATAGCGAAATTCAAAAGATTAAACATCAAATTATTTTGTTGGGCAATCATTCCTAATTTTTCTAGTTCATCTGTTGCAATAATAAAATTACTTTGCAGATCGCGGTGCATATAGAAAGCACTGTTTACACGATCAATGATATTATCTCCAAATGCCAAGACAAATCTGGATACTCCTCCTAGGGAAGTATTCTTAGCTGTAATAAGTTCATATTGACGGTGATTTTCTTTCATAAGATTCAAAAAATCTTCATCGCTCATATCCGCATTGGCAACCGCCATAAAGGTCTTGTATGAGTGTACATAGACATGAATCAAATGATCAATCCCCATTAGTTTATACGCCTCATTTCCCATAGCTAAGATTTCACTACTGCTTGCATTGAACTGAGCTTCTCCATAAGTAGCTATCATCGTGTCAGCATTGATAACCTCAGTCATACAAATTTTATTAAATTTCATTGTTTTATTGTCAATGAGAAATTGTTCGTAGCTATAAATACCAAAGCGATGATCAATTAATCTGGAGCTGAGTGTCTTATTCTTCGTCATAAATATACCCCACATAAATATTGTTTACTATTTTCATTTTATCTTATATATAGATGTTATACAAGAAAATTTGTAAATAAAAAAGTTATAATAATTACTTACTATAGCTATATACTACTAGTCTATCTCGACTAGTGTTTTTTGCTTGATATAATGCACTATCAGCTTTTTCAATAATTTCATATTCATTTGTGTCGGTCGGGATTTCTCCAACTACTCCAATACTCACAGTCACAATCTTAAATTCTTCATGATGAGGTATTGCATTTTTTCTAATATTTTCAAGAATTCGTTGGGCAATATGTGTCGCCGCTGCTTGACTTGTATGCGGTAGCAATACCGCAAACTCTTCACCACCATAGCGAAACACATTATCAAAATCAGATCTTACAGTATCTTTAATGATATCCGCAACTTGTCTTAAACATCGATCTCCTGCGACATGTCCAAATATATCATTATATTGTTTAAAATAATCAATATCAATCATAAGAATACTCAATGACTCTTTCATATCACGTGCATTATTATACAACGTAGGTAAAACTTGATTAAATGCAGCGCGATTAGAAATACCAGTTAGTCCATCTGTTAGAGATGTTTTTGCTAGTTGTTTATTAATTGTTGCTAATTTTTCATTAGTCCCGGTTAAATCTTGATTCGTTTGAGCTAGTGCGATTTCTTGTAGAAACATATTAGTTCGATTATTATAACATGGAATACATATAAACAAAGTTGCAATGAACACAAATAACATATCAAGCAATACCGTATATAAATCTGTTTCATACGCTATTAATCCACCAATAATTACAGGTGCACTACTTATCAACACACCAAATAAGTTCCCTACAATTAATATCATGATTGTCGACTTATAATCTAAATAAACTATTGCCGCTGTTACAATCATCATACAAGAGAAAATAACATTGTGTGGTAATTCTGCCATCGAAATCGTTTCAGCTACTGATGTCATCAAAGCAAGTCCTAACAGACAACCAATAAATACCATATCGACTATTTGTTGATGTTTTTTTAATTTTCCAAGTTTGTACATTCCATAAATTATAGTAAAAATGCCTGATATGATGATTGCAATAACATAAACTTTGTAGTACAAAATTCCAAAGAGTAAATCTCCTAAGCGATGCATTTGGAAAATTAAAATGATTACTTCGATTATTAAAATCGCTGCAGCTAATGGAAAAAACATAACGCGATTATGTCTTGAACAATAATCAGCATAGTTGCTTCGATACTCATTAGGTAATTGGATTGGCCTAAACATATTCATCGCTGTTTCCCCCCTTTCATTCAGTACTAAGATTATCATATGTAGTTCTGACTTTCAACTAAGAATTTACATTCAAAAAAACAATATGAAAAATCCCTTATTTATACTGTTTAAAGTATACCAACTTTATCCTTATTCTATACATTTAGCACGAAAGCAAAGACAACACCGCTTATTTTCTAGTGTTGTCTTAATTACTATTTGAGAACTGACATACTTGCAAGTGCAAGCGCTCCACATACTCCGGCATTATCCCCTAAACTAGGTGGCACAATATAGTCTTTTATTTTATCTGTGATAATTTCATTCTTTTGTACATATCCATTCAACATTTCTTGGACATGTTTATGAATCATAGGAAACAAGTGTTCTTGATGCATAACTCCACCGCCCAATATTATACGTTTTGGAGAAAGTGTTACAATATACATCGCTAGTGCTTGAGCAATGTAGTATGCCTCCAAATCCCACGCAGGATGATCTATTCTTAAATCATACGCTTTTTTCCCCCATCGTTCTTCAATTGCCGGTCCTGAGGCTAACCCTTCGAAACAAGTTCCATGATATGGACATTTTCCTCCATATTGATCATCTGGGTGCTTCACTAGCTTCATATGCCCCATTTCAGGATGTAGGAGCCCGTGAAGTAATTTCCCCTCGACAATTGCTCCACCACCAATTCCGGTACCAATGGTGAGATACAATGCACTATCTAAGCCCTGAGCAGATCCAAACGCCACTTCTCCTAAAGCTGCAACATTCACATCAGTATCAAAGCCGATGGGTACATTTAATTCGTCTTTTAGCATTTTCACAACATTCACATTTGCCCATCCGGGTTTGGGTGTTGTCGTGATAAAACCATAAGTAGTACTTGTTTTATCAGGATCAATTGGTCCAAAACACCCTACACCAATTGCCTCTACTTCTTTCCCTTTAAAGAAGTCACATACATTTTTCATTGTTGTATGTGGATCAAGTGTTGGGTAGGATACTCTTTCAATAACATTTCCTTTCTCGTCACCAATAGATACGACAAATTTTGTCCCGCCGGCCTCAATAGCTCCTAGTCTCATAAATTATCTCTCCTATCATTACATTCATTATACTATAGTTTTTAGATAGTTGGTTTTAACATTACCTTTGAATCGGTATATCTAAGTCGTAATTCAATTTCAATACCGCTTTCCATAAGTAAATTACAAATACTGATATCTTCTTTTGATAAACTAACATGTTCAAATTGTTTAAACACTGGTAAATTTGTACGTAACAAACCTAGGTTAATACTATAAATCTCTTTTATCGCTATTGTAATACGTTGTGCATTCTTAAGTGTATTAACTATTACCATAACATGTATATCATCTTCCATGTTTGATAAATAATCTATTGCATCGTTAACACTCACTATTTTTAAGTTAACGCCTGGTGGCTTTGCAAGTCCCAAAGTCATTTTCATAAAAGAATCATTCACTATTTTATCATCCGCAACAACAATACCATGTAGTTGTAGTCCTTTAACCCAAGAAAAAGCAATTTGCCCATGCAATAGGTTGTCGTCAACTCTTAATGCTTTAATCATCACCTATACCTCCATCCAAAATATTAAACTGTTTATCTTTTATTAGTTCCATTACTTTTTGAGTGTTATTTCCCCATCTAGATACAAGTCGACATAGGTTGTATAAATCTTTATCTTTATTCTTCTTTGTTTTAATTAGAATTAACACTCTAACCATATCATCATCCCAATATACTGTTTTTTTTAAAGTACACACGATACATACATTTTTCCTAACAATTCGATACAAATCTTGAAAATGAACAATTCCATTCCCAATGCCATCACATCTCATTCTTTGAAAATCGCTCGGCACCTCATTAATCACTTCACGTTTTCTCAATACTTCATAAAATGCATCGAGAACTTCCTCTTTATTGTTTCCTTCAAGATCAAAAATGCAATTATCTGTTGAGAAAAAACATTCAAAATCAAAGTTGTAATATCTCAAGTGATTTACTTTTTTAGTAACTTCTTCTAAATAGTTATCTTGATGAATTAGCACAACTGGATATTTTTCACTGTTCTCAAATAAGTAAGTTGTTACTATCAAATCATACTTGTTTTCTACTTCTACATGGTCAATGTCAGTCAATACATATTTTCTAGAAGAGAAATACTCTTTTAACTCATTGGAGTACATGAGTGTTTCTGGTCTACCTCTACCTGTGAGTATTGCAATTTGAAGTGGCTTGTTTGCTTCAAATTTTGAAATAGCTAAATTAAAATATAGCAATAAATAACCAAACTCATTAATTTCGATTTGTATTTGAAACATATGTTCTATAATCGCACATGCAGAATGACAAACTTTCGTTGCAAACAAGTAACGTCTCATATTGTCTTGTACTAATGGATTTCTAAGTGGCATATGATATTTAAGACGAATTAACATTGCAGGGATATGCAAAAATAAATTGCGATATAATTCTCCATCTTCCATGAAATCAAATCCAAAATTATCATTAATCTCAGATAAAATAAGCTGAATGCATTGGTCTAGCTTTTTTGTATATTCTGAACTTAATGAAGTATCAATGACTGTTCGCTTAGCACTTATATGTTGCGCTAAATATACAACTTCTCCCATTGGCATTAAGAATTGATTATCTTGCTCAATAAATCGCACAATATCTGTGGCGGCTTTGAACTCGATTGTATTCTGCATTGATGCAAGCACACACTCTGGAACAATTACATAATTATAAAATATACACCTTCTAATCGCTACTTGAATATGAACCGCAAGATTATAAATTGTATAATCTGAAATCTCAATTTTATATTTATGGCACGCGGTGCGAACATATTCAACAAGTGAATCGTATTCTTTACGACTTTCTTCAGTTTTCACCAACTCTGAATTTTTAATATTGTATTCAGCATTCGAGTTGGAATGAAAAAACACTTCAGAAATCGCTAATCGTTTATCTATTTCGGTTCCTTCAATAAGAATCCCATAATTTGGCCTTCGAACAAGTGTTAGTCTATATTTCTTTAAGTATTCTTTGACCATTCGTATTAAATTATTAATACTACTTTTAGAAACATACAATTCTTGTGCTAAATCTTCTAATTGTACATGATAATCTACTACAAGTAATTTTTGTAACAAAAAATTGACTCGTTCCTGCTGAGACATAGATTCCCGTTTTAAATCCTCTTGAAACAAATCTATGAGTGACTTATTCTGTTCTGCAATCAAACGATATCCCATATTGTTTTTTGATATTACTTTACATCCATACTTAGTAAGTACTGCAGAAATTATTGAAATCTCTGTTTTAATTGTTCGTACGGACACTTGTACTGCATATGATAAATCCTTTGCAGTAATAAAGTCGTTTTTACTGTATAAGATTACTGCTAATTTTTTTTGTCTTGAAGTTAACTGTTCCATACTTCCCCCCATAAATAAAGTAGAAAAAGATAATAAGCTGTTAGACTTATTATCTCATTCTAATTAGAATAAACCAACTAAAGAACCACAAATTCCAATGGCAATTGTTAATAGAAGGATATGTGTTGATTTAAGACCTTTTTTCAATAGCCATACCATACATAATGTATAAATGAATGGAAGTGCTAGCGGAAAAATTTGGTCAATATAAGATTGAAGCAAAAATTCTGTTTCTCCAATAGTGAATGATAAAGCAGTTGTTAGTTTTACCATTGAGGCACTCATACCTCCGATAACAAGTAACCCAACAATCGAAGCTCCTTTTGATACAGTTTGTAATAATGAAGAGCTTTTCATATTTGATAAAAGATTTGTACCTAACATATATCCATATTTAGTCCCATAATAACGCACAAGCAAATGCGGAATATTAAATACGAGCAAGAATACAATTGGTGCAAGTGGACTACCTTGTTGTGCAAGAGAAATCCCGATACCTGCTGCAATTACACGGAAAGTTCCCCAGAAAAATGCATCTCCTATACCAGCAAATGGTCCCATCAATCCCACTTTTACACTATTAATTGAGTTAGGGTCAAATGATTTGTTAGTGCTAGCTTCTTTTTCCATAGCTGCTGCAACACCAGCAATCATTCCTGAGACATGAGGTGTTGTGTTGTAAATCGCCATATGACGCTCTAATGCTGTTGCTTGTTCTTCTTTTGTCTTATAGAAGCGCTTAATCGCTGGCCACATCCCTACCGCAAAACCTAATGCTTGTTGACGTTCATAATTGTAACTCGCCTCTAATAAAAATGAATGCCAGAATAATTCATTTACAAGTTTTTTATCTTCTTGATTCATTACAATTTTACTCATCGAATAGTTCCTCCTCATCTTTTACTTGTACTATTTCTTTTCCCTTACTTTCGAAACATACAATGTACGCTATCATTACACCTAAGATTGTGATTCCTAAAATTGGAAGTTTCAAATAAGCTACAATCGCAAATCCAAAAATAAAATAAATGATGTTTTTTCCAGATAGCATAGGTTGAAGTAACAACGCAAACCCAACTGCAGGTAATAATCCAGCCGACACAGATAATCCATCTAAGACAAAGCTAGGAATTGCATTAATAATTCCTTCAACAGCACTTGAGCCTAGTGCAATTGCCATAAATGCAACAACGAAGTACATTGCACACTGAAGTACTAAACCACCGATATTTAATGTATGTAATCCCTTAATATTCGCATCTGATGCAAGCTTCATCGCAAAATCCATAAACCACGATCTTACAATAAACACAATAACTTTTAATGATTGTGCAACAATCGCGATTGGTAGCGCAAGTGTGAGGGCTATATCTGAACCAGAACCATTCATAATGGCAAACGCTGTTCCTAACCCAGCACCAACTAGTACATCTGGTGGAACGGCTCCACCAATTTGGATTGCTCCCATAAACACTAATTCCAATGTTGCACCAATCAATAACCCATTAGTTAAGTCCCCTAACGCTAATCCAACTAGTGGTGATACTACAATTGGCCGAATAACCATTGGTGTTCCCCCAACTTTTTCAAGGAACCATAAAATCGCTAAAATACTTCCTACTACTATCGCTTCATACATACTTCTACCCCTCCTTTTTCTTTATAGTTTTTTTCTAAGTATGTTGTATTTTGTCATTGAAGTTTCAGGTACTAACTGAACATCAATTTCATATCCTTGCTTTTCAATTTCATCTAGATATTTTAAATCCTCATCATCTACATAAACTTGATTTGAAAAGAGCTTTGCTCCATCCTTACTTTGTATTCCTCCTAAGTTAACGATTGGTTTTTCATGAATCAACTGTAATAATTCATACGCACCTTTAGGACTTCCACATACTACGAAGACTTTCATTTGTTTTAGCTTTTCGTTTTTTAGTAGTTCTGCAGCATTACTAATTTCTCTTACTGCAAGTTTTACACCATCTGGACAACATAACTTAATTGTTGTTTTCCTTAAATCATCATTCGCTGCAGCATCATCTGCTATTACTATAGCATCATATCCTAGTTTTGCTTTCCAGCTATATGCCACTTGACCATGTAACAAACGATCATCAATTCTTATGCTTAATATCATTATTCTTACCTCCTAGAAATCATCTTTAAACTTTTCAACTAACTTATCATTTACATAAATTACTTGATCTCTTGCTGAAATACAGATTTCTCTTATCCTTTCTTCATTTAGTTCTCCATTATTATTTGCCAATATGATTTCTATTGCCATTGCTAAATTTACTCCAGTGACAAGATATACTTTTTTGGATTGCATATAAGAAATGATTTTTTGGTTAACGCTCCCACCAAATAAATCACTAAGTACACATACCTCTTCTCTTGTCTGCATGTACTCAGATAAATCTTGATTAAAATCTACATCATCAATATATGCGCTTAACGCACACACTGAATCGCTTTTTCCAACTATGATTTCAGTTGCACTCAGAATTCCTTTTGCCATTAAACCATGACTTGCAATTAAAATTTCCATCCGTTTCCTCCCCTATAAACTCTTATTGATATATTTCTTCACACACCCATTTACTGGTCTTGTTAAATCTCTACCGCGATCTTTTGACATACAGTATGAGATGACTTGAAATGTCGTTATCACCTCTAACATTCTAAATGATGTACTCCTATATTCAATAAATAAATCTCGTTCATCAACTTGAATATCACCTACTAATGTGCAAAAACCAATTTCATTTTTTATAAATGATTTTATACTCTTTGTTTTTTCTTCATCATACAAACGGTCTGCTAATATGAAGAATATTGTTTGATCATCAAATGCATTCTGTGGTCCATGAATCAACTCTTCAAGTTCAAAGCTGCGTGTTATCATTGGAATCATCTCCATCAATTTAATGTCTGCCTCATTGGCTGTTTCATGAAGATAATGACTGCCCGATAATATGCATTTTGTTCTTTTCATTAGTGAAAACTGATTACTTTTATACCAATCAAGTGCCTTGGTCTTTATACTTTTCAAATTATTTATTGCGCAACTTAAGTCACTTAATATTTCATTTTCTTTCTCATTTGAAAGATTTGCAATGCCCATCTCAATTAAGCACATTGATAGCACAGAGGTAGAATATCCAATTGTCCGATATAGAAATTCTTCGTCTTCACAGCCCATTTCTATAGATACATCAGCATGCTTAGAAATAGGAGATTCAAGACTAGCGGTGATTGCTATATGCGATAAATGTTGCTCTTTTATGACCGTTAAACAATCATAAACAAGCTTTGTAGTTCCTCCTTGGGAAATAAATACATATAATGCGTCTTGATTGATATATTGGTATGAGTTCAAAAATTCATTAGGATAGAAGGATAAAACCTTAATGCCAATTGACTTTGCGAAATAGCGTGTTACTTTCGCTGCATTGAGCGATGTTCCACTCCCAATAACTACAATTTCATTAAATGATTTATTAAACACATTAATTTTTTCTTTAATTGATTTGTAGTTATCTCCTTGTTTTTGTAATAAACTAGGAATTCTTTCAATGCATTCTATTAATTCCATAATTTGTTACCTCCTAACTATAGGATAGTGTATTTTTAAGTATAACTTAACACAAAAAATTGCACGAATAATCGTGCAACTATATTGAACTATTAATTTTAATATTACTATTGATGTTTAATCAATTAGACAACTGCTTTCTTTTTAATCTTTCTCCAATACCCTATACTATTAAAATTGATTATTATGATCTTTAGCTAGATTCTTTTTTAATTCTTCCACTACTTCAATATCAGCTGGTAACCAGTTTAAACTATCAAGTTCATTAGGTTTTAGCCATTTAAAATCACTGTGATCAATTAAGGATAGGGTACCACTAACTTGACTACATAGATATGTATGCATCGTTAAGTGGAAGCTTGGATAAGTGTAACTCGTTGTACAAAGATGTTGATGAATCAAGATTTCAATTCCTAACTCCTCTTTAATCTCTCTGCTTAATGCATCTTCACAGCTTTCGTTAGCTTCTATTTTTCCTCCAGGAAATTCCCATCCCCCAGCAAATTCTCCGTTGAGTCTCTGTGTTGCTAAAATATATTGATTATCCATCAAGATTGCTGCTACAACTTCGATTGTCTTCATTCGTCCTCCCTGTTCATAATATAGTCGTATACATCTTCTCTTACCGCTGTATGTAAGGTATACGGTAGCTCAACTGCTTTTTTATTTGTGTTGTTCATAATAATTTCATGTGGTGTACCCTCCACATTGATTTTTCCTAAATAGTAGAATTCCTTTGAAACTTTATCATCTTTATTTTTTCTCACAAACAAGTGCATTTGCACTTTCAAATTTTCTGCATTAATTGCAATTTGAACATCTTCAGATTGCAGTGTTCTTCCAGATTTAGAGATTGCAATAAGTTCTCGATTAGATATAAATCGATCTTCATACGCAATCGTTGCAGCTACCCCCTCATGCTTATCGTAGTTAATAAAAACAGGATAAGTTTTAGTATGCTTATCATACTTATATCCTCCAATATTTAAGGCTACCTCTCCTTTTTGCCATTCAAGTAAACGACATACATCCTCATAAGTATATTTCTCATATAATGTTAATTGTGTATCTAAATAACGTGATGCATATTTCCGCATATATACTTGTGTTGCATACTCCACTAATTCAGTTACCATTAGTTTAAAGTTTTCATCACTTAATGATTCCTCAAATACTTTTGAGATTTTCCACTCATTTCCTTCTTCCTCGATCAGTATACTATGCTGAAATGTATGTTTTCCTGTACCCGTCGCAAAATTATTTGTCATAATATTCAATACATTTTCTTTTGTAAGATGAGTTATTTCTACTCCATACCGAAGTCTGAGCTCTTCAGTCCAATTATTGTACAAGTTCTCTGAATTGTTTATCATCAATTCTATTAGTAGTAGTTCATGAATTCGTTTTCCGTTACCTAACTTTGTCGATAAAAAGGTAATGATGTTTTCTTGAATTGGATTTAATTCAATATCATAATTTTCTTCTACTCGCTTTAACAATTTATAGTATGACCCTAAGTTAGAATTATCAAATACGCGTTGTAAATCTAATTCTCCAAGATTTAAAAATTCAATCATTTTTGGAATTCTACCGAGTCGATATCTTAATTGAAGATAGCTTTCTTTAATAATTTTTATCGTATTGAAGTTTGCAGTATCAATTGATGCATATATTTTCTTTTTGGCAATCTCATCAAAATGTATCGTTGAAGATCCTGGAATAACCCGAGTTCCTTCAGCAACATATTTTCTAATCGTATCTTTATTGTAGCTGCGATCACCTGAAAGGGCTACTGGAATCATGAAGTTATTCGTGTAATTACCAATGAAGTCAAGAATTGTAACATATTCTTTCCCTTCTGATTTACGAAGCCCTCTTCCTAGTTGTTGTACAAATATAATTGGAGATTGTGTAGGCCTTAACATAATGACCTGATTAATTTCTGGAATATCAACACCTTCATTAAATATATCGATTGTCAAAATATAATCAAGATAATCCTCTCGCTTATCATTTACCAAGCGGTCAATCACATCCTCACGCTCTTCTTGTGAGTCACTTCCACACAATGCTACTGAACGAATTCCTCGAAGATTTAACTGTCTTGCTAACTCCTTGGCCTCAACATTTGTGCGACAGAACATTAATCCTTTGACACGGTCTCCTGAATAACCGTAATACTCGATCTTTTGAATAAGATGCTCTACCCTTTGATCACTAACCAAGTATGAAAAATCTGTTGTTTCTTTTAATAATTCTCCCTCAACTTCAATATCAGTAATACCAAAATATTGAAATGGACATAATAAGTCATTTTCTAATGCTTGTTGCAAACGTATCTCTTGAGCAATCTGATGCCCAAAAGCTTCAAATACATCAAAACTATCTGTACGCTCTGGGGAAGCACTCATCCCTAAAAGAAACTTAGGTTTAAAATAATCCATGATTCGCTGATAACTCGTTGCCCCTACACGATGCGCTTCATCTATCACAATATATTCAAAATAATCTGGTGCAAACAACTCATGTATTTCTTTCTTTGACATCATTTGCATTGTTGAAAATAAGAAATCTTGGCTTACTTCTTTGCTGTTTCCTGAAATAAGCCCAAATGTTCTAGATTCATTAAACACCCTTTTAAAAGTTTTCATTGCTTGCTTAGCGATTTGTTCACGATGCACAATAAACAGCGCACGTTTTGGCAGTGCGTCTTTTAATGCAAATGCTGCGGCAAATGTTTTTCCTGTTCCAGTAGCAGATACAAGTAATGCTCGATCAGTTACCTCACGTAGTTTGCGCATATTCTCAACGAAACTTTGTTGCATACTATTCGCTGTTACTACTTGTGCAAAAATACTTGGTCTTTGAAGTTTTCTTTGTTGCTTCGCTTGATGATACACTTTTTCATATTGTTCAATTACTTCGTCTAATGAAGTAGCTTGATGCCATATTTGATCAAATTCACCTAGAATAGTTTGAGAAAACTCTCCTTGGCTTGATGCAATTAATTTTGAGTTCCATTCCTTATTGATTGTGATTGCGCTTAGTGTTAAATTGGAGCTTCCGACAATGAAGGTATACATATCCCCTTTTCTAAAAATATATCCTTTCGTATGAAATCCAATCCTTGCTACATTGGTTTGATACATTTTAATTTCTATATTCTCAAATTGTTGAAGCTTCTTTAATGCTTTAGGCTCACTAAAAGTTAAATAATCAGAAGTCAGTATTTTTCCTTTGATTCCTTTTCTTTGAAGTTGATTTAATGTTTGAAGTAAAGGAGTAATTCCACCCTCAGTAATAAATGCTACACTAATCAAAAATTCTTCACATTGATTCATTTCTTCTTCAATTGTCGTTAGTACTTTTTTCCCAATCAAATTGTTATTAGATATAAACTGTGGGATGTATGCGGATGCATGCTTCCCTTTTTCAATAAATGCTACTTCAAAACCCTTCATCATTTGATCACGCATAGTTTTACCTCTACTTATTGACTTCATTATAATTAAAATAGATATAAATTTAAAGATCATTCTGGATTTACTTGATTTTCATTTTACATAACTGAATCTTTCTTGATTTATTGTATTTAATTACTTGAATCAAGTATAATATAAGCATTAGTATACAAGGAGGGATTTCTATGTATAAATGGATTAAAACTAGTGCTGTCCTTGTTGTTATTGTATCTCTTATATTTTTAGTGTTTAGTTCTATATATAATGTTTATTTCATACCTTCTACTCAAAATGAAGAATTAAAAGACTTCTCATCAGACTGGGTGATGAAAATCGATTCAAATATGAGCGAGGTTGATTTCCCACTTAATGTAAATAGCAAACCTAATCAAACAATTACACTCACGAAAACTTTACCTGAGGATATCAATGATTTATCTACATTTCAATTTGAAGTGCAACGCCAGTTTGTTTCCATTTACATAGAAGATGAGCTACTTGAATCTGTTACGAGTGAAGATTTGGGACCAATTGGAAAATCGTTTGGTTCCTATTGGCTCTATATTCGATTAGATGAATCCTATGCTAATCAAGAAATACGCATCGTACTTGAAGATCCTTTTGCAGATACACATATTGGAACTTCCTATATTGGTTCTAAAAGTAGCGGACTACTTAATCTCTTTTATGGCAACATCTTTGCATTTCTTACCGCTTTCTTTATGATTTTCTTAGGAATTGCAGAGTTTATTATTTTTTTGGTACTTCGTTTATTCTTCAAAGAGAAATCAAAGTCAATGCTATATCTTAGTCTCTTTGTATTTTTTGCGGGATTGTGGTCAATGATGGAAGCAAGCATTCCTCAACTTCTATTCTCAAATCACTTTGCTATCATTGCCACTACTTATATTTCACTTGAAATACTTCCTATCTTCTTTCTTCTATTCGTGCTTGAAACATACGAATTCAAAGAAAAACAATACTTGTATTTCTCACTACTACTAAGTACTATCGTTGTATTTGTAAGTATTTTACTTCAACTGTATAATCTTGCTGATTTCCATCAAACTATCTTTTTATTTCATACGAGTATTGCAATTAATAGTGGAATTTTATTTATTCGTATTCACCGCGAGGTTAGTATCTATAAAAATAATCAGCTAAAATCATTTGCGTTTGGTATTGCAATTTTACTTGGATGTACCTTACTTGACCTAGTCACATTCTATACTAATCATACTTCAGATGCTGCCTTTTATTTCCGATTTGGCTTCATTATATTTACCACATCGTTATTCGCAATTATCATTCAAAGATTTGTATCAGTCGCAAAAAGTAATTTAGAAATTGAACTGCTTGAAAAGGTAGCCTATATCGATGTCCCTACTGACTTACTTAATCGCACATGTTTTGAGCGAGATATTCTTGAATATCGAACTGATGTTCGTAAACTACAAAATTTAAGTATTTTTGTTTTTGATTTAAACTACCTTAAGCGTACTAATGATACATTGGGTCATCACATTGGAGATAAACTGATTCAAAACGCTGCCTTTTGTTTAAAATCAGTTTTCAAAAAATATGGTTCAATTTATCGAATAGGTGGAGATGAGTTTACACTTATTATGCAGGGAGTTTCTCATACAGAAGCTCAAAAGTGTTTGAATCAGCTTCAAGACTTAACAAAAAAAATAAGTGAAGAGACCAATATCAAAACAAGTCTTGCCACAGGTTTTGCCCAATTTGATGAAGCACTAGATACAAATTTTGATGATTTAATGATGCGTGCCGATTGTATTATGTATGACAACAAAGTAAGCATGAAAGCAAATTCAGATTATTAAAATGAAATATGATGTAACTACCTGTTGAATATTCATTTATTCAGCAGGTAGTTTTTTGTCGAACTTTGTCTATTCCCTGGAAAATAAGTCATCTTCTCAACAAGTATTCAATAAAATTGTCAACATTCATCGGCTTTGCAAAGTAAAAACCTTGGGCTACATCACATCCGACTGATTTGAGCCAAGCTACTTGCTGCGCACTTTCTACACCTTCACATACAATTTGCATACCAAGTTGCTTTGAAAGCAGAATCATATTTTCAATAATAATCAGTCCCTTTTCGTTATCTTGTGTAAAATCAAGAAAAGCTTTATCTAGTTTGATTGTATCTACCTCAATTTGATTAAGTCGGGTAAGTGAAGATTCTCCTGCTCCAAAATCATCAATCGATACTGCTATGCCAAGTGAGCGTAATTGTTTTATTCTTTTGATCATTTGTTTTTGTTGATTAATAATACAAGTTTCGGTGATCTCAAGTTCAATCTTACTTGGTGCTATTTCATACTTCATCATATATTCAAGTATCTTTGCCTGATAGTCTGCATTGAGTAAAGAGACTCCTGACACATTAATACAAAGCCTCGGTAAATTGAATTCAGTACTAGTTTGAATTAACTTACAAACATATTCGAAAATATACAAGTCAAGACGTATAATAAACTCATTCTCTTCAAATATTGGAATAAACTGATTTGGATGAATCAGACCAAACTCTTCACTTTGCCACCTTACTAGTGCTTCTGCCCCAACTACACAATTATCTGTTAAAGATATCTTAGGTTGAAAATAAACGATGAATTCATTTTTTTTAATTGCCTTATCCATGCCTTGCAGTACTTTGATACGAAGTTTTGATTGCTCAGCCATTGTTTCTTCAAATACAATCATTGTTGTTTTGTGTACATGTTTTCCAAAGCTACGCGCAATGTTTGCTTGATTAACGAGTTCACTTAAAGCTATATCTAAATCATCGATTGGTGCAATACCAATTGAAAGGCTAATTGGAAATGAATTTGCTACAGACTTAAGTAGTTCTGGCAATACATAAGTAGCAATTGTAGGTTCAATGAATGCTCTCTTTTTTCTTTTTATCAGTAAGTAAAATTCGTCACTCACCCCATGACTAATCACAGAATCACTACAGTAGAAAGCTTGTTGCAAGTAAATCCCTAATTTTTTGATGACATCATTTGTTGTTTCAAATTTATATTTTTCGTTTATTTCTTGTATGTTATCAATATCAATGCTAATTAAATCATATTCTCTTTCTTGCGCTTGCTTTAAGACTGCTTGGGCAATAATTTGAAATTCTAAAATACTCATAAGATCCTCTAATTTCTTTTTTCGTCTGCATTTGATAAAAACAAGTATTGTGAGTATGAATATACAAAGCACGATGGTTTGATGATATAATTTCATGTATTCCACATGACCACCTCAATTCACTCTTATTACATTTTATGGCAACTCGAAACAATGAATTGTACACTCAACCTAAATAACAAGCATTATATAGTTTCAATATTGAAACTATATAATTTTTATGATATAATTTCAAAACTGAAACTATATTGGAGGTATACTATGAAAGAAGCTTATTTTAAATTTATGAGTGCAATTGATATTGATTGCTATAAAAGTATTCGTGACAGTAGCATTGGAAGTACATTGCCTTATTCAGATGTGCTTCAACTCTTTATCATTAACCATAAAAAAAACATGACTATTAGTGAATTAGCAGAGCGTTTAAACCTTTCTCGTCCTGCCACAACACAAAAAGTAAACGAACTCTTAAACAAAGGATTAATTACAAAAACACAAGCTTCTCATGACAAACGTGTTACTTATCTAAGTTTATCTGATGACTTAATTGAAAGTAGTCAAGATAGTCGCTCTGCTACTTTAATTGATGCAGTTGATCAACATTTCTCTCACGAAAAAAAAGAAGTGTTTGCTGAAATACTAGACTTTATGAGTGAATACTTAATGAAAGAGGTGAGTTCCAATGAAAAGTGAAATAATTAAAATTGTAGGTGCACGCGAAAACAATCTTAAAAATATTACTGTAGAAATTCCCAAATATCAATTGATTGCCTTCACTGGAGTATCTGGTAGTGGTAAATCCAGTTTTGCCATGGATATCCTACAAAAAGAATGCCAAAGACAGTATTTAGAGTCTATGGGAATGGTAACAGATGGCTTAAACAAACCACTTGTAGAAACTATTACAGGCTTATCTCCATCAATTTCAATTGGGCAAAGAACTCTCTCTAACAATCCACGATCTACCGTAGGTACTTATACAGAGATTTTAACTTACCTTCGTATTTTATACGCGAAACTTGCCACAAGAAGCTGTCCTCATTGTCAAAATAAGATTCCTGCTAGTTTTGATAATGTAGAGGAAATTGATCACACTGATGTCATTTGCACCAAGTGTCTTACTAAACTAAGTCCACTTACTATGGCAAGCTTCTCTTTCAACAAACCAGAGGGTGCTTGCAAAAAGTGCAAAGGGATTGGAAGCATCAAAGATGTAGATTACTCTAAAATTATTGATGAGTCTTTAACAATAAAAGAAGGTGCAATTAAAATATGGGGAAATGAAGTTTTCTGGGAGCATTACTCAAATGTACATGAAGCATGCGGCAAGCACTATGGTTTTAACTTTGATGTATCTAAACCAATTTCTCAATACAATGAACTTGAACGTTTAGTACTCATGGAGGGGGTTGACTCTATAAAGTTTAAAAAACTCTTTCCAAATAGTAAAAAACCAAGGCGAGTGATGGATGGTTATGTAGAAGGACTTCAAACCTTTGTCAATAAAAAGGTCATTGAATCAGCGACAAAGAAAGTCGCCAATACAACAATTGCTGAAGCAATCATTTCAAAGCCATGTGATGAATGTCACGGTTCAAGACTAGATTTTGATGGTAGAACTGCAACTATCGAAACTTTGACAATTAGTGATGTGAGTACACTAACGATGCATTCTTTATTAGACTTCATTAACACTATGAATGAAAAATTATCTTCAAGTGCACAAAATATTGCCAGTATTATCATCATCGATATACTTAAGCGTATTCATGGAATCATAAAGATTGGACTTGATTACTTATCAATAGATCGACCTATCTCCACTCTGTCAGGGGGAGAAAGTCAAAGACTACGTCTCACAAGTATCTTAGAAAGCGCTCTTACAGGCGTTCTTTATATCTTAGACGAGCCGACAACAGGACTACACCCTAAAGATACTCAACGTCTATTAAGTGCCATTAAAAGGCTTAGAGATCTTGGTAATACAGTCATTGTAATTGAACATGATATGAGCTTTGTCTGGGAATGCGATCATGTAATCGACTTTGGTATTGGTGCAGGAGAGCATGGGGGTCAAATTGTAGCCCAAGGAACTCCTCAACAAATCTTGAATAGCTCCATTTCAAAGACTGCAAAATATTTAAAACCAACCCCTATTACTTTAAATCACCCCAATACTAGCCCAACTCAGTTCATTGAAATTACACAGGCAAATGCTCATAATTTAAAAAATATTTCTCTTAAAATACCATTATCTCAATTCGTAAGCTTTGCAGGTGTTTCAGGAAGTGGAAAAAGTTCTCTTGTGTTCGATGTAATTGAGAAAAATAGTCATGCCGCAAAAATTAGTGGACTTGAGCACTTATCTCAAATCATCAAGATTGATCAGGCTCCTATTGGTAGACAGAGTCGCAGTAATATTGCCACATACAGTGAAGTCTTTTCACTCATTCGTGAACTCTTTGCAAGTCAAGAAAGTTCAAAACATTTAAAACTAAAAGCTTCTGATTTTTCATTTAACGTTCGAGGTGGACGTTGTGAAAAATGTGAAGGTATGGGTGTCATTGCCCTAGATATGCAGTTTCTAGACGACGTTGAAGTAATCTGTCCAGTATGTAATGGTCACCGTTTTTCCAAAAAGATTTTATCCGTTGAATATAATGGGAAAAACATTTCAGATGTATTAAACGCAACCGTGTTAGAATGCATCACATTCTTTAATAATCAAGTAGAGATAATAAAAAAACTCTCCATGCTTGAAGAAGTCGGACTTGCATATTTAAAACTTGGGCAATCAACTTCCACGCTCTCTGGTGGTGAATGCCAACGCTTAAAACTCTCAAAGGAACTTTCAAAAGGAAAAAATGGGCATATTCTTTATCTTTTGGATGAACCGACAACTGGACTTCATCCTTCTGATAGTGAAAAACTCATTGTTTTGCTAAAAAAATTAGTCAATCAAAACAATTCTGTCTTTGTGATTGAACATGCCATTGATGTCTTAGCTCAAAGTGATTACATTATTGAGCTTGGTCCACAAGGAGGAGACCATGGCGGGCAAATTATTGCAACTGGAACTCCTTTGCAACTTTCTTTAAACCCAAACAGTATTAGTGCAAAATACTTAAAACCAGTAGTCTAGTCTAGACTACTGGTTCTTTTAGTATTGAACGGCAACTATTTCTGTATCACTTACTTGTACATAGACATAATTTTCACTTACTGAGACAATATGAGCAGAAAGTTGATTAATTGAGTAAATTAAATTCTCTGATTCATCATTTATCACGTACAGTTGACTTTCTTCTTCCGTTCTTATCATATAAAAATAGTTTTCATAGTCATACGTAGCATGTTTTGTGAAATCATACGCTGACCGCTCTAACGCTTGATGTGTCGTTAAATCAATATCAGTAATCGTGTCAAAACCTCTTGCATAGATTGTATCATCATCAATGTAGTCTACTTCGGCAATCATGGCAGAAAAAACATCTTGATGCCAATGACTCTCACCCGAGGCAATATCGTATGTTAGTATTGCAATATTTCCACTCTGAGCAAATGGATAGACAACTGTTGCAACAAGTGTTCCACCATTATTCATTAATCTTAAATCATCAAAATAAGCCCCTTTAGAGTCATCAATCACCTCAAGATTGAGCTCATCATAAATCAATGATGAGGAGATACTAAAGGATTGGTTTGAATTCCCCTCTAAAGGATATCCATAAATTCCATTCTCATTTGATATGACCCACCAAGCTCGATTTGGTTCACTTTCTTGTAATTCCGGAGTACCATCAAAAGAGTTGTAAAGGACACCTTCAAGCTCGCTAGCTAAATTCTCTGAATAGGATTCAAACAAGACAAGGTATCCATCACTTGTTAAATCAAAATACACCAATACTTGGTTATCAATAGAATACTTAAATAAATTGTCATATACACGATGATATATCTCTGGTACTGTGTCCTCAACCGGATGATTTATAGAACCTTCTACCTCACCCGTTGTTTTATTATATAGGGCAACCCATAGTTTTTGATCACTTCCAGTATTTACCCCCATAGACTTATCTTCATCCAAATACATAGTATAAATATAGTTATCAACTTCAAACACATCGAGCAATTCTCCACTAAAATCAAGTGTAATTTGTTTATCCAGCACTTCCTCGCTGAGTACTTCTTCTACTTGTTCAGATTCTTCAAGTTTTTGTGCTGTACATGCACTAATGTACAATAAGAGTGCGCATATCATGATTATCTTTTTCATAATTCTACCTCTCATATATCGTGTCTATATTTAAATACTACACTTTAAAAAGTGAAAAGGCAAGTACATGAACTTTTCACCTTTTCACTATTTTATCTCATTTGGTTTCCACAGTATGGGCATCTTCCATTTGCATCCGGTTGCACCTCAGCATGACATCCTGAACAGCTGGTTGCAACTTGATCAACATATTGACCTGTCCCAGGTTGTTGTTGATACATTCCTGGTTGCTGTTGTTGATACATC
>CAYJEY010000026.1:0-23305 GCA_964369385.1 uncultured Holdemania sp.
ATACTTCCAACTAACAAGTAAGGAGTTAAAAGAAAAGGGGTTAAAAATTCAAATTATTTTTGTTCATAAGGAGTTTCAATTTGAGGTTTGGATTTCTGGATATAATCGTAAAATACAGTGTACATACTACAATGTTCTTAAAGAACAAAATATAATGTATATCCTCAATAGTAATCCAGCTGGAGATGATTTTATACTTAAACAGAAACTAAAGAAGGATATTGATATAAGTGATGTCGATGAGTTAATTAAATTATTAATCATTGAAGTGAATCAAATCTCAAGTTTTATAAAGGAAGTTTCAAAAAAAGTTTGATTTTTATAAAAAAGGTTCGATTAAACAAAAATCGAACCTTTTTTCATTACCCATTTTTTAATGGAATAAACGTTAAACATATTTAAGACATATGAAAAACTAAGTATCAGATGTTTAGGTAGTTACTTCAAAAAAGCTTTTTTAAAGCTCTCTTGTGAGCTCCTTGGCCTTCGCTTTTGCCTCAATCAAAACTTCTTGACCTTTTTGCGTTATTGAATAGTATTTTCTTACTTTTCCAGCAATTACTTTACTTTCAACAGTAAGTAAATCAGCTTTTTCTAAGCTATGAAAGATTGGATATAAAGTTCCAGGACTTATATCATAACCATGAGATCGAAGCTCTTCAATCATAAAGGAACCATAAATTGCTTCTTCTTTAGCGTGATGAAGGATGTGTATTTGAATAAAACCTAAAAATAATTTTCTTAGTATCGGGTCTTGCATTTTATTTCTCCTTGAGTTAGAATATCGATATCGAAATACGATATCAAATTTAGATATTGTATTTTACAATTAAATTATAGCCAATATAAAAAATATATTCAAGGAGGCAACATGTTAAGAACTAAGAATTTAAGTTTTTTAGACAAAATACACTATCAAGATATTACAATAATTGAAAATAAAATTAATTTTATTAGTGGAGATAGTGGATGTGGTAAAAGCACACTGTTAAAACTCTTCAATAAAACAAATAATTACTCTAGTGGAGAAATCTATTACAAAGGCAGAAATATTAAAGAGATTGATTCCTTAGAGTTAAGAAAGGAAATCAAACTATTCTCGCAAGATTCATTTTTATTTGCTACAACGATCTTAGAAAATTTTAGACTGTATTATGAATATTGCGAGTTAAATTGTATACAAGAAGAAAAAATAAATGTGTTCTTAACTTTAGTTGAAGCAAACTTTCCAATTGATACACACTGTTCATCGCTTTCTGGAGGAGAAAAACAACGAGTATTTCTTGCGATTTGTTTATCAATGTCAACAAATATAATTATGCTAGATGAACCCACTTCAGCGTTGGATTATGAACTTTCTGTGCGTGTATTAAAAAACATCATAAATTTTGCAAAAGAAAACGAAAAAACAATGATTATAATTAGCCACGATCACACATTAGTTGAAAAATTTTCGGAAAACACAATTTATTTAGAAGGAGGAAAACACAGTGAATCAAGCAGTAACCATTCAATTATATAACTTCTTTTTAATTTATTTGTTGTTGATAATAGTAGCGACAATAATGAAAAAAAGTAAGATCACACAAACTAAGTTATTGTTAATTGCAAGCATTCGAATGAGTGTTCAACTAACAATAGCAGGATATATCTTAATGTATATCATTGAAAATCCTTCAATAATATTTGTTTGCACATATGTTTTTTGTATGTGCGCATTCGCTGTCAATAGAATACTATCTGTGAATAAAGATCTAAATAAAGAGTTCAGATTTTTAATTACTATGTCACTTAGTGTATGTGCAATAGCAATAATTTTGTTTTTTGTAGGTATTGTTATTAAAGAGAATATTTTTAATCCTCAGTACACAATACCTATAAGTGGAATGATAATTGGAAATGCAATGACAGGCATTACACTTGGTGTGAAAAATTTCATGAGCAAAATTAAGGACTCAAAACATCAAATAGAAGTTCTGCTAAACTTAGGTGCTAAGCCTAAAAATATATTAAAGCCGTTTGTTAACTCGGCTTTAGAGACGGCTTTACTACCGACGATTAATTCGATGTTAGGAATGGGGATTATTTCTTTACCAGGGATGATGACGGGGCAGATAATTTCTGGTGAGTCGCCAACTACTGCTATACTCTATCAAATATGCATTAATGTGAGTTTGTGCGCTGTTGTTTCTTTATCTGTATTTTTAACACTTAACTTAGGATATAAAACATTGATTAATAAAGACAATCAATTTGTGATTTAGAAGAAAATGACCATGAAATTTTAAAGGAGAAGGAGAAGGAGAAAAAGTTAACGGTAGTTCAAACACTTATTTATTGTGTAAATTTGAATATGTTTTATGAATCTAAAATCTTAATTAGTTTTGTCCTCAATAAATGCTAACATGAGTATAACTGCATGAAGTGTTTAAAGATTTAACTAATATATTCTTTATAATTATAGTATTTAAATAAGTTAATGATTTCTAGAAAATATGTTGAAATAATCAAAAAAGAGCAAAAAATCTGTGAAAATTCAAACTGTTGGTGTTATAATAAATAAGGTCAAGCATTTAATTTTGAATTGCAAGAAAAAAATACTATTTTGACTTGGTGGTTTGAAGTTAACAGTGAGGAATTAATATTAAAAAGGAGAAAACAATGAAATATTCGCCATTACAAAAAGCAAGATACGACTATACACCTAAGCTTCCTAAAATGCTTAGAAATGGGATTGCTGAAATCGCTGTAAAAGAAGGAAATGAAACACAAAGTGTTGCAGATCAAGAAAAGATTCAAGCACTATTTCCTAACACTTATGGGAAAAAAGAAATTACATTTGAAAAAGGAGCAAACACTTCAGAAGCTAAAAAACAAGTTGTGGGTGTTATTTTATCAGGTGGACAAGCACCAGGGGGACACAATGTTATTTGTGGACTATATGATGCATTAAAAGCTACTAATAAAGAAAATGTACTTATTGGATTTAAAAATGGTCCTAGTGGACTTATTGAAGATGATACTTTAGTATTCAGTGATGAATATATTGATCAATATAGAAATACTGGTGGATTTGATATCATTGGATCAGGAAGAACAAAACTAGAAACTCATGAGCAATTTGCAGTTGCTGCTGAGGTTTGCAAAAAACATGGAATTACTGCTATCGTAATTATCGGTGGAGATGATTCAAATACAAATGCTGCAGTTCTTGCAGAATACTTTGCTGCAAATGATACAGGCGTACAAGTTATTGGATGCCCTAAAACAATTGATGGAGATTTAAAGAACGAAGATATTGAAATTTCATTTGGTTTTGATACTGCTTCTAAAACTTATAGTGAGTTGATTGGTAACATCGAGAGAGATGCTAATTCAGCTAAAAAATATTGGCACTTTATTAAAGTTATGGGACGCTCTGCATCTCATGTTGCTTTAGAATGTGCGCTTGAAACACAACCGAATATTTGCTTAATTTCAGAAGAAGTTGCAGCTAAGAAAATGTCATTATCAACATTAGCTGATTACATTGCTGATTCTGTAGAATACCGTGGAAACAATGGAGAAAACTTTGGTGTTGCAATTATTCCTGAAGGAGTAGTTGAGTTTGTACCAGAATTCTCAATATTGATTGCAGAAATTAACGAATTGTTAGCTGGAAGCAAAGCTGATACATTCAATAATTTAGAAACTTGGGAAGAGAAATATGCTTTCATCGGAACAGGTTTATCTAAAGAAGCTATGGAAGTATTTGCAATTTTACCACAAGGAATTCAACAACAATTATTCCTTGAAAGAGATCCGCATGGTAATGTACAAGTATCATTAATTGAATCAGAAAAATTATTCTCTGCATTAGTAGCTGATAAATTAGCGGAAAGAGGATATAAAGGGAAATTTAATGCTCTTCACCATTTCTTCGGGTATGAAGGAAGATGTGCATTCCCGTCTAATTTTGATTCAGATTACTGTTACTCATTAGGATATAATGCATTTATGTTAGTTCAATATGGATATACAGGGTACTTATCAAAAGTGTCTAATCTTTCAAAACCAGCAACTGAGTGGGTTGCAGGTGGTATGCCAATCACAAAAATGATGAATGTGGAAAGAAGACATGGGGAAGATAAACCAGTAATCAAGAAAGCACTTGTTGAACTAGAAGGAAATCCATTTAAATATTTTGAATCAAAAAGAGATGTATGGTCTAAAGAAACTTGTTATGTATATCCTGGTGCGATTCAATACTATGGTCCTGAATCAGTGTGCGATATCACAACAAAAACTCTTGAGTTAGAACAAGAATAATTTATTCTAATACTAGTTAAGTAGTGAGCGAGTTCGAAAGAACTCGTTTTTTAATTCTCAATAGGTATATGTTTAATTAAAAATAGTAAGTTATATGGAATATTTAATATTGAAATTGATACAGAAACTAGTAGGATTGTTGGTAATCCATATATGTGATAAAATTAAGAATATACAATAAATTGTTTAAGGAGGTCATTGAATGGGTGAATACAAGACTAAAATAGTAAATAAAACAGTTAATACGGGTATTACATTTGGAAGTGCACTAGCAATAGTAATAAGTTATACAGCATGGGAATCAATTGGGTGGGCAGTTTTTCATGGATTATTTAGTTGGGTATATGTGATCTACTATATTTTCCAATATGGTTGGAGTTAATTTAATTCGATAAAAAATATGAAGTGCGATGCTAATGATTATTACTTGATTAGGATTAGCTAGTCCTTTTATTTTAAAGTTTAGTAGGCATTGATTTAAAATATAAGGAGCAAGGCACGTATGGAATATAAATATTGTGTTAGGAGCAAATGTTATGAAAAAATTCATATTAATTTTGTGTTGTATTTTTCTTTTTAGTTGTAGCAGTAAAGAACCAACAAGAGAAAAATACAGTGAGTATAGTTCTACATCCGGGTTTGATACGATTATCACATTAATTGGATATGAAACAAATGAAGCTATGTTTAATGAAAACTTTAGTGATGTAAAAGAATTATTTATTGAATATCATGAGTTATATGATATTTATAATAACTATGATAATTTAGAGAATATAAAAACAATTAACGATTATGCTGGTATTAATCCAGTTAGTGTTAATCAAGAAATTATTGATTTATTAATTTTAAGTTATGAATATTATGAACTTTCTGACGGGGAACTAGATATTACTCAAGGTGCTATTCTGAAATTGTGGAAAGAATACATAAACAATGGCACATTAATAAATATCGATGGGCATATTGAAGGTGCAATATTGCCGAGCAAATTAGAGGTTGAAGAAGCCTTGGCTTGCTCAGGATTTGAGTATGTCGAAATTAATGATGATGATGATAATACTGTATATATAAGCAACCCTTGTGTTTCATTAGATGTTGGAGCGATTGCTAAGGGATACGCGACAGAACGAGTAGCATCTATGCTTTTAATGAATGATGAGCATGCTGACTATATTATAAATGCAGGAGGAAATACCAAGGTATTAGGAGAAAAAACAGAAGGGATTCCTTGGGTTGCAGGACTACAAAAACCGGATGGAAACTTAAATGAATCGCTTTTGAATATAAACATATCCAATGATATGTCGTTTGTCACATCTGGTGATTATCAAAGGTATTTCATTGCGGAAGATGGAGAAAGATATCACCACTTAATTGACTTTGATACTGGATTTCCAGCAAACTATTATCGTTCTGTTTCCATAGTTACAAAGGATAGTGCAGTTGCGGATGCCTTTAGTACTATTTTATTTAATTTGAATTTTGAAGACTCTCAGATATTGATTAAGAATTACAATGAACACAATCCAGAAAATGAGCTAGGAGTAATCTGGGTATTTGATCAAACTGAGGGTGCTTTTGAAAATATGGTAGACAAAGATGGTTTTACTATTGTTTGGACAGAGAATTTGAATGAGAATATTAATGTTTCGAATTAATGGAATAGTGGCAAGTTTTAATACAATGTAACCAAAGGGAGTAGTAGTTAAACTAGAGTTGAAGTTATGATAGTGAATCTCCTAAGTAATTCATTTCTAAATGAAATAAATATAGTATAATTAAAATAGCTCAATCACTTCAAACTTTGTACTGCATCAATAGATATGAACTAGGAGGGGTTATAATGAAAAAGTTGATTATATTTGCATGTTCTTCAACACTATACGGAATTTTATTACTTATACTTTTCAATTTGGGTGTATTCTCATTTGGAAAGACGATTACTTTTGATTTTCCTATCTTTGAAGTAGGTTTAAATTTGTTTACTTATTTCTTGTTTGATGTGCTATTTATTTTAGGCGCATATTTTACTTATAAACAATATATGATTCACCCTTTAAACACATTAAATAAATTATATAGAGAGTTGAAAATGGCATATATCTTAATGCTTGCACTCTATGTGATTGGATGGGGACTGTCTTTAATGGATGTCGAATTAGTAATATTTCTAGTATTGTTTATTCCAGGAGGACTACTTATTGTAGGGGGGTTCAACATTTTCTTAAAAGTATATTCTTGATACTAATGAGTTGATATAGGTATCAGTTAAGTAATGATGTTCTAAATGTTAAGTAGAATGTCCTTAGAAAAAAATAAGTGAGTTGCAGAGAGGATGTTTTTGATAACCATTACATTAATTGTCATATCCTATAATAAATAGGGGAAAAAAGCACGGCCTAAAAGCATTATATAAGTCTGTGTTTTTGATTTTACAAGGATATTAATTATTAAGTGAAAAAAATATATAAAAAGTGTATGTATTTTTAAAATAGATATACTTGTATACTGCTCTTAAACATGATAAAATAATAAAAAGTTTTTCCAAAACCTATCATTGTAGTTAATAATGAGGATGTTTGTACAATTATTACAAAATTATTCTAGCAGATTAAAATAATAATGGTAAAAATTTAAGAGGTGAGAAAATGAACTAAAAAATAGGATTAATTCAATTAAAATAAACGAGTACTAAAGTTCTTTTTATATTAAAAAATTAGATATAATCAGATATTTTTGATATTTAGTTTATTATATTTACAGAGATTAAACTATTTTAGAGTTCATGAAGGAAAGTATGTATGTCAAATGCATACTTGTGATAGGCATTTTATATGATTAAAATAAGATTACAATGATAATCTTATTTTAGTTGTATTAGTGATGCGTTCAATCATAAATAAAGGATAAAACCTTCATTAGAGTTCTAATTTTAGTAGAGTAAATCTGTCAATGTTTTACGATTAATAAAATTAACCACTAATAGTGAAGGAGCATACATTATAATATGATAATGAAAGAGCGGATAGCAGTTTTAAAGTACCTCTATTCTGGATTTCCGAATAGATTGATTCTATTATTTTTATTGAACACGATATCAAGGTCGCTTACATTACTAACACTACCTTGTTTCCTTGAGAATATAATTAAAATTATTGAGACAAGTGCAAATATTAAATTTGTTGGAAGTTTAATTGTTTCTTATTTCCTTTTTGTTACAATAGTTGAAATAATATATGTACAAGTAAATAAGCGAAGTTTCATAATTTTTAATAATAGAAGAAGAGATTATTTAGCAAAGGTACATAACAAATTTATGGAAATTGATTATGAGTTCTTTGAAGACGATGAGAAATTAAATGATTTATTCTATGTGTACAATACAGTTTTGTCTAATGATACAGGAGTTGAAGGAATTTATCATAACTTATTTGAGATTGGATGGAAAACTCTAGGATTAATCTATCTATCTTTGTATTTAGCACGCATTAATGTAGGAATTACGATTGTATTATGGCTATTGACTATCTTAAGTTACTCGAATCGAAAAAAGGAAAAGAAAATTGAGTTTGATAACATTGAAGAGTTATATGAAAAGAAACGTAAACTTGTTTATTTTACATATGAAAATAGTGATATTAGTTATGGATTAGAAAAACGTGTTTATTATTTTGGAGATAATATAAAGCGATTATATGTATCGATTCTGAATGATTATAACAAGTTACTAATAGTGATGGAAAAACAAAAAAAAGTCAATTATATTATTGGAGAGTTGCTACTAATATTGTGCTATGTTTCAGTCTTAATTTTTCTATTTATCACTTATCATCAAGGTCTAGAGTTTGAAAAAGTGATTGTAGTATTGACCATACTATCTAGTTATTTGGCCTTAATGAGTGATTATGTGAACAATATGTCTCAAGTAGGATATGAGATTAATATAACAAGCAATTTAATTAAATTCTTATTAGATACAGATAGGGAAGCAACAAGTTGTAATTATCAGCACAATATTGAGTCAATTGAGTCAATTGAGTTCGTTAATGTATCATATAAGTATAAAAGTTCAGAAAAGTATGCAGTTCAACAGTGCTCTTTTAAAGTTTCAAAGGGAGAACAAATAGCTTTGCTAGGGTTAAATGGAGCTGGAAAGACAACAATTTCTAAATTAATTGTAGGATTATGTACTCCTACGAGTGGGAAAATACTTATTAATGGAGTTAATGTCGAAAGGATAAATAAAAAGTCATTAAGCAAACTATATACTTACTTAGAACAAAATGAATCAATCATCTCTATGACTCTAAAGGAGTTCATAGCTTCTGCACAGGAAGATGTTGCAGATGAAACAATCATTGAATGTCTGAAGCAAGTTAATTTATACGAAAGTGTCAAAAAGCTCTCTAAGGGTATAGAAGCACCTATTACGAAAATTTTAGATGATCAGGGAGTAGAATTTTCTGGTGGAGAATGGCAAAAACTGTTTATTGCAAGATCATTATGTAGAAGAAACACAAGTATGTACGTGTTTGATGAACCGACATCATCGTTAGATATGAGAATAGAAAGACAAGTCTTTGATGAACTTAAGAGTATCAGTAAAGACAAAATATCTTTTTTTGTCACTCATAAACTGAAAACAACTGATTTTTGTAGCAGAATAATGATTATTCAAGATGGAATATTGATAGAAGATGGTAGTAAAGTAGACTTGCTACATAAAAAAGGTTCATATTATAAACTCGTTAGTGCATCTAATGAGAAGGTGAATCTATGAGATGGAAGGCATTCGTTGTTTATATCTCGATCATCAAAGTAAATCGTCCAAGTGCATTTATCTACTTATGTCTAAATAGCTTAGTTGATTTATGTAGAAACTTAACACTTTTATTTTTACCAGCAGTTTTCTTGAATGTGTTGATTGATTTAAAGGAAATAGATAAACTAGTCTTTACTGTTTTAGTACTTATCGTTGCAAGTATGCTAAAAAAATATACAAGTGTTGTAATTACAATAGAAAAAGAAGTTCAAGACCAAATAATGATAATGGCGATTATTGAAAAAATGAATATGATTCCCTATGAATACTTAGAAAGGGCAGACATAAAGGAGAAGAAACAAAGTTGCATTTTTGCAATTCAAAATTATGGTGCAGTATATGACTTGTACTCAAATATAATTGAGTTTATAACAGCAACATTCACCCTAATCTCAATTATATTGATTTTCTTTCAACTTGGAATCTTCTATGTTGGGGTCGTAATTATATGTTCAATGGCTACAATGATATTAAATCAATTGTTAATGAATGAAAAGAAGAAATATTCTGATAAAACAGTAAAATTAAATTTTTTATATGGTTACTTTCAAGAAATTGCCAATCAAAAAAAATATCAAATTTCAAATCGTATGTACAACTATTCAAAAGTAGTTAATCATCAAATTAAAAATTTAAATAAAGAAACAGATGAGCATTTTTCAAGAATGAGAAATACAGAAGCATTTTATTTAAGTTTAATTACTTGTTTTGAAAATATTCAAAAGATTTTTTCCTATTTAATTCCAGCGATGAAGTATATATCAAATAAGATATTATTAGCGGAACTAACATTGTTAATTAATTGTGGACTAAACATGAGTATTGTGATGAATCGACTAATTTCTTCATATCAAAGTTTTATGCAATCACTTGATTATCTAGTACCAATATATGAAATCTTCAAAATTGCTGATGAGTGTAGAGTGGAACACAAAAAATTTAGCGGCATAATTGAAACACTTGTCTTTGATGAGGTTACTTTTAGATATGAGAAAAGTGATGTAGACGTATTAAAAAATTTAAGTTTTGTTATAAATAAAAATGAGAATGTGGGCATATTGGGTGCCAATGGGGTAGGAAAAACAACGATATTAAAACTAATTTTAAAACTATATCAACCCTCAAGTGGAAGAATACTAGTTAATGGGGTTGATATTCGTTATTATGATGAATCATATATTAAAGCAATTTCAGTGGTGTTTCAAGACTCTAAACTGTTTCCAATTTCCTTGAAAGAAAATATTGTCGCAACAAGTGTAGATAATGAGGGTTTTGAAATGTTCTTAGAAGTTCTTGGAATAAATCAAATAATACGACAAAAACAGATCCATTTAGATGACTTATGTAACAGTGAAGTTTTTGAAAACGGTTTGGAATTCTCAGGAGGAGAAAAGCAGTTAATCTCAATCGCAAGAGCACTCTATCGTAATGCTAATTTAATGTTGCTAGATGAACCCTCCTCCTCGCTTGACCCCATTATGACAAATAGAGTCATTGAGAAATTTTATCAACTCATGGAAAAACATACTACAATTTTAATTACACATGACATCGTATTAGCAAATAAATGTGATCGTATTATTTTCATCAAAAATGAGAGTGTTCAATTTTTATCACATGTTGATGAGGAAATATTTTATATGTGAAGGATGTATAATATTCTAAAAACATATAGCATTATGAAAAAATCGATTTTTGAAAAATTATTGTTGTGCTAACAGCGAAATGATAGAATAAATATCATAATACTAAACTTTGAGCTACTAATTTATACTGTTTCATGATGTAATTATGATGCTATAGTTGAAGGGGAAAAAATACATAAAACGGTGGAGGAAATATGAGACTACTATTTAAAATCGATGCAAAAAACTATGATGTGAACGGGATAGTATGGGAAAGACCCTCCGTTCGAAGTATTATCATAAAAGATAATAAGGTTGCGATGGTGTATAGTCAAAAATACAATTACTTTAAATTCCCAGGGGGTGGTTTAGAACCTAATGAAAGTCATGAAGATGCACTTATTCGAGAAACTCGAGAGGAAGTTGGATTAGATATAATTTCTAGTTCTATCAAGGCTTATGGTTATGTACACCGAATACAAAGGGGGATTACTACTGATGTTTTTATACAAGATAATTTTTATTATCTGTGTGAAGTAAAAAATATCAGAGTTGAACAAAGCTTAGATGGCTATGAAGCAGAAGAAGGCTTCACTTTAAGGTTTGTTGATGCTAAGGAAGTGATTAACGTGAATCGAAATGAATCACATGGTCCAAAAGATTTAAATATGATTGAACGTGAATCATCCGTATTAGAAATGTTGATTCAAGAAGATATACTCAAATGAAAAGTTAATAAGGAAGAATCAATGAAATTTTGATTGTGTTAATTGAAATACTTAAAAGAGGGCATAAGGGGGAAATATAATGGAAATCAGACAACTAGTTTCAGCAGATGCATATTTATTGCAAAAGATTCGATTAGAAGGACTGAAAAATGCACCAACAAGTTTTGGATCATCTTTTGCGGAAGAATCTCAATACAACATTTCAGTCTACGAAGGTAGAATTCAAAGTAAAACTAATCATTTTTATGGTGCTTTTGTCGACGCTGAAATAGTAGGAGTAATTTGCCTTAGTACAAATTCTCGAGAGAAAATGATTCATCGTGCAAGTATTAAATCAGTTTATGTTTCAATACCACATAGGAGAAAAGGAATTGCCAAGCACCTGATTACTCGAGTAATTCAAAGGGCAATCGAATTAAATGTTGTGGAACAAATTGAGTTAACAGTTACAACTTCTCAACGAGTTGCAACCTCATTGTACATGGAATGTGGATTTGAGGTGTATGGGACAAAATCTCATGCTATTAAATATAACGATGAATACTACAGTGAATATCTCATGATGAAAAAATTATATTGAATTAAAGAAAGTGCTAATTATATTTTATGAAAGAGAGTAGATAAGATAATTCTTAAGACATATTAAATTAAAAATGAAGGGGAATGAATTCAATATAGCATTATAATGCTATTTAGAATTTGAGTCAGGGTAAAAAGATGTTAAACAAATTAAAGGGTTCAATATTGAGTGAACTTAGTTTTCATAGTAAATATAAAATGATTTATCTCGTATATTTTTTATTCTTTTTTGCAGAAGACCCATTAAGATCAATGTTATCGTATTTTTATTTTACTTATTTTAGTAGTGTGGAGTGGGGAGTTTTTCTTACTATCAATAATTTCTTGAATGTATTTTTTCCAACTTTTGTTGCTGCAATTATTTTGAAAAATAATGTAACGTTTGTTTCAATATTAAGTTTATTTGTGATTATGGGAGGCGGAATTCTTATTGGTATGTTTGGTACGTTCAATGTTTATTTTTTGATTTTTTGTTCGCTATTAATGTTTAGTGGTAGAACAATATTTAACAATTCATATGGGAATTATATTAACTATCAAGTAGAAAAGTCTAAATTAACAAAATATTTGGGTATTCGTGATGTATTCTTATTTTCTGCTGTTGCAATAGGTGCGATTGTCTGTGGATATATAAATAGTAAATATGGCATGAGGGTCATTTACCTTGTTTTCTCAGTTTGTATGCTAATCGCAGCACCTTTTGTTTATCGCTCAATTAATGGTACAAAAGAAGAGAGAATAGTAAAAAAAGAAAAAGATAAAATAAGTTATAAAACGTTTTTTTTTAAGATTATAAAAAAGAAAGAGTTGATTGTTCTTAGTACGATTTATCTTTCGACTTCAGTATATGGAACTGCTTATGTTTTTGTTGGAAAAGTAGGATTGGATTTGGGCTATACATCCAGCTTTTTAGTCTCATATACAGGTGCGTTTTCATTCTTAAATGTTGTATTTGCATTTTTAGTAGGAACTATTTTAGTAATTAAGAATAGGAAACGAATTTTAGTATTTGATATTCTATTGGATTGCATTCCAGCATTGGTGTTCGTCTTTAGTAATAGTAAAGAGTTATTCTTGTTTGCATTGACACTTACATTAATAAAGGATATTTTCGCACCAGTAACTTTTTCTTATATCATTTCATGTTTTGATGATGAAGAAGGGATAATGGCGCTTGGAGTATTAGGTACACTAAGCAGTTTGTTTGGCATGATTTTTCCTTCGATATTTGGTTTAATTTGGGATTCAATGTATCAAATAATATTTATCATAGCTGCATTTTTGTGCCTATTAGCAGCAGTATTAGCTGTAGTATTTTTACCAGATGATGAGCAGTTAGCAGATTAATAAACATAAGATATTAAATCACAAAGTTAAGTATATAAATTACATATAACACGGATAAAAATACTATTTAACGATATCAAAGAAAAGAGATATAGTAGAATCGACTACACTTTACTACTCACTAATTATAATATAATGATATACTTATAGTAAGAATAAAGGAAGAAAAGGAGGCGTTTATATGCCAGCGCAAAACATTTCATTATTTTTCTATATTATTTATGCAATTATGCTTGTGGTATCAATCACTAATATTATTAATCCAAAGTGGACTTGGAGAACGTTTAAAAGTTGGCATGCTAGAAGAGAGCCAACTGAAGCATATTTTATGATAAGTCGAATCATGTCATTGATTACTATTCTTCTAGTAACTTATATGATTTTCTTCACGAATATGTTTATGTTTTCTAGCGATCTATTTTAATTAAATAAAATATAGGGGAGGGGGTATAGTATGAAAAGATTATTTACTGTGTTTATAGTTTTGTTATTGATATTGGTGGGATGCACAACTAATGAGGCAGAGTCAAGTGAAGTTGGAGATAGCGTTGATGCTAGTGTAGGCACTTCATCTGAAGAGCAAAGTGGTACTACTAGTATTGTAGGAATCTCACTGGAGCAAGCAGGATTGTTTTTCTCACAAACTTACTCAATTGAACTTGGTGAAAAAATAGAGCCAATCGTAAGTGTAAAAACAAAAATCGATGAATGCACTTTAGAAATATGCGACTTACTTGTGAATCAACAAATTAATGGAGAGGTTATCTTTTTTGGAATAGATGAAAAAATGCCAATGCTTGTTACCACGCTCATTGCTAATGATAGTGAGTATGCTTCTACAATTGATCAAGCGAGTGTAATTTGGCGATATGAGATGTATACACTGATTGACTTAAATAGTGTTTTAGGAATTGAGAATAGTATTGAAACTGATTTAATAAAAACACATCTACCTCATTGGATATTTGATGAAAGCCAGATTGTTGGAATGTACATTAATGATGATCTAATTCTATCCACAGAACTTTTTGATGATATCGACCTTCCCCATGAGAATGGGATGATAAGTATTGATTTCATACTAACAAATAGTTTAAATTCACATGGACGTGGGGTGATATACTTACCTGAATTAAACGATCTTGGTGAAGCATTGAGTGTGAGTTATCATTATGCAGAAGAGGGCGATGTGGATTACAACAATGTGATACTTGCGGTTGTTCAAATCATGCCAATACAAGGAGTTTCAAGTGAAGCATTTTATCATATTTCAAATGAAGAATATTCATATGAAGAGTTACAAAGTTATGCGATTGGAACAGATGGAATGAGCTATCAAGCTATAAATATAGTTGACTTAATCTCAGCGGAAGAGTCTACACAAAATCTTGTGACAAATGATGAAAATCAAGATTTGTTGTGGATGTCGAGTCTATATTTGGAGGTAATTGCAAAAATACAAGAATTCTATGAAAAATAGTCTCAAAAAAGTGGATTCACTTCATTGAAGTAATCCACTTTTTTTATGTAGTTAAATCGATGATTTTTGTGAAATAGGCTTCCATTGTTTCATCAAGTCCATGAGAAACAACTAGATTAATTCCCATTTTATTTTCTGATGTAATTAGTTTGATATAGTTTAGTTTGGCTGCGGAGTCAAGGTTGCTCAACGGTTCATCATAGATCTTAAAACTTCTGTCTTGACAAAGGTGATATATAATACATAGTTTTTGTCGTTCACCTTCACTTTGTGTTTGAATCTTATCGAAGTTAAAAGTAAATTTATATTTAGTTGCAAGTTGCTCAAACTTTGATGTTTTTGCAAGATTAGTCAATGGATAGCATTCCATAATTTGATTATCATTCTGTGGCATATACTCGATATCATTATAGTAATCTATTGATTGAACAAGTTCATTATTAATGAATAAGTTTCCACTTGAGAAGATTTTTAGTTGAGCAAGGACTTTAAGTAAGCTTGATTTACCTACACCATTTGCTCCTTTAATCAATATACTTTCTCCCGCATTTAATGTAATATTATATGAATAATTTAAAAAGTCAAATTTCCCATTTTTCACTTCGACTTTTTCAATTTTATTCTTTAATGAATTTTTGCTAGGATGAGTAATAATCGAACTTAGCTTATTTGAAATTTCATTATTAGCTTCAATTGTTTTGCTATACTCAGCAATATCACTTAGTACATAATAAAGGTCACTCATATATGCATAGTAAATCACAATACTTCCAATACTTATAAATTCATAAGTACTTAGTACAAGTAAGATGATTAAACCAAGTATTTTTTCAATATTGATTAGCTCATTCAATACCAACATAACTAGTGATTTTTTCTTACCAAAGTTGATGTAGGCATTTAGTGAATTTTCATGAGCAGGATCATGGTAATATTTAGAAACGTTTTGAATTGTTTTGTCATTCAAAAAATCTTTTAAGTTTACTAAATCAGATACTATAGCAGAGTAATTTTCTTTTTCTTTTTGTCTAATACGAATCTCATTTTTTAAATTTAACTTTATTTTCTTTCTTAAGAATGAAAAAAGGAGCATCATTGCTAAGTACAATAGTGAAATTTGAAAGTTAATGATAAATAAAATAACACAACTCATGATTACTTTTGCATACAATCCAAAACGATTTACACTCGACTCAATAGCTCCGTTCATATAACTTGGAACATCATTCTCAAGGATGGATGTTAATCCCTCTTGATGATATACATTAAAAATAGGCAATGAATTTTCAATCACTTGATTAACTATTTTATCCTTTGTGTTCTGATAAAAATAATTGATGCGTCTGATTTTCACGATGTTATACAAAAGGTGCATTATCACCATGTAGATGATAATAAAAAGAGCTCCAGTAATTGATTTCATCATGATATTTGCTAAGGAAGGATGATCAATAAAATACTGTATGTAGAGTGGAATGATTATTAATCCAAGCTCTTTAAAAAAACACATGATTTTTTCAATTAAGATGATATGACTTAATTTTCGATCGTACATTTTGATACCTCCCATATTTTTGTTTCTTTAACTTCATAAATGCGATTAAAATATGATTTGTTTATACCATGTACATGGTGAGAAATATAGATCATTGTATGTGGTAGTTGCGAGATAAACTCAAGTATTTCACGTTGTAGTTCGATATCTAATGAATAGTCAAATTCATCAAGTATTAAAATTGAGAAATTCATATTTAATGCTCGAACAAGTGCAAGTACTTGTTTCTCTCCACCACTTAATAATGAACAATCCATACAACTTGAGAGTTTCACTATTTGTTGCTGGAGTTTTGGACCAAATTCAAGGTTTTGCATAGGGACACTATGAAAGAGTGTTACGTTATCTTCAAATGATGCTTTAAATACAGCTGTTTTATTTGAAATTAAAAGAATATCAAGATGATTAGATGTAGGATATTTTTCATCAATAACTAGGGAACATTGTCCTGCGAGACCTTGAATTACATGAACTAAAGATGACTTTCCTGATCCGTTTCCACCAATGACAAGAACTTTATCTTTCTTTTTTATGGCAAAGCGAGCACTATCGAAGATAATTTTGTCATACTTAAGATGAATGTTGTTCCATTCAATCGATTTAGAAAAGTTTGCATAAAAGTTACTTTCAGAAGGAGGGACTTCATTATTTATTATCTGGTTGACTTGCTTTATAGAATAATTTAAAGAATTCATTGCACTAATATTTGAGAAGAAATATTGAATTTGTATAAAAATAACATTTGAAAAGACATATAAGGGTAAGATGTTTTCTACACCCATTTGCTTGATAGATATAAAGTATATACATAATACAAAAATAACTAATTGAAAGATAACTGCCAACATAGAATTTACGGAGTCAAGAAGAAATAGTAAGGAATTGTATCTGCTGATACTTTTCACTTCGTTTTTTAATAACTGCTGACTATAACTCTTTTCATTTTCTTCATTATTAGTTTTCGTGAGATTCTTGGTTAGGAATAATTTATTTAAATAACCAATGTAAGTTTGCTTTGCATCAATTTGCTCTTGTTTTCGTTGAGCAAGATAAGGTTTTATCATCTGATTTAATCCAACAAAAGTAAAAATAATTAAAAATAGATAAATTATAATTGAAGTGTTCATTAATGAAATCATTGTAGCCAAATACACAACAAAACTAATTGCTAGTGCAATTGACTCCATGTAATAAGTAACCCAATCAATATAATTTTGACAATGCTCGTTTATCATTACATACAAGTATTCAAATTCTAAATTATGTAGATGAATCATTTTCTTGATGATATGATGGATAAGCTCTTTTAAAAAGATTTTATCTTTAGTGAAGTCTATTCTTAGAATGAAAAATAAGAATAAAAGTTGAAGAGAAGATAGAATACCAAAAGCTAGAAGTCCAATAAGTTTATACGAGTTATCTTGTGAGAAGATTATGCTTAACAACTGTGTTGATAAAGATAATAAAATTGAATTGATGAAAAACGTTAAGAAATATAAAATAACAATTTTCTTATTTTTTCGAATTATATTAAATACAATGTTATTTTTCATATAAACCCTCTTTCTGCAATGACTTTTATATACGTAGAAGATTGGTACAACAATAGTTGAATTATATAATATTATAAGAAAATAATGAAGTATAAAATCTATTATGCATTTGTAGACATGTATTGATACTTGTAGAAAAAAGTAGATTAATGTACAATATATTTATCAAATATGGCAATTTTTTTACTAACTCATCTAGCTTTATTTCAAAAATAAAATGGAAGAAACTGGTAATTTTTATAATTATAAAAGAACAGGGAGGTTTTTATGGAAAATGTATTTGTAGTATCAAAGAATATGAACGACTGTATTGAGTTCGATAAAACAAATAAGTTATGGAGAAAGTATGGTAGTAATGAAGTTTATCGATATGATGAACTTGAAAAAGTATCGGTAATCGATAAGACAACAGAATCTGATAGTAAACGTGGATTTAGAAATGCAATTGCCAATATTGCTGCACCAGCTTCTTATATAGGACCGAGTGATAATGTTTGGATAATGATTACAATAAAGTTGAAAAGTGGAGTTACAGTTGAAATACCAGTAAAAGATGAAATTTATCAGCAAGGAACATTAGATTATTATAAGTATAGAGAAATTGGTGAAGAAATTAAAAAGAAACTGATTTTCGTAAAGAAAAACAGAGTGGATTAAACGTTAAAATAAGTATTAGCAATTATATGCTAATGCTTTTTTATATCCAATAGTATCAATTAAATAATATTTATGATGAGGAAGCAGGTAATAGTTAAAGGTACAATCCGGGTATTCAAATTCAAAGAGTTAAAAAACGACCATACAATTGACTTTGTATGATCGTTTAATAATATAAATATTTAAATACTATAAGTTCTTTATTCTTCTGGGATGAAATTTATTTCCTGTTGTACTATTGGCAGAGTAAAAGTAAAACAAGAACCTTTTTTGACTTCACTTTCTACTGTTATAGTACCACCATGTGCCTCTACAATGTATTTTGAAATAAACAGTCCAAGACCATTCCCCGTATCGATTTCGGCTGTTTTCGGGGCGCTGTGGAATCGTTCAAATATAAATGGAATTTGCTCTGGAGGGATTCCTTCTCCTGTGTCATGTACTGAAACTGCAACCATATTATCTCTTTCTTCTAAAGAAATGGTTATGACACCATATTTTGTATATCGTGAAGCATTACTAATGAGGTTGACAAGAACCTGAATAATCCTCATTTTATCACAGTTCACTGTAGGCATAGAAGGGTTTGGAATAAAGCGAAGTTTGTTGTAGTTTTTAGAAAAAATAGGGTAATAAGTGTTCATTGTTGCTTGTATCATTTCCGTAATGGAAGTAGGTAAAGGTTCGATTGACATTTGACCCTCATCTATTCGACCAATATCTAAAAGCTGTTTTACCATTAGTGCCATACGTTCGGTTTCACCACTAATTAAATCCATACTTCTTTCTATCTCGCCGATTGCTGCACCTGTGGCAAGATTTTTTTTACCAAGCTGCATATGACTTAATATAACGTTGAGTGGAGTTTTTAATTCATGCGATACATTAGAGAGAAACTCGGTTTTCATTTCATTAACACGAGCAAGCATGGCTTTTTCTTCTTCGGCACGAATTAAAAGTTCTCTTTGTTCACGCTCACGTTTATCAACCGGTGCACTGACAGTGATACTTAGTTTTTTTGCGAAATAGAGAATGGTTAAAATTAGTATAGCAACTAAGATAATTAAAGAAACAATCCCATACAGAAGTATCTGATCGATACTTTTTCGAGACGCTTCCAATTGCATTTCAATGACATTTGCCATCAAATCGATTGAAGTTGTGGTCTGTGTCGAAGTGGTGAAAATACCAAGTTGTGAGCCATCTTCAAGCGTCTGCCAAGTGAGGAAAAAATGCTCGCTATCTGCATATTGAGAATAGACATTGCTATCAACATTTGTTAATAAAGTCTCCTTAAAAGAAGTAATATCAGGAGTTGAACAAAATAACTCTGCCATATTAGGTAAAATAAGTGCTTCAATCTGTTCAGTCAAATCTTGCGGTGTTGTTCCATATTGATCGCTTACAAATTGAATTTCGCCATCCTGAGCTAAGAAAAACACATAGTTCATTAACGAAAACATGTTCTTTGAATTGTGTTCAACCTGATTTATTGCATTATCTAAATCTTCTTGTGTATCTATACTTCCATCTTGATAAGTAATATCTGTAAGCATAATAATCAAGTGGTGAGCAAGCAATTCATTTTGAGCAAATCCTGAATATGTAAATTCCCTTAAATCATTGAAAATGATAGTGTTGTTTTCTTCATTTTGATTTAAAAGACTTGTTATTACAAGAAAACCGACAATGATTAAAATTAAAAGGGGTATGATTGCAACGGTAAGCATGACTTGTCTAAGTCTAGTTTTTAATGGTTTGTTTTCGTTCATATATCTTAATCCTCTTTATTATCTTAAAGTGCACTTTGTAATCTTAAAAAGACATAGCCACCTGCACTCGTGGTCATAATCTCAAAATACCCTTCTTCTTGAAAACGCATTTTTTGGCGAAGTCTTGAGATGGTTACACGAACCGTAGAACCCATGGTTTCAGGATTTTCTTTCCAAATTGCTTTAAAGAGTGCTGTCTGAGAGAATTCTTGACCATTTCGCTCTGCTAAATAACAGAGAATTTGAAACTCTTTTGGAGTAAGTTGGATTTCTTTTCCAGAAAGCAATACACGCCCTATATCTTTATCAAGAAGTAGAGGTGGTAAAAAAAACTGACCTGTGCTTTGTTTGTTTCGTCTGAGTTGAGCGGCAATACGCGCTGATAATATTTCAATGCTGTATGGTTTTATAACATAATCTTCCGCACCGTTTTGTAATCCTTGTAGTATATGTTCATTATCATCGAGGCAGGTCAAAAATATGATAGGTGCGGTATTGTTTCTGCGAAATTCTGTGCAAAAATCAAGTCCCGAACCATCAGGTAGCATTATATCAAGAAGAAGTAAATCAGGCGGATTTTCCCATATCCGATGACGTGCTTCTTCTAGTGTAGTTGCGCTAAAAACCTCATATCCTAAAGCAGTTAAATGTTGTGCATTAACTTCTAATACATCTGTTTCATCTTCGACAAGCAGTATTCTATCGAGATATTTTTCATTCATATATAATCCCTCCGAGTTGCTAAAATTGTCATGATATTAATTTTAATTCTACTTTGTTTTTAGAATTTATTCAAGATAGGTAGCTTGGGAATTGCGGTTAAATTTTTGTAACAATCAAGCTGAGCTTTTTTGTATTGTGCTATGGTTTAATTGACAAGGGATAAATAATCTAAAATTACCGACAAATTTTTAAATAAGAGGAGGGGAGGATATGACGAAACCAAAAGTATTGTTAGTAGCAGATGATGATTTATTATTAAGCTCCATGAAATCAATGATGGACAAGACTGACTATGAGGTAATGCTATGTGGTGATTTAAGTGATGCAAAGAATTTATCAAAGGAATTTATTGTAAGATCTATTGTAATTGAAAAGGATTTCCCAATAGATGAACTCATCACGTTTATTGTCACTGTCAAAAGTGAGTTACCAAAGCCTGGAATTATCATCCTATCAGACTGCGAAAACGAAATTAATCTGCTGCGAGCTGGTGCAGATGATTGGCTAATAAAGCCTTTTAAGATGCCGATATTTCTTGCAAAGCTTGCGGTACTGTGTAGATAAACTGCACAGAAAATGTAATTTAATATTTAATACAATAGATGAAAAGGAGGATGATATATGATGACTATTGCGTTCATATTGTTACTTAGTTGCATAGTAGGGATATATCTACTGCTTAAGCATCGAAACAGTGTGAACACTATCATTAAATGTTTATTGATAATTGTGTTTGGTATAGTGAGTATTTTGTCGGTGGGATACATCTTACTTACACTTTTATTCGTAAAAGCATTATAAGGGTGAAACAGAAAAGGAGAAATAGAACATGAAAAATACGTTGAAAAAAATGTTAAGTATTCTAGCATTCATGATTTGTGTTGTAGTTTTAATCACAGCATGTGATGAAGGAGGTGAGCTATCCAATGGAGATAGTACACCAATAGAAAATGCCACAGATGAAACTGTTGTGGATGAAAATGAAAGTGAAGTTGATGAACTTTTTGGTACTTGGGTACATAGTTTTGATAATGTAGTAGTTTCCTTTGATGGAATCAATGAATACATGTTATCTGTAGACGGAAATGTTTCAGTGAATGAGTATGAATATAAAAATGAGAGTTTAGTATTGTACGAAAACTCTGAGATATTGGATGAGGGATACATTGATTTTGAAGGGGACTTAGTTCTTGATGGATACAGTGGCTGGTTTGAAAAAGAGGTAGATTACAGCAGTGATGAAACCAACAATCAAACAGTGAATCACGGAACTAATGAAAATGTAGATGTTGTACTGGATGATCGATTTTTAGGTACTTGGTATCATGTAGAAAACAATATCACATTTACATTTTATGATGACTTAACCTATGCATATAGTGGAGATCTTGGTAGTGGTGAAGGTGGCTTCAGCTTTGATGGAAATATTATTTATTTTGATGAAAATAGTCCGGAAGATTTTATACAGGCATATTTTGATGAAGATGATGATTTAGTAATTGCAGACATGAGATTGTGGTTTGAGCGTGAACAAAATAGTGATATGTTAGTCGAAGCTCAGAGCAGGCAGTCGATTGGTGGCTCATGGACTAATATAGACGGGGTTCAAACATTTGAATTTTATGATGATGGTACTTATAGCTACTTCGATGGCGCAATTATCATTGAGGGGTACTATCGAGCTGATCATGAGTACAATGTATTAACTTTAGATGATGAAAATTCGGCGACGTACACACCAGAAATTGATTTGATTGATTTTTATAATAATTATGGTGTGTTCTTTAAAAATGAAGCACGGTTAAGAGCTGAAGATGTAAATCTAGTAGGTACATGGGCATTTGGTGAAACCGAGGCAGTTGGAGCACTTCTGCATTTCTATGATGATGGAACTTATGATGCAGAAAAATGCCATAACGTAGGAGGTGGACTGTTTGGTGGGACATACTCTGTAGATGGAGTGAACGTAACGCTTAGTGAGGACACGAATGAAGAGACATTCATTATCTATACAGATCGTTCGATGGTAGGTAGTAATTCTAAAAATATACAATTTAACAAAGTAGAGTAGTACAAGTAATTGAACATGATTTAAAGAAGACCAACTATGATAAGTCAAGCGAAAAATAAAAATAAATAAAGGCATAGTGAAA
>CAYJEY010000027.1:0-21024 GCA_964369385.1 uncultured Holdemania sp.
GATACTCTTATGAGTATCTTTTTTTATTCTATGGTACACTATATTTATTAGGAGACAGTTATGGAAAAATTTGATTTAATGGAACAATATGCAAAGGAACATGATGTTCCTATTATGCTAGAAGAAGGAATCAAAGTTCTTCTTCAAACAATCAAAAAGTATAAATGTAAATCAATTCTTGAAGTTGGGACAGCGATTGGTTACTCTGCAATACAAATGGCAAAACTAGATCCTGTTATCCACATTGATACTTTGGAAATTGATAAGAGTCGATACAATCAAGCAATTCAAAATGTTGAAAAGCATGGATTGTCCAGACAAATTTCATTGTATTTAGAAGATGCATTGGATTTTTCTCCACAAAACACTTATGATTTTATCTTTGTAGATGCTGCAAAAGGGAAATATAGTAAATATTTGGAACGATTTTTGCCTTTTTTACAAGAAGATGGTATAATATTTTTTGATAATTTATGCTTTCATGGAATGGTGGATAATCCAGGTTTAACAAAAAGCCGAAATACGCGACAACTTGTAAAAAAAATCAAGAAATTTCGCGATGAATTACTGCTAGACCAGCGATTTGAAGTAAACTACCTTCCAGATATTGGTGATGGAGTAGCAATAGTTAGTGTAAAAAAAGCATAAAATGTGATAAACTATACGAGAGGTGAGTAAGATGAAAAAATTATTAACTGTAGCACTTATGGCAGCTGGAGCAACTGCTTATGTGTTAGGAAAAAAATTTAAAGCTGAAAGAGAAGCACAACAAGAAGAAGTAAAATTTTTAACCATTGATCAAGATGGAGAAACTCATGTTGATTTAGAAAATACGACTGCCGACGATGAAAATGTAGAAGAGCCTTTGTTTTTTCAAGATTTTCATAAGCCAAATTTAATACAAGAACCATCTGTTGAAAATAACGATCTTTTGGATGGTTTTGAGGTGCATACACAAAATCAACCTGTTACAGAATCATTCCCTACTGAAGAAACGCGCTCTTCACTCTTTGGAGACTATAATTTTTCTACTAGAGTGAATGGTGATGTTGCTCCATCATTCCCTAATAAATCAATTGTGAGTGAAAAAATAGAGGAACAGACATCTGTGCAAGAGGAACCAAAAATTATTACAAAATCTCCATTTATGAATATGGATTCTTTTGAAGAGCTAGTACAAAAGACTACTCCTTCTTTAACAGAATTGAATCAAGAAGAAGTTACGTATGATGAGGAAGAGTTTGAATTCCCTTCAATTCACGAACCTACATTTGATCGTCCATCGAACTTTACACAACCAACTACTCCAATGCATAAGGAGGTTGTTACTGCAACTGTGGAAAAACCAATTGTAGAAACTAAAGTAGAGGAGGCTCATTCTACAATCGATCCGATCAATCCACTTGTAAGAAGTGTATTACAAAGTTATCCACATTTATCTGAAAAAATAGTGTTAAATGTACTTCAGTCTGCAGATCGTTTGAAAACAGAATTACAAAATGGGGATAATATTAATATTTTCCACTATGCAAATTTCTCAAGAATTGAAGATATGGTAGAATTTACTGGGAAAATGAGAACTGAAGGATATCGTATTCAAGGTTCGGGTCAAGAAGGTACATTATTGATCATGAATGAGATTACTGTGAATGAAAGTAATGTTCTTTCTGAAGTTTTTGAAGTTGCAGAACAAGTAGGAATCCACAACGGAGAATACACTGTTTATAATATTCAACAATTATAAGAGCGAAAGCTCTTTTTTTGTAGAGTTATGTCAAATTTCGTAAAACTAATACGATTTTTTAGGCTTTACATTTTATAAATAAACGATATAATTAATGAGTAAAACTTCAGGGCAGGGCGAAATTCCCGACCGACAGTAAAACTCTGTGAGCGAAAGCTGAACTGGTGTAATTCCAGTAGCGACAGTAAAGTCTGGATGAGAGATGTTTTTTCTTATATTAAACCTAAGGTTTTTAAACCTTTTTTATTTGTTTAGGAGTGATTAAATTGAGGCACGTTGAGGTAAAAAATATTGAATTTTCTTATGATGGGGAAATTAATGCAGTTAGTGATGTTTCTTTTTCTGTGGAAAAGGGAACATATACAACAATAATTGGACATAATGGAAGTGGAAAATCGACAATTGCTAAGCTACTTATCGGGTTGCTAGAAAAATCAAGAGGTGAAATTCGTATTGATGATTTGGAGTTATCAATTGAAAATTTGTATCAAATTCGGTCGAAAGTTGGAATAGTGTTCCAAAATCCAGATAATCAATTCATCGGAGCAACAGTACGTGATGATATTGCGTTTGGTTTAGAGAACCATTGTGTTAATCAAAACGAAATGGAAGAAATAATCCACAAATTTGCAAGTCTTGTACATATGGAGAACTACTTGGACCATGAACCAACGAAGTTAAGCGGTGGGCAAAAACAACGTGTTGCAATTGCAGGTGTTTTGGCAATGAACCCAGATATTCTAATTTTTGATGAGAGTACTAGTATGCTAGATCCACAAGGAAAAGAAGAAATCAATCAAGTTATCCATGAGTTATTTGAACAAAGTAAAATGACTATGATTTCGATTACTCATGATATGGAAGAAGTTGCGAAAAGTGATTATGTAATCGTAATGGATAAAGGACAAGTTGTCATGGAAGGTCACCCTTCAGAAGTACTTGCAAATGAAGAAAAATTGATTGATCTACAACTAGATGTGCCTTTTAGTGTAAAACTTAGAAACCGACTCAAAGACAAAGGAATTGAGTTAAAAGAGAATACAAGTATTGAAAGGATGGTGGATGAATTATGTCAATACAAGTCAATCATCTAAAACATATATATTCATATAATACGCCATTTTCATTTGCTGCATTAAATGGTGTAAATCTTACGATATCAACTGGTAAAGTTACTGCTATTATTGGGGCAACTGGTAGTGGAAAATCAACACTTGTGCAGCACTTAAACGGACTTCTCTTACCAACTCATGGTAGTTTAGAATTATACGACTACAAGATTGAGTCCGGGAAAAGTATAAAGGGATTAAAGAATTTACGTAAGCAAGTAGGTTTAGTATTCCAGTTTCCAGAATACCAACTCTTTGAAGAAACAATTTTAAAAGATGTTGCATTTGGTCCTAAAAACTTCGGAGACAGTGAAGAAGAAGCGCAGAAGAAAGCTAAACTAGCATGTGAGATGGTTGGACTAGATGGTAAGTTTCTAGAAAGAAGTCCACTTGATTTATCAGGGGGGCAAAAACGGCGTGTAGCTATCGCTGGAATTCTTGCAATGCAACCACAGGCATTGGTTTTAGATGAGCCGACAGCAGGTCTTGATCCTCAGGGTGCGAAACAAATGATGAGTTTGTTTGTACGTTACAATCAAGAGTTAAAAAAGACTGTACTGATTGTAACACACGATATGGAACATGTAATGAATTATTGCGATGAAGTTATTGTGATGAAAGATGGAGCAGTATACTCTCATACTTCAAAGAATGAATTTTTTAAAGATACATCACTATTAAAGCAACTTAGAATTGTACCACCATCAGTAGTGAGTGCAAGAGAGTTATTAAATAAAAAAGGGTTTACAATTAAAAATACTGTAATGAATATAGATGATTTAGTAGAAGCAATTGCAAAAGAGGTGAAGCATGGGTAATTTTGTATTAGGAAAATATATTCCACTTAATTCACCGATTCATCGACTTGATCCTCGTGCTAAAATTATTGCTATGTTTATGATTTTACTTAGTGTATTTATTCCTACAGGGTTTATAGGATATGCAATTCTTGGGGGAGTAGTAGGAGCATGTGTAATTCTTTCTAAACTCACTTTTGGATTTATTCTTAAAGCGATGAGACCAATGCTCTTTATGTTGTTTTTCTTATTAATTATTAATATTTTTGTAATACGAACAGGAACACTTATAGTAGATGTTTTTGGATTTCAAGTTTATAGTGATGCACTGATACAAACATTATTTATTGTAGTGAGATTATTATTAATGATTATGGTAACAACTATTTTAACTGCAACGACAAAACCACTTGATTTGACATTAGGGATTGAGGACTTACTTAAACCATTGATGGTAATTAAAGTGCCGGCGCATGAAATTGCTATGATGATTTCTATTGCACTACGTTTTATTCCAACACTTATTGAAGAAACACAACGAATTATGAAAGCACAGGCAAGTCGTGGTGTTGATTTAAAAGAAGGTAAAATGAAGGAAAAAATCATGGCTATTCTATCTTTAATAGTTCCACTTTTTGTCTCAGCATTTCAAAGAGCAGAAGAATTAGCAAATGCAATGGAAGCTCGTGGTTATGCTCCAGGAGCTAAAAGAACACGATATAAACAACTTAAAATGAAATTGGCTGATTATATCATGTTGTTTCTAACGGCGTTATTAGTGTTGTGTATGCTAGTGCTTTGGCTAGTGGTATTGTAGATAATGAGGTATAAAGTAACGGTTGCCTATGATGGTACAAACTATAAAGGGTGGCAAAGACAACCGCATAGCATTGGTATACAACAAATCATTGAGGAAGTACTTTGTCGTATTTCCGGGGAAATGATCGATATTGTAGCTTCGGGAAGAACGGACCGTGGTGTACATGCAAAAGGGCAAGTGTTTCATTTTGATACTAAATACAAAATGGATGTGAATGGCTGGAAGCGAGCATTTAATGCACTTCTGCCAAGTGATATTTATGTTACTTCAGTAGTAAATGAGAGTGAAAATTTCCATGCTCGATTTAACGCAATTGGAAAGCACTACGAATATAAGTTGTATATGGGTGAAAAAAATATATTTTTACGAGATCACTCATTTTATTGTTACTACAATTTAAATATGCAAGTGTTACAGGATTGTTGCAAGATGTTTGAAGGAACACATGATTTTAGTTCATTTTGTACTAATGAGTTTGGAACACATCCAGATCAAGTTAGGACAATCTATGAATGCTCAGTAAAGAAAGTAGATAATGAAATAATATTTACTTTTAGAGGTAAGGGATTTTTAAGATATATGGTACGCATGTTAGTGGGAACAATGATTGAAGCAGCAAGAGGCAAGATTACTGTTGCTGAAGTAGAAAAAATACTCCTTGCCAAAAGCAAAGATGCCTGTCGATATAAGGCAAAAGCTTGTGGATTATATTTAGTAGAAGTACTATACGAAAAGAAATAGAAAAAAGAAAAGAAAAACATTGCAGATTTATTAATATTAGATTGACTAAATTCATCTTTTATTTTATAATAACTACTGGACCTACGCCGGTTGTAGCCCCGGAAACTGCAAGTGGCCAAAGGAGGAAATGAATATGCGTCAAACAACAATGACAAAACCTAGTGAAGTTGTTCGTCAATGGTATGTAGTTGATGGAACAGGATTAACATTAGGAAGATTAGCATCACAAGTTGCTACAGTATTACGTGGTAAACACAAACCTACATTCACTCCGAATGTAGATTGCGGAGATTTCGTTATCGTTATCAATGCAGACAAAATCGTGATCACAGGTGATCAAAATGAGAAGAAATTCTACTACAGTCACTCTCAATTCCCGGGAGGACTACGTACTCGTTCAACTCGCGTTATGAGAGAACAGTACACTGAAGAATGGGTTGAAAAAGCAATCCATGGTATGATTCCTCATACTAGATTAGGTAATGTTCAACGTAAACATTTATTTGTTTACAAAGGAGCAGAACATCCACACACAGCTCAAAAACCTGTAGAGCTAAAAATTAAAGGTTAGTAAGGAGAAAGACAGATGGCTAAAAACAGTGTAACTTATATTGGAACAGGACGACGTAAGTCTTCTGTAGCTCGTGTCTTTATGACTCCGGGTACAGGTAACATCGTTGTTAATGGAAAAAGTTTAGATGAATATCTACCATTAGAAACTTTAAGAATGATCGTAAAAGCACCTCTTGAATTAACTTCTACACTTGGTACAGTTGATGTTAAAATCAACGTAACTGGTGGAGGATACTCAGGACAAGCTGGAGCGATGAGACATGGAGTAGCTCGTGCTTTACTTGAAGCATCTGCTGATTACCGTCCAGCTCTTAAAGCTGCAGGGTTCTTAACTCGTGACAGCCGTGCTAAAGAACGTAAAAAATACGGACTTAAAGGCGCTCGTCGTGCACCACAATTTTCTAAACGTTAATCAATTATCGTTATATGGAAAAATCAGATCACTCATTATGGGTGGTCTTTTTTTGTAGAAAAGTATCAGGAATTAATGATACTTGTCTTTTATTGATTATATGAAATTATGGGAAATTTGAATTATTATAATACGGAGTGAGAATGAGAAGAAAAGATTAGAAAATTTATATAGTTCATGTTAAAAGGTACCGAACTGATGGCGATTTATACAATTGATTTCATAAATTGTATTGTCAAAGATGTAGAAGAGACTAGTAGAGAAATGAAGAGAAAATTACCTAAACTTTACTTTAGCAAACTTGTTAAATATTAATACAGTCGTTTTTTACTAAAAAAGATTATTTTAAGGATGAATTTGATATAACACGTCAAACCGAAAGTATTTAATTAGAAGACCTTACAAAAAATAATTTATTTCAAGTTGGGTTTATTGGAAAAGAAGTTATTTATATAAATAAAACCTTAATGAGATTGATGGAAAAATGATAATTTGAAGTATCATAATTTGATGATTATTGATTAATCAATGTATAAGTGCTTAGAATTTAAATAGTGATTAACAACATCTCTATTTTCATAACAAGAGTAGTTTTCTTTTTTCATTGCAAGCTATATAATTTATATATTAAAATAAGTAGAAGTGATAACTAGTTTACTTAACACCTACGTGATACTATTTTGTAAGTGCGGAAAAGTCCTTACTGGACATCTTTCCTATAACCTTGAGTTTGTTTTATAAGAGTTTTGCGTGGTAGAAGAATGGAGATTATAATGAAAACTATATCTGTTTCAAAAGCAGAAGCTATGTTGTTGTGGGCTTCTGAAAAGAACCCAGGGCCATGGGTAGATCATTCGTATTGTGTTGCTATGGCAGCAAAAAAAATTGCGTTAGCATGTGATTTGGATCCTGATGTCGCATTCGCACTTGGATTAATACATGATATTGGTCGCTATAAAGGGGTGACAGCTATGCAACATATTTTAGATGGGTATGAGCTGTTAATAAAGGATAATTATATGTATGCTGCACAGATTTGCATCACACACTCCTTTCCTTTGAAAATTTTTGAAGAGTACAGTGGACAAAACGACTGCAATGAAGAAGCGGAGCAAAAGGTTAGAAATATTCTTGAGAATGCTACATATACAGAATATGATGCGTTGATTCAACTTTGTGATAGTCTTGCACTTCCAACGGGCGTATGTCTTATGGAAAAAAGGCTTGTTGATGTTGCAAGACGGCATGGTGCAAATGAATTGATGATGAAAAAGTGGGAAAAACTATTTGATATTTTTGATTATTTTCAAAATAAAATGGATAAACCATTGTATACTCTTTTTCCCGATATCATTAAAAACACCTTTGGTGAGTAATTTATGAAGTAAGAAAAGTTGTTTGGTGGACTATATTATACTTTCTTTGCAATTGGATTTATATCATCTCGTTCTAGAAATCAGATCACTCATTATGGGTGGTCTTTTTTTGTATACTACTATATAATTTAAATACAAGGATGCATCACCCTAATATATAGAAAAGGAGCTAAGATGAAAAAAATTAGAATTAATGGGAAAGAAGATGTAAGTATTTTAGAAGAAGAGTTCAATACAGGTATTTTGACTGATGAATGCCTAATGAAGTGCCATAAATCATTAATAAGTCCTGGGACAGAACTTTCACGTGCCTATGCATTAAAAGAAGGAGCACAATATCCTGTGTATCCTGGCTATTGTGCAGTTGGGACTGTTTTAGATGTTGGCGCAGCTTTGAAAGATATTGAAATAGGGCAAAGATATTTATATAGTGCACCTCATGCATCACAACATCACTTTAACCAATTACGAAGTGACGGAGGTGTGATGTTTAAACTAAATGATAAAACAACGGATGAAGAAGGCTGTTTTATCATGATGATGTGGATTGCGATGAATGGTATTCTGCCAGTGGATGTAAAGATGACGGACAAAGTTGGGATTTTTGGTTTAGGAAATTTGGGGTTAATCTTAGCACTCCTGTATCGCCATATGGGGTGCGAGGTATATGCCATTGACATATCGAAGAAAAGATGTGAGAAGGCAAGGAAACTAGGAATTCCCCATGTGATTGATGTTGAAGCAGATAAACAAGAAATCGTAATTAAAGAGATAACGATGAATCAAGGATTGGATATTGTGGTTGATGCATCAGGTTTATCTAAGTGCATTGAAACATGTATAAACGTTGCGAGTAAGTATGCAACAGTAGTATTACTTGGGTCACCAAGAGAGGAATATAATTGTAATGCCACACTTATGCTAAATAGCATCCATACAAAAATGTTAAATATAGTTGGAGGATTCAACCGACGTTATCCTTTCCAGGAAGAAATAGGTTCTAAAATATCGATGGAAAAGACAATGAGATACCTAGAAAATTTGTTGAATGAAAAAGTTATAAATGTACAAGATTTTATAACGCATCAAATAAAACCGGAACAAATTATGGAAGCGTATGAAGGCCTAATGTATGATAAAGATAACTATTTAACTGTAGTGATAAATTGGAATGAGGAGAAAATATGAAATTTGGAATTGTAGGAACTAATTTTGTATCTGATTTTTTTATGGAGGGTGCAAAACAAGAAGTGCGTTGTGAAGTAATAGCAGTATGTAGCTCAAAAATTGAATCTGCACAAAGATTTGCTGATAAATATGAAATTGAACATGTATTTGAAAGCTATCAAGAGATGGCGAAATCAAATGTGATTGAAGCCGTATATATTGCAGTACCTAATGGACTTCATAAGGAAGTAGCATGCCATTTTATTGAAAAGGGAATTGCTGTATTTTGTGAAAAGCCGATGGCTTCCAATGATGAAGAAGTGGCTGAAATGATTGCCTTGTCCAAGGAGAAGAAGGTGTATCTACAAGAGGGATTAATTCCATTATATAATCCAAATTTTCAAGCACTAAAGGATAGCTTAAATGAAATCGGAAAAATTCATCAAGTTATTTTCAACTTTAGTAAATATTCTTCAAGGTATGATGCATACTTAAGAAATGAGAATCCCTCTACATTTAGATTAGAACTCTCTAATGGGGCGATTATGGATTTAGGGGTATATATCATTGCAGACTGCATTGGCTTGTTTGGGAAGCCTAAACAAGTGCTCAGTGCATGTGAATTATTAGAGACAAAAGCAGATGTGTCTGGGGCAAGTATCTTTGTTTATGATGATCTCATCGCAACACTTTGTTACTCCAAGGCAAATGACACAAGTAATGTATGCGAAATCAATGGAGAGTTAGGTTCGATTACTATTGATACACCAAGTATGATGAAAAGCTTTGTAAAAATTAATCGGAAAACAGAAGAAAAGGAAATTGTAGATGTGGCAGGAAAAGATATGTTCTATTATGAAATTAAAACGATGATTGATTGTATTGAAGATGGATTGATAGAAAATCCGTTATGCTCACATGAGATGTCTCTATCGATTCATGAAACACTCACGAAGTGCAGAAGGCAAGCAGGAGTATTCTTTCCAAGTGACAAAGAATAGAAAAAACGAACTTCATAATTAGTGGAGTTCGTTTTAATTTATAAATAATTAATCTAATCGTTCAATATTTAGTATAAATAATAATGTTTGGTAATCATAAGTACTTTGTGTATAAGTGACATTGAATTTTGTAGGGCTAACTTCTTGATCCTCATACATTAAAGGTGTGACATTGCTAAATAAGTCACTTGGAAAAGTGCCTAAATAATACATGTAATCGTACTCATATACTTCAAGTGAGGTAAGTGCAGCACTGCTCACGTAGAATTGATCAACTCCCTTATAAGCATATTCAAAGTCACCAAGTGTTTCTATGTTAAGTCCATCACCATTACCAAAACCTTGAAGTACACGTACTTCTTGATGAATCACTAATTCAGAGTTAGTGGCAGAGATTAAAGAAGAAATTGTTTCAAGTGTATCTTCTTCAAATACTATAAAGTAAGTAATCATTCCACTTAATCCCAAAAAGACAATAGAAAGTTTAGTTAACATTTGTTTTGCGTATCCTGCTTTTCTATAACATAGTGGAAAAGCAATAATCATTGCAAGAAGTGGAAGTACTCCTAGCAATACTGTAGCTATTTCTGGGAGTATTTGCAAATACAAGAAATTTTGTACTGAGTAATCACTTTCTAATATATGGGTTTGGACTAAAGGCACTAATAACTCATAGATGCCATAGGCAATCAATAATGTAAAAAAGAAAACTGCAAATACAATAGCGATTTGAAGAGAATCTCGTGTTGCCTGCTTCGTGTACTTTAAGACAAGCTTTTGTAAGTCTTCTTCTACGTCTAATTTGATCTGGGCCACTATATTGCTTCGATCAGTTTCCTTTAACACAATAGGTTTATGCTTTTTATCAAAGAGTATAAAATCCAGTTGATGACTTAAAAATTCAATCAAAGCATCCGCCTGATATACTTCTAAAGTGCATAGGCGTTCTTCTTTACCGTAACAGTCAATTAGATGTAATCTTGCCATTGAATGATATTTTGTAGATTCGATAGAGTAGCCAAGCCACACAATATCCGCTAAAGAGTATTGAATGATTTTTCTCCCTTCGACAATGATAATTGAACTAGGTGTTAACCATAAGTTTGCAATAGGTCCTTTAGTGCTTAATAGTGGAATTAGTTCATCATGTGTATATGTTTTCAGTGTAAAGCTCTTATTTTCAATTATTTTCTTTCTAATTTGATTTTCATTCATTTTCTATCCCTCGTGTATCTTAACCTTAACTATTCTACTATACATTAGAAGAATTGAGTTATGATATACATATAATGCAATAAAAGATGCATCAAAGACAACAATTAGTAGTTTGAATTGCAAGAATACTATATTGAATGTGGTTAAAATTCAATGTATACTTACTCTAGGAATGATAGTGAGGGAATAAAATGAAATCGAATAGAGGTTTTACATTGGTTGAATTAATTATTGTAGTGGCAATCATTGCTGTTCTTGCAACGGTACTTGCGCCGCAATACTTACAGTATGTAGAAAGATCAAGAGAGTCGAATGATTTACAAATTGCAACAAATTATCTTGATGCGGCACAAGTTGTATTAGCGACTGGAGAAAATACATTAGATAGTGAATGGTATGGATTTAAATGGGGTTACTCTACAGATAACCTTAACAACATGAATATGCACATTGGGACTGCTCCAGTCACTGTTTCAGGAATGCCGAGTTTATCAAATACAACGAGGGATCCGGCTGTTCAACAAGCAATCGCTGAAATTATGGGGTGGACGAATGCATCAGGGGTAATTGATGCTGCATTGATTGATCGACCAGAATCTAGTTCAGTCCAGTATAAATACGCTCAAGAGAACTCTTTTGTATTTTATGTTAATTTGCATACTGGAGAAATCCTTGTGGATCGTACGATTAGTGCAAACTGGGTAAATATAGTTGGTGTAGATGCAAAATTAACGAATTAATGCTAAAGTCCTTGATTTACAAGGACTTTTTTCTTTGATTGATATACACTAACAAAAGATAAGAGTATAATATTAATATAAGACAAGTAAGTTACAACAAAGATAATAAACAGATTTAGAAAATTTCCTACCAGCAAAGGAGGGCTTTTGATGAAGAAAAATGTAGGGTATGGGATTTATGTTTTCCTCACGATTTTAACGATTAGTTATTATTTGGTGATTAGATTTGATTTTGCTTCTGCGATTGATTTAAGATTAGGTTTTATTTTAAATTTCGTCAGCATTGCGATTTTTATAAAATTGATAAAAAAGTATCAGTTAAAGACGTTTGACTTATTATCAAACAAAGTTGCATACTTGATTATGATTGGGGTTATTCTATTTCTCATGATTGCACTATATTTTAATGTGGAAAATCTTAGTTATTGGACTACACTTGCGGTGTTAGTTTATATGTGTGTAACACATTCATTGCGTAAGAGTAAAAAGATGACGATAAAAAAATTAATAGCTTTACAGATGATTCTCTTATTTATACCATTCTTATACTTAATGTTACTTGAACCGATCACAATTGAGCAAGCAAAACTTAACTTAGAAGAAATTGAAATGGAAGAGATTGTGTTTAAGGGAGTAAGTGTTTCCGATGGAGATATTATAGGTGTTTATTTGTTTAATGTTGAAAAAAATGGAGAATCATTTAGTTATCAAATTGGTATCTCGACAAAAGAAATCATACAAAAATAAAAGCCCACTGGGCTTTTTACTGTATTAGGATAGTATGCTTGATAGAAATTCAGCAATAGATGAGAAAATCACGATGAAGACAGACTCCTCGTTTGCCCCAAATTGTTGAACAAAAGTTCCTGCTGTATCTGCTAGATAGGGAAGAGCTACACTTACAAGTAGCATCATCACAACTCCACAAATTGCACTCCAAATCACTGCTGCCTTCATTCCACCGCGCTTATTTGCAAAGATAGCACTCGGAGCAGCGTCAAAATAACAGGCGATTGTTGCAGGGAGTATTGAGTAAGCGCTGATTCCAGAAACGTTAATAGCCATCATTGCAATAAGGCTAAACACTAAAGAGACAATGAAGCCGATCATTAATGAATTAGGACCATACTGAAATACAAGTGGGATATCGAGTGCTGGAATTGCGCCAGGAACTAGACGTTGAGAAACACCTTTGAAAGAAGGGGTGATTTCCGTCATCATCATACGAACACCAAGAAGTAAAACTACCATTCCAGCAGCAAAACTCATTCCACTTTTTAAAATAAAAGTAACTGTGTTTCCAGTGTAGATAAGAGCTTGATTCTCTGGTGAAATAATAAAGAATACAATTAAATATGTAATGACCATAACAATACCAGAAGCCAATGCAGTATCTTTAAGGAAATCTAGTGATTTAGGTAACTTTAGATCTTCGGCATTACGATTGTTACTTTTAAATAGACTACCGAACCTTGCACCTAGCCAACAAAACATTGATGCTGAATGACCAATAGTGAAATTTGTAGATCCTGTAAGATGTTTAATATCTTTTACAAGTAAATATGGAAAAACGATTGTAGAAATGAGATAACAAAATACTCCAAACCCTAATAATAAAGCGCCACTTAAATTCGCTTCCACACCTACGGCTAACCACAACATCGAATAAAAGAACATTAAATGCCCCGTAAGATAAATTGTTTTAAATCGAGTAAAGCGAGCAATAATGATGTTTGATACAAAGCCTAAAACCATGACAACTCCAATTTCAAAGCCATACAAGCCGATAAAAGAGGCGTAATCATTGAGATTTGTGCTAAGTGTTGCGTTAGAAAATAAAGAGGCTATAGCGACAGATAATGGGGATAGTGCATTAGATACAATACCAACACCTTCAAGTAATATAATGATTCCAAGCATTGCCTTTAGTGTGCCCTTGATGATATCGCTAATAGGCTTTTTTTGAATCAGCAAACCGATAAATGCAATAAATGAGATAAAAATGGCCGCGTCTTGAAAGAAACTAGAAAGCATCGTAAAAATTTGCATGTTAATCCCCCTTCAAATGCTTAAGTAAGCTGAAACGAAGCTTTTACTTTACGAGTAAGTTCGTCTTTGTCCAAAAAATCGTCAACTACGATAATAGGAACTTCTTTTTTCTCTTTTAAAAGAGGGGCGAGCTCGGGTGAAGAGAAAATCATATCACATGACTCACTAAAAATACTTGAGATATCAGCAGGGTGAACATCTGCTTCGATTTGAAGTTCACTTAAAATATCATCAATTTGCATCTTAAAAACTAAACTACTTCCAACCCCAAAACCACATACTGTATAAATCTGTAATCTTTCCATAAACATTCGTCCTCCCTTGTTATGAAATAAAATACTGAAATACTTCTTCTTCACATGTGAATTGATCTAACCTTTGTGTGAACTTGCGACTAATAAATTTTTTTGCGATGAATTGAAATGCTTCTAAATGAGTATTACTTTCTTTAGAAGCCAATACAAATAGATACTTAACAGGATCATTTCTTTTGTGCCCAAAAACAATCGGTTGCTGAAAAATAGTAAGTCCGATGCAGTTTTCTATAACATCATCACATGCTTGAGCATGAGCCAATGCAATTCCTTTAGCAATTACGATATAAGTTCCGTACTTCTCGATTGCTTCTAACATTTTAGTAATATAAGCAGATGAAATTTTATTATGAGATAACAGTGGCTGTGCTGCAAAGATAATTGCAGAATCACGAGAAAATGGATGATTAGTAATTTGAATTAAATCTCTATCAATCAAGGATTTCACCACCTTTCATATATTTATTTAATGTAATTATATAGTAAATAATAGAATAAATCATTAATTATACATTTAAAAAGCCTCATTTATTACTGAGGCTTAACTCTATCATAAAAAGCTTGCTTGTTTGTATACATGTTTTTATCCGCTGTTTCAACTAAATCCTGAATATTAAATGTATGATTCGACCAAGCAGTACCAATGGAGACAAATAGATTATCTTCATTTTTAAACTTGTCATGAAGTTGTTGAATGAGGTGTTCGAATTGATGTTCACTTAAATCTTTTGTTAGAATAATGAATTCATCACCACCTACTCGAAAACTCATTCCTGGGAAAATATTTTTCAAGATAATAGCACATGTGCTAATCATCAAATCACCATATTTATGTCCATATGTATCATTAGCTTCTTTTAAACCATTAATATCAACAAAGGCAATACCTACTGACAAGGGCGAAGATGTTGCTAAGTTTTCTAATTCTAAATGATATGAATGACGATTTTTTAAGCTAGTTAAATCATCGATGTAACTCATTCTTTTAAATTTGTTTAGCAAATAGAAGCGACAGTTATTTTTGTGGTTCTTATCTTTTGAGATTGCTTTTGCGAATTCAAGACAAGAACCATAGCCGCAACTGAAGCAGTTAATGCGACGATCTTCCTCAGTAAGTTTACCGAGTTCAATAAAGACGTTTTCAATATTGTTGATTGTTTTTTGGAAGAGTACATCACTTTTATCTGTATAAGTACGTTGGTAATCTTCTAGTCGTAGTAATCCATCAAAATGATGAAGCATTTCACGGGCAAGTTTTGGATTTTGTTGCAAGATATGTTGATTAATTTGGTGATCAATCGCATTCATGGATAGATTCTTATCAGTAGCAGTTCCAAGATTACATCCATTACTACAATTTAGTGCATCTACAAGTAAAGGGACAGGATGATTATCCTGTAGATCTTTTTCATACTCATCAAGATATTTCTGTATATGAGTTATTCCCTCAATATTTTTTATCCAAATTTTATCTCCTAAATAAAACTTTAAATTTTCTTTTAAACCACCAGGGCGAGGATATGCAAAACCATACGATAAATCTGAGTTATCATAGTGAGATTTAGGATAATTATCCAAGATGACTTTGTTTTTTTTAAGGTATTGATTAAGCATAGAAAAAGTAATGTTATAGTTGATGTTTCCATGGGTATTAATATCGTCATTCTCAATTTTTTTTCCAATACATGGGGATAAGAAAGCGATTTTACCATGCCATTTTTTTTGTTGCCTTAAATAAATAGCTAGACACTGAGCAGGGCTATGATAAGGAGATAAAAATGGGATGAGCGAAGGCTTAACTTTTTCAACATAATTCACAACCACAGGACATGGTTGTGATATCATTGTAGAAATTCCTCCTTGTTCAATTGCACGAACATGTGCCCATGTGCAAATATCTGCGCCTAGCGATACATCTACAACTTTTTCTACGCCTAATGATTTAAAGTAACCAATTAAGTGCTCCAACTCAGGGTAATTTGTATGTGCTGCTGGTGCAATAATCAAAGTCATAGGTATTCCACTTGCGAGGTCATCAAAAAAATCATCGCAATCATCAAAATAAGATCGAGCATTGTGGTCACATATGCTTAAGCATTCACCACAAGAAATGCACTTTCCTTCCTCAATAATGACTTTATTTGTATCGTTAATCCAAATCGCTTTGTCAGCTTTTGTAGGGCATACAAATATACATTTATTGCATCCAACGCAGTTTGATTCTTGGGTAAAAACGTAATTAATTAGTGACCTTTTCATAACGACCTCCTGCTTATTATTTGGTTTCAGAGCATGGTGAGCTCATGTATGAATCTAGGTTTTCCTGATGAAAACAATCATAATAAGTATCAAAGCGCACTACCTCTAACTTATGAATAATCGCATGTCGTAAATCTTCATCTTCCGTCAGTAGTTTCGTGATAACTGGATTGTATTTGGAACCTGCATGTTGTGAAAGCTCTTGAATGACTTTATTTAAATCTTTGCCGTGAGCATAGCTTCTTCCGATGATATCTGTGGCAGCGTCCAATGCATCCGCGATACTAACGATGTCAATAATGCATTTAACTTTGGAATTGTAATTATCGAAGTTAAATGGATAACCACTTTCTCCATCGAAGCTACGGTGGTGACCTGCAGCAACATGAGAATAATATTCAAATTTCTCGTTTTCTGATAAAAAATCATGACGGATTTCCGACTCTGTAGTTTCGTTGTATTTGAAGTGAATTGAAAACATAAACGCTTTTGATGCATGATCTTTAATCATGATAAATTCTTTATCAGTTAATCTTCGGATATACATTGAAATCATATGGGCATAAGTTATTTTCCCCATGTCATGGAGTAAGCTAGAACGCCATATAAAGTTTGAGATTTTTGTGCGATTTCGATAAACATCCGCTACGCTATGTATATTGGGCAAAGTTAGAAAATATTCAGGATTCGATTCAAGTAAGGCTTCGTATATACATAATGAAATATTTCCAACCATTACAGAGTGGACAAATGTTGGCTTATGCCTAAATACAGTAAGTGATAAAATAATTCTAAAGAATTCAAGGTTATTAAAAACATAGCCAGACCCTACAGCAAAATCATTAAAGTTAGAAGTTACAAAATTTTGAGGTACATCAGTAGGGACATTTCGCATAAATGTAAAAACATCTTCTTGTATAGCATTGAGTAAGCTAGGTGTATTGTATTTAGAAGTTTCAGTATCGTTAGAGTTCAAATAAAATAGAAACAATCCGGAAATGTGTAGTTTCATAAATATGTTATCTAGCGTATATTCATCAGTTGAGTTTTGATAGATGTCATACAAAGAAGTTAAAAATTCATCAAAGGAGATGAGTCCATTGTAATATTGTGCAGCCTTATAAAAATAAAGGGGACGAATGTTACTGCGGACATAATGGTTTGACGTATAAGTATTTAACTTTGTGTGATCGTAGTATTCCTTAGCAGCTGACAACAATTCTGGAAGGTACTTTTTAATGTCTTCACTTTTTGGATGTGAGCGTAGATAAGTAAGGCATGAAGAACAGATGTTTTCTTTTACGTTAAAATAGTAACGATCCCACGCAAACTCTGGATCATGTAATTGTGCTACATTTTTCCAAAAATCTAAAGCTCTGTGAACTCTTTGAAAAAAAAGGTCGATATCTTCATTGTTTAAGCTGATGTAACTATTGCCATAAGCGCGATTGATGATTTGACGGATTTCATCACTATAATTTACGTAGTTTACACTATATGAAATGATTTCATCAAAGTGTTGATTGATTTCTTCAAGAAATAATTCTTTGCTTAAGAAAAACAAAGTAAGCGCAGAAAAAAATAAATTTTTTATATATAATTCTTCATTGTTTGAGTATTTTGCGTATTGTACAACAGCATAACGTAACTCATAGGCCAATCCAATGTCTAGATGATTTGTATATGATGATAGTTTTTCAGCCATACTTTCAAATTCCAAAGCATGCTCAAGTGTTAATGTATGAGGATTTTCTAAAAAAGGAGTGATGTTTTCTGCAATGAGTAGATTAGTTTCAGTAATCAGACCTCTTATCTCTGCTCCTCTTTTTGATAGTACCTCTTTAATATTATCTCTAGTTATTCCTGTTGAATCGGAAAATTGCTTTTGAGCAAGGAGGGAAAAGTTAATCTCATTTTCATAAATCTTATGGCTAAAACTATTCATTTTTCTTCCTCCTTTTCTTAATAAAAGTTTAGTCGATATTAACGCAAAAGTCAATTTATACAACATGAAATCAACTTGACAACAATGACTTAAAATAGTATTCTTTATGTATGTTTAGTTCATAAGCAAATGTTTAGGAAGGAGGAGGAAAATGACAGAAAGAGAAAGAGAGATTTATACGATTATTGAGAAAAATCCAATGATTGAACAAAGTGAAATCGCTAAGAAACTCAAGATATCAAGAAGTGCTGTAGCTGTGCATATTACGAATATGCAAAAAAAGGGTTTTATCCTTGGAAGAGCATATGTGACAAAAGCAGTGGATTATGTTGTGGGAATTGGCGCAGCAAATGTAGATATTCATGGACATTCGAAGCAAATGATTCGATTACGAGATAGTAACCCAGGGCACATGGAAACATCAGTAGGTGGAGTAACGCGTAATATTTGTGATAATGCTGCACGACTTGGTGTCGAAATGAAGTTGATTAGTGCGTTTGGAGATGATGCATTTGCAGATAAAATTATGAAAAGTTGTGACGAGGTTGGGATTGATGCGAGCCACAGTCTAATTCTTGAGGGGCATAGTTCATCGATGTATCTATCAATACTTGATGAAAAAAGAGATATGTATGTTGCTATGTCAGATATGGAAGTGTTACAGAAATTAAATACAGAGTTTCTTCAAAGCAAAAACATAGTAATTAGTTCTGCAAAAATGATAGTATGTGACGCTTGTCTTCCGCTTGAAGTGTTAGAGCATCTTGTACATGCCTATGGGCATCGCATTCCAATTTTAATTGATCCTGTTTCGTGTGCGTATTCAGAAAAAATTAAATCAATGATTGGAAAATTTGCTGCAGTAAAGCCGAACTTAATGGAACTTGAAATACTTAGTGGCATCAAGATAGAAAATGATGATGATTTGCACCAAGCAACACTCAAGTTAATTGAGCAAGGAGTACACCATGTTTATGTGAGTCTTGGAGAACGAGGATGCTTTTATATGAATGAGACCCGATTAGGCCAGTTAAGAGCGTTAAAACCACTTGAAAACATGATGAATGCGACGGGCGGGGGAGATGCTTTCATGGGAGCGATAGTTTATTCGATGATGAATGAATTGAGTGTGGAGCAAACATTAGATTATGCTCTTAGTGCAGGTATTGCAGCTGTTAGTTATGAAGGAACAATTAATCCACAAATGAGTATTGGTTGTTTAGAAAAAATATTGGAGGAAAATAGAAAATGAATTTAGCGAAATATTTAGATGTAACACCAGAAATTAGCGAAGCGCTAGCTAGCAATGTACCAGTGGTAGCTTTAGAGAGTACGATCCTAAGCCATGGTATGCCTTATCCAGAAAATTTAGAGTTTGCCTATGAAGTAGAGAAAATTGTAAGAAGTTATGGTGCTGTACCAGCAACTACGGCGATTATCAATGGTAAATGCAAAGTTGGATTAACAAATGAAGAACTAGAAATGATGTGTAAAGATAGTTCAATTGGTAAAGTTAGCCGAAGAGACATCGCGGTGTATGTTGCTACAAATAAAAATGGAGCAACAACGGTTGCTTCTACAATGATGATTGCGGCAATGACAAACATCCCGGTATTTGCGACAGGTGGAATCGGTGGTGTTCATCGAGGAGCGCAAGAAACAATGGATATCAGTGCAGATTTGCAAGAATTAGCAAATACACCAGTAGCAGTAGTTGGGGCAGGTGCTAAATCGATACTTGACCTTGGATTGACATTAGAGTATTTAGAAACAATGGGAGTTCCTGTCATTGGATTAAATACAGAAGATTTCCCTGCTTTCTATTCTAGAAAAAGTGGATTTAAAGTAGATTATAATGCAGATAGTGAAGCGACAATCGCTAAAATTCTTCATACAAAGTGGGATTTAGGACTTAAAGGTGGGGCGCTTGTTGGAAACCCGATTCCTGAACAATATGAAATTAATTATGAGGAGATGGATGTAGTTATAAAAGAAGCTTTAGTAAAAGCTGATGAAGCGGGAATTCGTGGAAAAGATACTACGCCATTCTTATTGAAATACATCAAAGATGCAACAAAGGGGCACTCTCTTGCATCTAACTTACAACTTGCATACAATAATGCTCATGTGGCATCAAAGATTGCTGTTGAACTTGCAAAACTAAAATAAAAAAGAAAACATCTGAAATTTCTTAGATTAGAAAAATCAGATGTTTTTTTTATTGTTCAGGTGTTTGTGTTGATGATTGAACTTGCGATTGCTCATATGCTTGTGCGCGCTTAGCTTCTTGACGATTTGCTACAAGATAGAAAACTAAGGAAATTGCTAGCAAAGCCAACCCTGTAGCGGCGCTATCGGATTGATTCATTGAACCTGCTCCGCGAAGCGTGAATCCAAAGCTTGGACCAATAATTAAAATTAATCCACCAAATAAAAAATACTTACTCCAACTTTTCATATTTATATCCCCCTAAAAAGTATACAAAAATTATTCTACACTATTTATGTTGTATTTGGCAACTCATGTGAATCATGTAATTATAAATGTAGTTTAATCAAATTTTAAAAATTATTGTACAAAAAAAGTGACCTAAGTCACTTGCTTTGAATAAATGGTGGAGCATAGCGGGATCGAACCGCTGACCTCCTGCGTGCAAGGCAGGCGCTCTCCCAGCTGAGCTAATACCCCATATATTTATTTTATTCAATGGTGGGCCTGAATGGACTCGAACCAACGACCTCACCCTTATCAGGGGTGCGCT
>CAYJEY010000028.1:0-19174 GCA_964369385.1 uncultured Holdemania sp.
AATATGCTTGAAACTGGGAGAAATATGAATAACTAATATGCCTGGAAAAGTGAGGAACGGTAAATTTTCTTCACTTTATTATATTGAATTCGATGTTATTGACTTTATATATAATTCAGTTTATCACAGCTATTGAATATAAAACGCTCAATTTAGTTATTGGTGTTACTGAAAACACCAGATAGCTGTGTAATAGAAACATGATTTATGATATAACTACAAATATTGTTGATCTGATATTGTGGCATATGGTTGATGAGTGATTAAGTTAGATGATATTAAGTCACATCTCCTCAAGTTGATATTGCGATTTGTGAATATCTACAGTAGTCCAATGAATTCTAATTGTACACAACACATGAAGTACAACCAAAACTACTAAATATAAAGTGTTAATTGTCAAATAAAGGACTGTCGCAATTGATTTTTATCATTTGAGACAGTCCTAATAATTGACATCGTTATTATTTACTTACGCCTATTTCTGTAATCCACGGATTATCTGCTTCATATATTGACCAGTTATCCCAATCATTTCCACTCGACCCTTTATTTTTTAAAAATTCAATGGTGCCAGTTGAGACTACAATACGAAAAGCAAAGTCAGTACCATTTCCAGCAGCAGATTGTGCAGGTGGAATACGATAGTTTCCAAGATTTCCAGTAACTGCGTCTTGCCCTAATAATACAGCTATGGATTTTCTTAAATTATCAAGAGGACTGCCATCAACAGTGTTGTTTGGTTCTATCCACACTGAGCCTGTATTTGCTACAAAAACAAGCGGTGTTGTTCCTAAAAGTTCAGGAATTGTATTGTTTGGGTCCGCAGTAGTCCTCCAAGAAACATAAATCGTATAGTTTGAAGGGATGTCGTTTTGAGGGTCAGCAATTGCGACCGTGGTTGCATCCATTAGATTTATTGCCATTTGGAGGTCATTCGATTGACGTGATCTTTCAACATATTGGATGTACTGAGGTGCGAGGACTGTCGCTAAGATTGCGATTACAGCTATTACAATAATAAGCTCGACTAAAGTAAAACCTTTGTTAGTTTTCTCCATAATTACGCACCTTTCAATATAGAATAATAATTTATTATATGTGAGGGAAGTATAGTATAGTAAACAAAGAATGTCAAGGTATTGTAAAATTTAAGCTGTTTTGCAAGCCTGTTCAAACATAGTTGTAATTCAACTAAAAGTTTGGCAAAAGGGGTCTACTCACTCATCACTTGCGATATATATTTTGTAGTAAAGTACGCAAACAATCAATTGTTAAAGAGAAATCATCTTGATTTTTTGGCAAACTCATAACTAAATTTACACATACATACACTTCGCAGTTTAAATAATCACAGATCCTCAATTTAAAATAAATTCAGAAACAGAGATTTGGAGTTTTATCCAATATTTTACGCATATTTTAGCAATTTTATCATTTAAATCTTTTTCTTCACTTAATGGTACTATTTATCTTAGTCTTGTTTTTCTTATAAGATGATACAAAAAGAATTTTTCAATATATCAAAAATAGTAAAGCTTCAAAGGTTACAAAGTACTATATGACTGACTATAAGCCTTCGTTTATATCCATGATTTTTCATGAAGAATTAATAAATCAAAAAATTGAGTTTATAAAAAGGCAAAGTCTTGAGCCCAATATTCCCAAAACTTTGCCTTTTAAGATTAATTTATTTAATTTCAGACACTTATCTAAAATCAGTATTCTCTTCACTATTATTATCATCTTCAATTTTATTAGTGATTAGAATAATTGCAACTATCAAGATTGCACATAATACAAATACAAGTATAAACCTTAAATCAAGCATAGAGTGGGTAATAATAAATAGCACAATAATTAACAATACATCTATTATTATTGCTGATATTTTTCCTCTTAGAAGTTTTTCCTTGTCCATTTCTAGTTCTTCTTTATATTCTACGATTTTCTGAGATATAGATATTTCTTCTTCATCATTTATTGGTTCCTTATTTGCAATAATAACTATAACAATTGATAAAATTACCGACAGTGCGAATACAATGCTATATTGGTCAAAAATAATCATAGGTTGAGTGAAATCTTGGGTAATTAACAGTAATATAATTGCCATAATTGCTTCAACTGCTAATACTATAGCTTTTCTTTTTCTTAGCTTTGCAAATCTTGTATCTTCAATTTCATTATATTCTTGATCAAACTGATCCCAATTTTCTTCTTTTTTGTCAGTTTTCTTTCTGTTTTTTAGAAAAGAAATATATATTACGGTAAATGCAACAAATATTGTCGACATTAAATCAAACAAGCTCCATGCTGCACCATGGTTACCAACATATACAAAGGGTGTTGAAGATAAAGGCACGCCACCCTCGACTATTATTACAGATTCATAAATGTCACCATAAACATCTATTACACTAATAACGTGTTCACCGTCTGGAAGTGTTGCAATAAAGTCTGGATTGATAGTTATTGTTCCATCGTCTCCTATCGAGTAATCGTTTTCTGTAAGTTCTACCTTTCCTGCTTCGATTCCACCGTCATTTATTCCGCTATTTTCCGATGGAAGAAGGATAGTGCTAGATTCTGGGGTAGGTTCGTTAGATGAGGAAAGACTAGTCTCAACACTAGATGATGGCATTGTGGTCGATATTGGAGGCAATGTTGTTTCAGTAGTTGGAGTAGGGAGAGGGGGAGTTTGAACATTAGATGATGATGTTGTGGGCGATATAGGAGGTAATGCTGTTTCAGTAGTTGGAGCAGGGGTAGTGTGCACTAATTCTAATGAATGAAGAAATGGGTATCCATCTTCATCAAGTGTGTCGGGATTATTAGAAATTCCAAGTTGAGAAACACTAATAATAGTTTTATCATACTCATTTGTAACTTCCACTTGATAATTAAAAGTTAAGGTTTCATCTGCTTTTAATGTAGGTATATCAAATCTTATTTCATTACTATCTGTATCATAGTTGCCTTGTATAAATCTAGAACCACCTAAACCTGATATCGTGGCAACTGTGTGCGAAACATATGTAGTGTTCTCAGGTATTTCTTGCACGACTAAAACATTTTCGGCATCTACAGGACTGTCTGTGGTTATAGATTTGTTTGTAACTGTTATCATGTAGTCAATTGTACTGTTATTCGCAACTTCAGATCCACTTACCGGTGTTGAAACATTTTCAATTCTAAGCTGGCTATTACCATTTATATTAGCAACACCTTGTTTATCCATAAGAAGTGTTCTGTTAAAACCATTTTCATCAATAAAATCGATAGTGCTAGCTGTCAGCACTTCTGCACTTTGAGTATTTCCTTTTGCGATATGTGTCCAATCAATTTTAGATTCATCAAGCTTTTCATAGAAGCTCAAGCGTGCATTAACTACATTAGAGTACGTAATTTCCCACGTTAAAGTTTTGTGAGCCTCGTCATAAAGAATTTTTCCAATTTCTACACCGTTTGTATCTTTAAAAACTTGCTCTAATCCGGGAGTTGGCATATCACTTATTGTAATAGTCTTCGGTTCAGAGATTACTGCGCCTTCGATTGGGTCTTCCGACGTGGTAGCGTAAGTTAGTTCAATTGGGTGATTTTCATCAACACGAAGCTTAAATAGCGGGTCAATATCTGCAGTTAAATAAGAAGCAGAATTGACTAATTTTTCAATTTGATTACGAATATCAATGAGTTCAGTAAGTGTACTACCGTTAGCACTTAGATATTTGTCATCTTCAGAAGTTGATAAGGGATTTATAGTTGCAATAGCCGCTGACCATTCTTTATAAATTTCTTCGGAAAGATCAATGCCAGCAAAATATACAATTGAATCTGTATTAGATACAAAATCATTCATATAAATTTTTCTAAAACTTGAAGCATCTGTGTAACCCTCTGGATCGCTTGGTGCACCATCTGAAACAAAGATTACAAGATTTTTTGCATCACGAGTTGATATACTCGAACTTGCGCTATCAGCTTCCTCTTTGAAAAAATTAGCTGCTTTTTCAAATCCTTCATAATAGTTTGTGAGAAAAAATCCTTGCGTTCTTGTAAAGGTGTCATCAAAATAACTAGTTTCAAGTCCTCGATTTCCTGCCACATAATAATCGCGTTCATTAATACCATTCGCGCTATCCAGCGATCCTTTAGTATCAACTAAACCTGCAAACTGAACATATCCCATTTTGTTTTGTTCTTCAGTGGGAAGGTAAGCATTATTGGCTACAATGATATTAGACAAATCTTTAAATAAAATCTTTGAAAGTAACATTCTGTCGTAAGCTCTACCATAAAATTGCATTTCGCTTATATACACTTCAGAATCAAAATTATTATATGAACCTTTACTGGAGTAGAAATTTTCTCTTGTAAATAATTCTGGAGAATAAAACTGCCAGTCTGCTTCTTTTTCTATAGAAGGGGTATATTGTTTAAAAGGAAAATCTTCTGTATTAGTATCGGTACCACTCGGGAAGGTACAGTCCAGAGGCCCAAGAGCTTCCGTTGATATGAAGATAGGTGTTGATGAGTTAATTGTAGCAACTTTAACCGATATGATTTTTTTGTAGTCATTAACACCTTCAGGTGCTTCAATAACAATGTCCCCAGTTGATGTAGAAATATACATATTTAAGAGTCCTGGCAAAACCAAATCATTTTCTTCAATTCCATATGCAGCATAATTTGAAGTAATGGTAATATTCTCACTTAAATACCAAGCTCCGGTAGCACCCGATAATTGAGGGTTATGATAATAGTCATAGACATATGTACTTGCCTCACCCTCAAGCGTAAGTGTAACTTTGGTTTTATAATAATGGTCTGGATTCATATCCGGAGCAGGTGCAGTTATGGATCCTGTCTGCGTATACATATTAAGAGAACCCGACTGATCCATTACAAACATAACGTTAAGTGGTTGAGCTAAAACTTTTCCTGCAAAGTCGACTTGAACATTTAAAGTATGTTCTGTTTGGTCATTTTTGTTATCCTCATCAAACGATACCTGAGTACTCGATGCTCCGGTTTTGGTATCATTAAGTTGAGCATTTAAATTAATCATAGAATTTTCAAAGGTTTCAAGTGAATGACCAGGTTCAATAGTTATATTCAGTCCTGCAACATTTAAATAACCATTATATAAAAGATCTCCATTTGCATCGTATTGCTCATCGGTAACATATTCATATACTTTGTGTGATGTAACACTCTCAGTAGCACTTTCAGAAATTGCGCCTGCAAGCATTGAAAAATTTGATAGAAAAATGGATGTTGATATTATAATAGCTGATTTTTGGAAAAACTTATTCTTCATATTGAGCTCCCTTTGTATAATTTTTTTATGTCATTCAAATACTATATTGATATTACGATGTTGTCAACAAGTTGTAGAGAAAATGCGCTTCCGAATCTATAATAACTACATAAAAACCTTAATAGATTAATATGAATTAAAATATAGATATTAAAAAGGCAAACTCATAAAATATAACTGATCGATTGATTTTATATGTGAAATTTTGAAATTTATGTTAACACATTTATAATTGCCTCACATTTATTTCTCACAATAAAAATAAAGCATCGACTACAAAGATAGTATGCCGTTAAGAGAGTAAAAAAAAAAGATAACCCTCAACATATATGCTTAAGAGCTATCTTTTTAAGTAGTAATCTTCATGTATAAATCTAAATGAACAACTTTTTTAATTTTCTGTAAGTGTATACATTTCAATGCGATGATCGACAAAAAAGAAGGTATCATTCTTTAATTTATTTACAACATAAGGAAGGGCAAGTTGGTGATTAATTAAATGACCTGTTCCATTTAATAGTTTACCAGATTTTAGTACTGTTGAAGGTAAAATATCTTCAATCCTTTGATACATTTGCTCAATTGTTCTAAAATTATGACGTTGATAGTTAATTTCAATTAGTTCACCGGCATAGTTTACCATCGTGTATTCACTATGGAATGTTCTTAAACAATATGGAACTTGTGCAATTTCTTCAGCTCCATGAACAAAAGTAGATGGTTTTAATCCACATCCTAACATTAATATTTTTCCTGAAAAATCTTTTAATCGAGAAATAGGCGAGTTAGGGCCTACAGGAGTAGAGTCATGGTGATGATTTGATGTTAGTGATTCTGCATTTTTACCAATAGCACACACAGAGTGAGTAGGATGCACACTGCGTATAACATCGAAGTGAGTACGAAAATACTCAGGAATAACACCAATGCAAGATGGTGTTTCATTAACATCAAAATGGGAATTTTCATCAGTTACATTAATATAACTAAATGAAGGCATTAGTAGTGTTCCATTGTTTCCAAGTGCACATATAAGTGTATCAATGATATCTTTTGGTGTGATCTTATATTGCAACCCTTTTAAGGAACAATGAGTAAAGACAGTATCACCTTCTTGAATACCAAGATTCTTCAAATCATTTAATAAAATGTCATTAATCATATAATTTTTCCTCCATTTATCACTTAAACTTACATAAATAATATCAATTTAGTGCTAAGGAAGCAATAATATTTCAAATTTCTCCACGATTAGAAATTGTTTGTGGCTTTCGACGAGTTTCGACATAAAAGCGTGTCCTACTCATTTAATATGTATGAGTGTTGGGAGGCAAAACATGAAAAAAATACGCATAGCAGTTGTCGATGACAATCAAAGTTTTTTAAATGAAATGCAAAACGAGATTCGTAAAAGTAACTATTTTGAATTAATTGGATTATTTGAAGATGGCGAAGATTTTTTAACAAGTGCTAATAAAGACTATGATATGGTCTTACTTGATTGTATTATGCCTAAAATAGATGGTGTCGAAGTACTAAAATCTTATAAATCACATGGTATTTCTATTAAGAAAATACTCTGTACATCAAACTTTGCTAATGATACTCTAATGAGAGAGTTACAACATTATCAAGTTGATTACTTTATGTTAAAACCATTGAGCTGCAAACAGTGTTTGCAACGATGCTTACAAATTATGAAAGACACTCACTCGCAATGGATTGAAACTCCAGATGATATGATGGGTAATCAAACACCAGCAGTATCCAATGAAATATTACAAAAAATTCAATTAGAGAAAGAAATTACTGAACTTCTACATGAGATAGGTATTCCTGCTCATATCAAAGGATATATGTATTTGCGTACTGCTATTTATGAAACTTACATAAACATGGAATTTTTAGGGCAAATCACAAAGGTTCTTTATCCCGAAATAGCAAGAAAATACAAAACAACATCATCACGTGTTGAACGAGCGATAAGACATGCAATTGAAGTTGCATGGAATCGTGGTAATATTGATGCAATTGAAGATATCTTTGCCTATACAATAAGCGCAAGTAAGGCAAAACCTACAAATTCTGAGTTTATCGCAATGATATCAGATAAGTTAAGACTTGAGCATCGCCTTAAATATAAACAAAGTCAGTTATATAAAGTAAGATAAACCTTTGAATAAGCAAAGGTTTTTTTTGTAAGTTTTTATTGTATAATGATACAAGGAGGACTATATGGCACGAGTAATATTTCACATTGATTTAAATTCTTTTTTTGCAAGTGCGGAAGAAGTACTTAATCCTGCATTAAGAGGAAAACCTGTAGTTGTGAGTGGACATACACGTAGAAGTGTTGTCTCTACAGCAAATTATGAAGCTAGAAAATACGGTGTGAGATCTGCTATGCCCGTCCAACAAGCTTTAAAACTATGTCCTGGTTTAATTGTAGTAGAAGGACACTATCGTTTTTATGAAGATTTATCTGATAAGTTTATACAATCAATTAAAACTTATACACCACTAGTTGAGCAAGCTTCAATTGATGAGTGTTATGCTGATATGACTGACATCATAAAAAACTATGAAAAACCATTAGATTTAGCATGGCAAATTCAACAGAATCTTTTCCATGACTTGCACTTAAAGTGTTCTATTGGAGTTGCACCAAACAAATCTTTAGCAAAAGTTGCAAGTGACATGAGAAAGCCTATGGGTATTACTGTACTACGAAAACAAGAAGTGCACTCAAAACTATGGCCACTTGCAGTTGAAGATTTACAAGGAATAGGAAAAAAAACAGCACCAGCTCTTCATAAACTGGGCATTAAGACAATCAAAGATTTAGCAACTTATGAAGATGTGCAACGATTAAAAATTGTGTTAGGAAAAAATACAGCAAATATGATCGCGAAAGCTAATGGAGAGGGAAGTGACCAAATTGTCATGAATCACGATATTAAATCCTTGTCTCAAAGTACTACTTTTTTAGTAGATATCACTGAATATCAAGAATGCATTCAAGTTTTTAAATCCTTATCTAAACAATTATCAAAACGAATGATTGATAGTGGTGTAAAGGGTGATACAATTTCAATATCCGTACGCTATTATGATTTTAATACTATAGTTAGATCGAAGAAAATTAATATGCTTACCTACAATGATGTTGAAATTTATGAAGCAGCGCTTTCTGTCTTTGATGAAAATCAATCAGAGAATGCTATTCGACATTTAGGTATTCATATTGGAAATTTAAAGAAAATTAGTGAGATTACTCATCAATTAAGTTTGTTTGATGAATACGTAGTAAATGAAACAGATAATTTAATTGATCAACTAAATAAGCAACTCAATGATAAGCACTTTAAAAGAGCATCCGAGATAAAAAAATAACATACTATAAACACTTTCTCATACACTATAACAAAGGTGGTGGAGTTAGTGAAATACATAAAGCTTCTGTTTAAGCACGAAAATATTGTGCAATTTCTTTCAATTGTCTTTAGTGGTGGGATTATATGTGGTTTTTTATTAAGTTATTGGCTAGATATCGATATATTAAGTGCTATTTCATCAAGTATGTTTTCTACTGTATTAAGTGAAGTAGATCGTTCTCAATTTTTTTTGAGTCAGTTTACTACTAATATTGTGATTTGTGCTGTGATTTTATTTTTAGGATTTTCTATTATAGGTATGCCCTTTATTGCCTTTATAATCTTTACTAAGGGTGTACAAATTGGGTTTTCTTCAGTAATGTATCTATTTACTTATCAGCTCCAAGGAATTATAGGCATCGTGCTCACTTTGATACCTCAGATTATATTTGAGGCCATCGCTGTGTTTATTATTGGGATTATTGCATTTCATTTGTCATTCAATTTATTTAAAAGAACATTTTTTAATACCAAAGCAATCGTATGGAAAGAAATTGTTCATGATTATTTGAATACAGTGTTATTTGGTTTAGCACTAGTGTTATTTTCATGTATACTTAAATCAACGTTAGTATTATATTTAATTGAAGTTTTATCTTTAACTAGTAGTTAGGAGTGAGTTTATGCAAATTCAATCGACATTAGAACAATTTAAGATTTTTTTGTCTTTTAATTTGTTTTTGAGTGAAAAAACGATTAGTGGTTATATGTATGATGTTAAGAGCTATACTCTTTATTTACAAGAAGAGAATATCCATGATCCAAGTAAAATAATGGCTCATCATATTATTGATTATCTTGACGAGTTGCAAGATCACTATGTTCAATCGAGTATTAGTCGTATTGTGTCTTCAATTAAGTCATTTCATCGATTTTTATTTATTAAATATGAAGTTGATGATGTAGCAATTCATGTTGCCTCTCCAAAGCATACCAAGAAAATCCCTATATATTGCACTGAAGATGAAATTGAAAGTATTCTAGGTTACTTTAAAGATGATGATATTGATTTTACATTTCATGCAATTTATGCCATGTTGTATGGGTGTGGACTACGTATAAGTGAGTGTATGTCTTTAACCGTATCAAATGTTAATTTAGATGATGGCTTTATAAGAGTGCTTGGTAAACGAAATAAGGAGCGCTTAATTCCACTTCCTACAATGACACAAGAAACTTTAACTAGATATTTGAAAATAGTTCGCCCAAAACGATTAAAATTACCTACTTCTGCACTCTTTATTAATGAAAAAGGAAAGAGTATCAGATGCGAAGTTGTTGAGAATATGCTAAAATGTATATGTCAAGAGTTGGGAATACAGAAAGTCATTACCCCACATAAACTTCGTCATAGTTTTGCTACGCACTTATTAGATAATGAGACTGATTTAAGAGTAATTCAAGAATTATTAGGGCATAGTAGTATTAATACAACTGAGATTTACACTCATGTTGATTCGAAGCGATTAAAAAGTGGGTATTTGAACTTTCATCCTTTAGCAAACACGGATGACGAAGAAGTATAGGAGGTACTTATGAAGTACAAAAGAATATTTATAGTAGTAATGGACTCAGTAGGTGTAGGAGCTATGCCAGACGCGAAGGAATATGGAGATGAGGGTGCTGATACCCTGGGACACATTGCAAGCGCTGTGGGTGGTTTAAACTGCCCAAACATGGAAAAGCTAGGTTTTGGAAACTTACATAAAACTGAAGGTATTGAACCAGTGAAAGATATTCGTAGTTATTATACAAAAATGTTAGAAAAATCAATTGGTAAAGATACAATGACTGGACATTGGGAAATGATGGGACTTTATATTGATAGTCCATTTAAAACATTCACTGACACAGGATTCCCACAAGATTTATTAGATGAATTGTCAGAACGTACTGGACATAAAATTGTCGGAAATATTTCAGCATCAGGTACAGAAATCATTAAAGATTGGGGTGTCCATCACATGCAAACTGGAGATATGATTGTTTACACATCTGCAGATTCTGTACTTCAAATTTGTGGTCATGAAGAAACATTTGGTTTAGATGAACTGTATCGTTGTTGCGAAATCGCGCGTGATATTACAATGAAAGATGAATGGAAAGTAGGACGTATTATTGCTCGTCCATTCGTAGGAGATACGCCAGAGAATTTCAAACGAACTTCTAATCGTCATGACTATGCCCTTAAACCATTTGCAACAACTGTTTTAGATAATTTAAAAGCTGCAAAATATGATGTAATTAGCGTTGGAAAAATCAACGACATCTTTGATGGTGAAGGTGTAAGCGAATCTAATAAAAGTAAAAGTAATGAACACGGAATGGAAATCACAATTGATATTGCAAAGCGTGATTTTACTGGATTGTGTTTCGTAAATTTAGTTGACTTTGATGCTTTATGGGGACACCGTCGTAATCCTGAAGGATACGCTAAAGAGCTTGAGCTATTCGATAAGCAATTAGGACAATTAGTAGACCACTTAAATGATGATGATTTATTGATTTTAACAGCTGACCATGGAAACGACCCAACTTTTTATGGAACTGATCACACTCGTGAAATGGTCCCATTAGTGATGTATTCTAAATCTTTCAATGGGGGAGGTTTACTAGCACCTACTGATTCGTTTGCTGCTCTCGGCGCGACAGTGGCTGAAAACTTTGGTGTTCAAGCACCAGAGCATGGAAAATCAATTTTAAGTGATTTGAAATAATTTAACGGCTAGTAGAGAAATCTACTGGCTTTTTTAACAAATTAATAATAGGGAGGATATATGAATGTCATTGAAAAAATTAAAGTTTAAATATACATGGAGAAATTCACAAGAAAAGATACTTCGCTCCTTATTACAACATCAAAAAGATCAGCGTATTCATATTGTAGCAGCTCCCGGTTCAGGAAAAACAACTCTAGGTATTGAGTTAGCTGCACGTGTTGGCAAAACATGCATTGTTCTTGTACCAAACATTGCAATTCGTGAACAGTGGCTAAACAGAATAAAAGATAGTTTCTTAGAAGATAATGAAGACTTAAATAGTTTCGTTAGTACAAATTTATTTGAACCACGTGAAATGACTATTATCACATATCAATCGTTAGATTATTTTATGAAGAGTGAATCAAAAGAGCAAGCGTTTGTTATTAAAAGTTTTCAAAAGTTAAAGCTAGGATGTCTATGTTTAGATGAAGCACATCACTTAACAAATGAATGGTGGCAATCGCTTAATTTCTTTCTTGACTCATTTAACGATTGTTTTAAAATTTCACTAACTGCGACCCCACCTTATGACAGTGATGAAAAAAAATGGCAGCGCTACATTGATTTATGTGGTCCAATAGATGAGGAAATATTTGCGCCAGAACTAGTAAGAGAAGGGAGTCTATGTCCTCATCAAGATTATTTAGTTATAAGTTATCCAACTCAACAAGAGTTAAAGAAAATCTATGAAATAAAAGAGAATAGTAAGCATATTCTTGAACAAATTGATTATTCATTATTGGATATTATCATTTGCACACATCCATGTATTACTATGCCAGAGCAAAACTTGGATAAAATGCTACACTTAGATCATTATTTGCTATTCTTTCTCATTTATTTAAAGTCGCGCTCATTACCTATTCCCAAAGAATATTATGCATTTATTGATATAAACTCACTTGGATCAATTAATTTGAATGTAATGGAAATACTTCTTCAACAATGGCTCATTGATGACTGCAACTCATTTCAGGACCCAACTAATTACTTAAAAGAGCTCAAAAATCAATTTAATACTGCAGGATGTATCAAAAATAAGAAAATTTATCTATCTCAACATCCAGAAATTTCTAAACTTCTCTCAACTAGCAAAGAGAAACTCAATAGCATTATAAAAATTATTCGTATGGAACAAAAACTTCTTCAAGAAGAACTTCGCTTACTTGTATTATGTGATTATATCAAACAGGACCATCTCCATTTAATAGGAGATGAAAAGATTGAGATACTTGATTTTGGCATAGTTCCAATCTTTGAAAAAATTAGAAGGGAAGTTTCAAGCACAACACTGCTCGGGACACTTAGTGGGAGTATTATCATCGTGAATGAAGTGGCTATGAAACGATTAATTGAAATTTGCGAAGAAAATGAGGTTTATTTTAGTTCAAAACAATTGAATAACACAAGCTATTACTTAGTCGAATTTCACAAAAAAAACAATTTAAGTGTTCCAATCATTACCCAATTATTTGAAGAAGGGTATATTCAAATTTTGGTTGGAACAAAAAGTTTATTGGGAGAAGGTTGGGATGCCCCTTGCATAAACAGTTTAATTTTAGCTTCGTTTGTTGGGAGTTATATGCTAAGCAATCAAATGAGAGGTCGCGCTATAAGATGTGATAAAAACAAGCCAGATAAGGTAAGCAATATATGGCATCTTGCATGTATCAGCAAATTTGACGATGAAGAAATACAAATGATGAGTAGAAGATTTGATGCTTTTTTAGGATTAAACTATGTTGCAACTACAATTGAAAGTGGTATTGGGCGAATAGGTATAAATACTGAAAACTATCAAGAATTAAATATTGATGAACACAATCATAACTCTTTTGAATTAGCAATGCAACGAGACACCTTACGTAAAAGATGGCAAGCAACAATGAACCAAGATAAAATTGGGATGCAGGTTATCGAGATAGTAGAGCTCGAGTCACATCTTAAAGAAAGACAAAAGTTACGAAGAATTGACTACATACTTGCTTCCTGTATACTCGGTATAATGGGATTCATCTACATAAATACAGTTCAGATCATTAATATTGTTTTGCTTTTAACTACGCTACTCTTACTAATGCATCGTCTTAATAAAATTTTGTTTCCGAAGTATTACTATCAGCACCTTGCTAAAGCAGTACTAAGCACACTCAAAATTTCTAATAAATTAGAGCAAAATTCAGATGTAAATGAAAGGGTAGAGCTTCATCAGGGGAAGATTCAAATATATTTAGAGTCCGATAGCACAAGAGATAAAGAACTCTTTGCAAAATGTGTAAGTGAAATCTTTTTACCATTAAATAATCCTAGATACATTATTAAAAAATCATTTGATACAAAAAGTATTTTAGTTGTACCAAGTGAATTTGCATCAAAAAAACAAGATGCTATGCAATTTCACTTAGCCGTCAAAAAAGTATGGCCATTGAGTAAACTTATATTCACAAGAAATTTTAATGCTCGAGTTACTTTAATGAAAGTTCGTTCTCAAAATTTAATGAGTTACGAAGCAAAGTCAAAGATGGCACACCAAGTTAGACGAATTAAGTCAGTTAAATATTAAAAAAATGGATAATATATATTATGCGCTATACCGCAGGTTTGCTTTTTGTCAAATTTTCAGTTAACCTTTAGTATAGGCGAAATACGAACAAAAGTGTCAAAAATTGAGCAATTTCAAAATTTGACACTTTTTTGGTAGTTTTATGACATCAATGATGTATTTGAACTACTTTTTAATTTCATTTTTAAACTACTATTTTCCTGACTAATTTCGTCAATGATATTACGTAATCTCTCTAATTCAATTTCATTTTCGGATAGACGCTTTATGGCTTTTCCAAGCGTTAAATCCTCAGAATCTTTGATGTAGTGATTTACTTGAGTTTTCATGTATTGGTCCAATATTGAATCGCATTCACGAATGTACATGACTAAGCTTTTATGGTTGTAAAGTGTTTGTCTTGTTAGTCCTAATTGATCAGCGATTTGATTCATTGTAAGTTTCTTCGTATTTATTTTTTTAAATACCTCTGCAAAGTTATTTTGTAACTCTTCGTACAACTCAGCAACTTGGCTAATCAACTTTTTCTCCTTAGGAGTTAACACAGAGTAATCGATGTTTATTTTTGTTAATACTTTCACAATGTCTTTGTGTTTAACCATTTTTGAGCCTCCTTTTCAATATTTTCTAAGTCGTTAATAACAAATTCAAGACTTGGATGTTTTAGCAGTATCTTCTCTTCTCCTTGCTTCCCTAATTCAATACGAAGTTGTTCGATTTCAGGTAGAACTTTATCTTTTAGAATTTTTTGGCATTTGACAAGTTCCCTTTCGCTATCCCTTTTAAACCCTTCTTTCTTGTTATGTAGGTGTGTTTTGAAACACTGTTGTGCAACATTCCAATCATAATCTAAATTGAAATAGAAGAAGCATTGATTAGGACAAATATTGTATGCACATAAAAATTCATTTGTATTTGCATCATGTTCACACAGTCTGTTCGATGCGGTTTTAATACATGCACCACCAGATTTAATTCGAACTGCAATTCTACTCTCAAATTTTGTTATCAAGTCGTCAATGCTCTCTGAAACATTTAATTTATTCTTATCCAAAAAGTCATCAATAATTTGGTTATACATATTTGAGCGACTACCCATTACTTTTATTTTGTCTTCCAAAATCTCTTTTTCGAGTTCTTCTACAATTTTAAATTCATCAATTTTTGCTGTCGGAAAGATGTAATACCCTAACATCTTTTCATCTCGATGTCCTAAATACTTTGAAACTTCTATTTCATTGAGGCCTGCTCGTGAGATTTGAGTAGCAACATACACTCTAAATTGTCTGAATATTGGTACAGGTATTTCTTTATACATTCCTTCAAATTTTTTAGAATTAAATGTATTGATTTGTAATTCATCTTTATTTTTGTAGCAATACATTCGTAAACGTAGAGCCAATTTATCAGGATGAATATATTGACCAGTTAAATATTCGCCGCGTTCATCATCTCTTTCTATGTATTTTATAACATCCGATACTGACTTATTGACAACTTTACGAACGGTTTCTACAGGGGGATTTTTCCCTTTGACTTTACTTTTGGAGTTTGTATGAACAATTACATACAACATATCGTTTCCTATTTGTTTTTCCTCTAAACAACCTTTCTTTAATTTTGATAATTCATTTCTTCGCATACCTGACTGAGTCGATATATAGATTAGCGCATAAATTTTTCGAGTATAACTATCTATTGTTTCATCGAAAATATCTTTGTATAATTTCGCTTGTAGTAAGTTATAAAACTCCTGAGGTAATAAACCTGTCTTATTCGCAATTTGTTCATTTTTTATGCGTTTTTGTTGCGCATAATTATTCTGCAATCTACTTAGTAATTTTTTGTCAAACTTATACTTTGTTAATAAAGTATAAAATTTTAATAATTTATCAATTGAGTAGCGATAGTTTTCGCAAGTTCTTAATGTATGATGCTTCTGCTGCTTTTTAATGTATTTTTCGTAGTAAGGTCCTGTAAGTAAAGTCAGAGAATTATAACCATCCTTAGAAAATTGAACTACAAATTTTTTTGCATTCATCAGTACTATGTAGGCATTTCGAGATGGTGGTCGATAATCGTGAAGCAAGTCGATTGCAAACATCTTCATTAAGTCAATATAAGCTGTAGGAACCTCTTTAAAATTTAGCTTGTAAGTATCCTCATTCGCTTGCATTAACTTGCTTAAATCCCAAATATTATTCTCATAACTAATCTCAATTCCTTGATAAAAAAAACTTTTTTTGAGAAAATCAACCGAGACCCCCGACTTTTGAAATGATGAGTTAAGTTGTTTGGTAAAATCTTGTGAAAAGTAAATTTCTACTTGTTTAGTTTGTGACATACATATTCCCCCTTTCCATTTCGAGCAATTTCGCGTAACATGCAACAACTAATTTCTTTTTTGATCTTAAATGTTCTACATCATGAATAAATTCTGCTCTTAGTATTTCATTGTCAATTCGGTCTATTTCAGCTCTGAAAAAACTTTTATTTTCTAATGTAATAACAAAGTTTTTGCACAATAAACAACTAAAATATTCATTTTCTTTGCACTCCTTGACACTGCAAAATCCACCACCGTTTAAAACCACCTCATGATTTAATGATGATTCATATTTTTTTAATACTTGTACATCCATGTCAACGGAGCCAATTTCTACCTTGAACAATTCGAAGATGTTTCTTTCAAATTCATCTTGTTCATATGTGTGATAAAAATTTAAATGTGCACTTACTCCATGTCCACTAATTTGAGGTATTACTTCAAGAGGTCTTTGAGATCTTGTTGCGAGCTCAGTTACAGCCTTCATGTAATTGTTTCTTATCGCACTAACGTTCTTAAATTCGATGTTGTTTAAGGCGCAAATTCGTTTTAAAAAATTTGAAACTGTATCGTAAAATACCTTACCCACCCCTTTACCATGTTGTAAATACCTGACAAACAGTAGACTTTCATATTCCGTGTCGACAGGCGCATTCTTTCTTATCTCCTTTGTCATTTGCATTACATCATCAAGAAGCTTCTTTGTTTCGAGCGTTATCGGTATAACATCATCATCTCTCATTTTTGTATTTGTAATTATCTTCCAGTTATTGCTCAGCTCATCACATTGTATTGAGTTTATTCTTAATTCAAGAAGATTTGTAAGACGCAGAGGTGTTGTGAAGATGAGTTCAATAATCAGTGAACAAATAGTGTCAATAAATTCTGTATTTTTTGTACGTATCAACTTGCACGATTTTCGAATTGCAAGAACTTCATCTTCGGAATATCTATCCATGTTTCCTTTCTTTTGGACTCCATTAGTTTGTAAGTACTTGCGATTTTCATTAGAATAATTCAAAAATTTTTCTTCATTTAAAAATTCCAGCATATTGTGAGTGCATGTCGAAATCTTTTGTTCACTGTTAATTTTATACTTTCTACTCAATATGTTTTTGTAGTCCATTAAATTCCGAGAAGTAACCTCAATTACATCGTCTGTGAAATCTAAACTATTGAGTAGTATAGCAAAATTAGCTAAGTCAGCAAGTTTTGATTTCACATTGCTACCTTCACTTGACAGAAAGTACCTTTTTAAACCTTGTCTTAATATTGAATTACTAACACAACTAAAGTCAACTGAGATAAATAAAAACGTAGTTGCTTTCTTTGTAGTAAGTAGTAATAAATCATTACTTGGAACATTATTAACATAATCATCAAGATAAATTGGTTCATAACCAAGTAAAATAAACTTAACCAATTGCTTGTACTTACAATTGTATTTATTAATTACATTAAACTTATTTGTTTTCTCCGTAATAATAAATTTAAAAAATGAAATAATACGGTTGGCTGCATTATTCTTACCTATCTTATTATCAATTTTTGAAAGAGTTCGAATAATATTTATGAAATCATCATCCGTAACTTGCGAACAATCTCCGACATCAAAATTTTGATACAGAAGTTTTAATGCTGGTCTAATATCTGATACTGAGCGGAGCATAAAACTACTATCTATATACTCTTGAATCAAAGGTTGTAAAGAGCTATCAATTCCTTTAAGCAACTCCTCGTTTCCCTTAAATGTCACATAAAAACTATTCGTCATATTTAAACTCCTCTCCAAGCAGTTCAACTAACTCTGCTATTTCGCTTTCATTAATTGATAAATATGCTTGAATACTCTTTGGGTCACTATGTCTTAATATCTTTCCGGCACGATCCGGACTCACTCTTAAGACATGGACTAATCTCATCGCAAGCGAATGTCTGAATTTATGGACTAAATTTGATTTCCTGTATCCTTTATCAACATGGCATCCAACTGCAATAAAGCCTTTTCTTAAGTAATTAGAAAAACTATAACGCGAAATGTGATCAGTGTTTCTCTCATTAAGAAATAAATAAGTGTTGAACTCAATTGTTTGTTTTTTTTCAACACTATCTGCTATCTTGAATTCTCTGTTTAAATCATTATGATAATTAAACTGCTCATCATAAAACTCAAAAATGCGTTCAAGCAATTCATACTTAATAATTTGTACTTCGTAACCAATGCCTTCCTTTTTGTAGTATTTGTCTTTGTAGTCATTCTTACTATGAACTGTAATTGCACCTTTAGCTCTTTGATCATAATCATCTGTTACTCTATTTCTAATTCGAAGTTCACCATATTTTTTCAGCGTTTTTTTATCAACAATTTCATGGACATCTTCGATAGTTAGTCCAAGAAGTTCACCAATGCGTAATCCTGTATGATACAAGATATCGACCATTAGTAAGTACTTTTGTTGCTGTAAATGGCTTATGCTCAAATCTGCCTGAATGTAATTTCGTAACTGATACATCTGCACTTCTGTAATATAATCAATAGATGATCCTGATAATGATTTCTTTGCTCTTCTTCTCTTTTTTGCAATAAATTTCTTATCAAGAATATCTGAAGTATACAAATAATTCCCAACAACTGCAGCATATGAATATGCAATTGTTGGAGAATAATTTAGACTAACGTACATTGTATATAACGAACTAAACTCTCTCCCCATCAAAAACTTGGCGAAGTTATCAATATCCACCTGCCTTGTGTCTTTAAGACTT
>CAYJEY010000028.1:19184-20896 GCA_964369385.1 uncultured Holdemania sp.
ACTTCTCATTGTAATAGACATAAATACATAGAAATACTTTATTGCATTAAGACACTTTAATTTTGAATTTGCTGATAAATCTGCTTTTGTAACGTTAATATACTCATATACAGTTTGTATAGACTTCAAATCTGCATCAAATAAAATGAACATTTCGCCATTATCTGTCATTGTTCTTCCTTGATAAAACTTAATTTCCCTTGTATGAGTTGAACCATTTACAGTCTTCTCAACCTCATACCCTGTGTAATAACCTTCTCTTCTTTCAAAAACTCTACTTACATATTTTTCCATATTCAATCTCCTCTCTTTCTTTTTAACTCCAATAAAAAGCTTGATGGTGATCTCTATCTGCAGTATAGAAAACACGAGTAAAAGATGATTGCATACAAAATATTCAGTCTTTAAAATTAAGTATAGATTTATACACATCACCTCTCACATTTTTTATTAAAGCACACAAGAATGTGATTTGTCCAATCCAGGAAAAATTATATTATAATCAAAAAAAGACTCCAAGAAATGTCCTTGAAGTCCTATAATTCTATTGATTTTTTAAGTCTTTTCATGTAAACTTACTAATCGCTGCTCGAAGAACTGCTGTAATTCATGTACTCTTTTTTTACTATCCCATTGAGATTCAATGAAATAATAATCACTTATCTTTAATGCTTTTAATCTATCAAAATCTATAAAAGAGAAATCGTTTACTAATTTAATTTGCTCTTCATGTGTACTACAGAACATTGAACTTTTATCAGTAGAACCAGCATTGATCATCGTATCAAGCACATTACACCCCATTGATCTTTCAGTATCAAATATTGGTGCAAATCCCAACCATTGAAGTGTGTCAGGATTTCTAAGAAAACCAAAATTTCCAAAATGACGATCAGTATTAAGTATTAAATAATCTAATACAATTATTTTATTTAATTGTGTTATCACATCACTGATTTCAAGCTCTCTACACGCACGTTTTAATCGAGCGTATTTCGATTCATCAAGAATTGGTTCTACGCTCTTACATACATCATATGCACTCACAAACTCAATTTCATTTGAAGTGAATGCTTTACATACAGCATAAGTATCATTTTCCCTATTAACTACCTCATATTCAACTGCATCCAACTCGAGTATCTGACATAATACAAATGCAAAAGTTTCATTGTATGCTTCTTGGTAAAAAGGTGCTTTACCCATTTTATATAAGTAATTAGTCTCATTCAGTTTTTTCCATCTTTTTGTTAATACACCATTCGTAGTGAAATCAGGAGATATACCATATTTTCGTGGAAGTCCATTAACATCACCAAAAACCATACTGCCTACATCATCCGAGTATTCATTGTTGAAGAAATTTATTTCTGCATAGTTTATATCACAACTACTTTGCTTAATCCAATAATGATCTGATAATGATAAAAAATACGAATCAAATAAGACTTCTTTGGTAGATTCAACCTTTAATGTATGTATGATTTTTTTATAGTTTTCTCTTTGTTTTGGTATGCACCTATTACACAACCATTTCCATAGAGGTTCCTTTTGTATAACACCATCTACAACAGTTCCTACAGGTGCATGTTTTACATTTACAGGGTTTAGGGCGCTAATGTATAGAGTAGAACGATTTAAGTTCAAGTGAGCTACTACAATATCTTTATGCATTAATGTATATTTAAAATTCATCATTTTTGCCTCCAAGA
>CAYJEY010000029.1:0-126 GCA_964369385.1 uncultured Holdemania sp.
TTTGATAGCTTCTGTGAAGAGCATCAATCGAATAATTAGGTAGCAAAGCTACCTTTTTTTCTGCTTATACAAAGAAAAAAGGACTTGGGGGAAGTCCTTTCTTCAAAAATTATTTTCTATATAAGG
>CAYJEY010000029.1:226-20518 GCA_964369385.1 uncultured Holdemania sp.
AATAATATACGATATAACTATCATCATAGTATGTCATGATTATGGTAAATTGTGTGTAATGAAAAATGAGTAAGAAAAAAGGACTTGGGGGAAGTCCTTTCTTCAAAAATTATTTTCTATATAAGGGGATAGAATGTTAGTAGCTAATTTAGGGGATAAATTATGAAATGCTACTGCAAGAGAACCTCTTGCTATAAATAATATACGATATAACTATCATCATAGTATGTCATGATTATGGTAAATTGTGTTATTAGATTAATCCCATGGCAACTTCCACTAAGAAGGCAACAATCACAACTGCAGCAGAGATTATAAATCCATGAATCATTGGGTTTATACCAGATTGTTTCATCTCTTTGAAACTTGTGTTTAAGCCAATTGCTGCAAGTGCGACAACCATTAAGAATTTTGAGAATTCTTTCATAAGCTCTGAAAGTGTTAATGGAATAAAACCGACACTATTTAATATCGACATAAAGATGAATCCAACAATGAACCAAGGGATAATTTCGGAAATTTGCAATTTTTTTCTTTTCTCATTTGGGTTTTCTTTGCGTTTTACATGAGCAGATACAAATGAGAAAATTATTACAGTTGGAATAATAGAAAGGGTACGTGTTAATTTAACCATTGTAGCAAAGTCACCAGCACCTTCTGAATAAGCGTAGCCTGCAGCCACAACACTTGAAGTATCATTGATGGCTGTTCCTGACCAAAGACCATATGCAATATCAGATAAGCCCAACATCTCTCCCATGATAGGGAACAGTAGAATCATTGCCATATCAAATAAAAACGTAGCACTCATTGCATAAGCGATATCTTTGTCATCAGCATCAATTGTAGGTGCAATGGCAGCAATAGCTGATCCACCACATATTCCAGTTCCAGCAGAAATTAGATTTGATAATTTCCAGTTTAAACCTAGAAATTTTCCACTAATGTATCCTCCACCAAAACATGTAAATAAAGTAAACACCATAACGATGAGTGAAAATTGTCCAACCTCAAGAATTGTTGAGACACTTAATGAAGCTCCAAGTAAAATGATCGCAAAACGAAGGATACGCTTTGATGAGAACTTTAATCCTGGTTTTAACATTGCCGGCAATGCGATGAAATAGTTTAATACTAATCCAGTAAACAAGGCAATGAGGGATGCACCAATCAAATGAATAGGTAATATACTCTCAATAAATGTTGCGAGTGCTGCAATAAAGAGTGCAACAAGCAATCCGGGTATGTAAGTTTTTATTTTTGTCATAATTTATTCTCCAATGTAAATATAATAACATAGTTGAAATATAAATAGAAATTATGGTATTTTATATAGTATAAAATAATTTAATGAGGTAACTATGGATAATCGACTAATAACATTTTTAAAAGTAGTAGAAACAGGTACATATACTCAAACAGCGGAGTTGTTGCATCTCACACAACCAGCTGTAAGTATTCAAATAAAAAAACTTGAAGAAGAATACAACTGCAAACTTTTTCAGCTTAAAGGAAGAAGTTTATATCTTACTGATGATGGGGAATTATTACATCAATTTGCACTAAAACAAAAAGCGAGTTATGAAGAAATTAAGAGACGTATTCAGTCATATCGCACTTATGTGAACATTGGAATGACATTATCAATTGCAGATTACTACATTCCATCAAAACTGTTTGTTGATCTTTTGCATGAAGGAGTTCAATGTCATGTTGATGTAAATAATACAGAACGTATACTCCAAGGACTAAAAGATGGTAGTTTGGATTGTGCTTTTGTAGAAGGTTTATATGACACAACTTTATTTGAAGCAAAGCAAGCTTGCAAGGCAAAGTTTGTAGGGGTAGTTAGAAGTGATCACCCATTAGCTAACCGTAAAGTAAAGTTTCATGAATTGTTTAACTATCCTTTAGTACTTAGAGAAAAAGGTTCAGGGACAAGAGCAGTACTTGAGAATTATTTGCTACAAACATCTTGGGGTATAGAAAGTTTTGCTCAACAATCAGATATGGGGTGCTTTCGTTTGATTAAAGATGTGGTAAAATATAGTGATGCAATTACTTTTGTGTATGATGAAGTAGTAGCGAGCGAGGTTGATGAAAATCAACTTCAAATATTAGATATTGAAGATATGAAAATTGAGCGCGTATTGATGTTTTTATATGATCAACATAACTTGAAAATAAATCAAATTGAACAATTGTACGATAGTTATATGGAAAGTAGGTAGTAGTATGACTAAAAGTTATTTAAAAGAGATTGAAAGTTATATTCCCTTTAATGCTCAAGAAGAAAGAGACCAAGCTACCATGCTTGAACTTATTGCATATGAAGAAAAACGAAGTTTTAGTCGTGAGTGTTTATGGGCTCACTTTAGCGCAAGTAGTATGATTTTAAATAAGACAAGAGATAAGGCATTGATGGCTTTTCATAACATTTACCAATCATGGGCATGGACTGGGGGACATATGGATGAAGATACTGATTTTCTTTATGTGGCAATCAAAGAGGCCAAAGAAGAAACCGGAATTCAAAATATTCAACTAATCAAAGAGGGAATCGTTGCACTTGATATTCTACCGGTTCAGGGGCATATGAAACATGGTAAATATATAAGTCCACACGTTCACTACAATGTGACATATTTATTTGAGGCCGATGATCAAGAAGAGGTTGCACCTAAAGAAGATGAAAATAGCGCAGTAAAATGGATTGACTTAAAACATTTAATTCAAGAAGTTCGTGAGCCAGAAATGAAAGAGGTTTATCGTAAGATATTGAGAGATTATTTAGATTAGGGGGATGGATTAATGATATTAAAGAAATTGTTTTTGCCTATCGACATGACTAAAGGGAAACCGTGGGTAGTGATAAGTGCTTTTGCGATTCCGATGTTGATTGGAAATCTTGCGCAACAACTATATGCAACAGTAGATAGTATTGTCGTAGGGCAATATGTTGGGGATAATGCACTTGCGGCTGTAGGGGCAGCATCACCAATGTTCAATATGCTGATTGTGTTATTTGTTGGGATTTCTACAGGAGCAGGGATTTTAGTGGCTCAGTACTGCGGTGCAAAGAAGCGAGAAGAATTGGCTTTCATTATTGGAAACAGTATGGCATTGATGTTTATTTCATCGCTTATCATTATGGCGATGGCACCATTTGTGATTATGCCACTATTAGAAATGTTAAATACACCAGATTCGATCATTAAGTGGGCACATGATTATTTATTTATTCAAATGATTGGAATTGCAGGACTAGCTTTTTATAATATTTTAAATGGAATTTTACGAGGGCTTGGAGATTCATTCTCAGCGCTACTCTACCTTATGATCGCAACAGTGTTAAATATTGTATTGGATTTATATTTTGTGATTGAACTCAATATGGGAGTTGCAGGTGTTTCTCTTGCGACAGTGATTGCTCAATCAGTTTCAGCACTGTTTTGTATTCGACGTGTATTGACATTAAAAAGCGAGTTTGATTTAAAGCCACGCCACTTATTGCTCCATCGTACACATGTTAGAGACATTATCAAACTTGGCTTACCCTCAGGTCTTACACAAGCAATTTTCTCCATGGCAATGGTCATCGTGCAATCATTGAGCAATAGCTATGGTGAATTATTCATTGGGGCAAATGTTGTTGTGATGCGTGTAGATGGTTTTGCGATTATGCCAATTTTTAGTTTTGGTGCAGCACTCACAACATACGCTGGACAAAATATGGGCGCAGGCAACACAAAACGGATACTAACAGGTGCAAAGCAGGGGAATTGGTTGTCACTAGCTGTAGCAGGATGTATTACTTTAGGAATAATTGTATTTTGTGACCCACTCATTCGCCTTTTTACTAACACTGAAGAACTCATTGCTATGAGTCGCCAATTGTTATATATCTTAGCACCAGGATACATTGCCTTTGCGCTGATGCAAGCGATGTATGGGACGATGAGAGGAATAGGAGATACAATGACACCGATGTATATTTCAATACTTACAAGCGTTGTATTACGTGTACCACTAGCCTATCTATTTTCATACCTTAGCACAACTGAAGAATTACCTTATGGACGTTATGAAAGTGTACATGTGTCTTTGCTCATCTCTTGGTTATTGGGGGCTTTTGTTACAATATGGTTCTATAAAAAAGGAAAATGGCGCAAGGTATTGATGGAAGAAAAAAATGATGAACTAGCACTAAAAGAATAATGAATGAAAAAGTATATCTAAATCACCTAAATCATTTATGATTTTGAAAAGCTTAACTATTTATAATTTGATAAAATATAGGAGTAGAGAACTTATCAAACTCTACATATAAGGAAGAAATTTGAACTTCTTTATTGTACCATCACGAAGTCCTCACGCTAGTGAGGGCTTTTTTAAATGAAATAATAAAAATGCAAGTGAATGATCACTTGCATCTATAGAAAGTAAAACTCTAATGATTAAGTTATGCTACTTTATTTGAATCAGCATAAGCTTTTTTAAATTCAGAAGGAGAAGCTCCTTCTTTTTGTTTAAAGCTTCTAGAAAAATGCGATAAACTAGAAAAACCAACTGCATTAGCTACCTCTTCCATCGATAGAGTATTCGCAACAATGAGTGATTTAGCACGATAAATACGCATTGATAAGACAAATTGACTTGGAGATTGTTCAAGGTATCTCATAAAATTCTTATATAAGTAGTTTTCTGATACATTAAATCGTTTGCTGAGTGAAGCCACTGTACAATCTTCTTTTAAATTACGTACAATGTAATCAACACATTTTTCTACAAGAGTCTCTTGTGAGGAATTTCCTGTTATTGTCGTTTTTGGTGGAATGATATCATTTGGTCCAACACGAATTAAAAGAATAAACAATTGTTTAATTAGTGTATTCATCATTTCTGTAAATCCTAAACGTTGAGTATTTAATTCACTAATTATCGCATCAAAAATTTCAATTAAATGAGTTTTATCTTTTAGTTTATACACATGATGTTGTAGTAAATCTAAAAAAGTATCCTGATAAATCGATGGTTCAATATCAAAATGCAAATAATTATAGGCGGTATTCCCAAGTGCTTTTGATTTATAGAGCTGGTAAGGTTGCAAGACAAGTAAGTCATGCTGAGAATATTCGTAATTCACTCCTAAAATTGTAGTAAGACCCCCACCTTGTTTGATAAAAATTAGTTCAATATCTTCGAGCGTGTAACGGGCTTGTTTTGGAATTGTCGTTGACCATGTACCGAAGCTGTTTACGCGAATTGTTAATTTTTGCAAGAATGTGCTTAGTTCATCTGTATGAATTGTGGAAGATTGTCCATGGGTATCGTTATATTTCATATATGCCTCCACCCTTTATCATCAAATATATTGTATCACTTTATTCATAATCCGTAAATAATTCACAATTTAAAAGTTTTAGGATATAATTAAGGGCGGGTGAGAATATGGAAGCTTTTATTTATCAAACAGTATTATATATAATTTGTTTTTGTGCTTGTTTCTGGGCATTTATGGGGTTAGATTTTGAAAAGATAATCCGAAAAGGTCGCACACATCAAGCACAAATTATGCTTTTATTAATTTCAATGGCATGCGCGTATTTGGTGGCTCAGTTTATAATGGGGATCACCTACATTAATATTTTTATATCATAAGTATAAATTGAATTTCTTTGTGCATAATCACTAATAGAGGTGATGATATGTATACATACAATCGAAAAGTAAGTAAAACAAAAGTAAGTATTGCCGTATTAAGCTGTTGCCTATTGTTGATGGTGAGTATTCTATATACTGTGCAACAAAGTGAACCAGCGCTTCCGGTGTCCAATGAAACCGAGGTCATTCGTATGCAACTTCCATCTGTTGAAGTTTCGACAAATGAAAAACTGATATTGCCCTTTCGAGTGGACGCCACCATCGCAACGCATTTTTTCGATTCATCGAAAAGTTCAGATGCACTGACAAATGCAGTTGTGCAATTTGAAGGTGTATATCGACCATCTAATGGAGTTGATTATACATTTAATGGGAATATCTTCGAGGCTGTAGCGATGGTTTCTGGTGAAGTTATTGATGTGATTGATGATGAACTGATGGGTCGCACGATTGTCGTGCAGTCAGGCGATTTGATTCTTAGTTACCAAAGTTTATCGGCATACTCAGTAGCTAAGGGAGACCAAGTAATACAGGGACAAGTGATTGGTTTGTCTGGTGAAAATTTATACAATCAAAATCTTCAAGTTCACTTGCACATCGTAGCTGAGTATCAAGGAAGATTAATTGATCCTGAACAAATTATTGGATTGGAATTAGCACAAATAAAATAGAGACCACAATTGAAGTGGTCTCTTTTCATTTCCTAGGAAATAAGATAGTTAGTCAATAATCTTTCCTGTTGTGCTCAATGTAGTGATTTGAAGTGGAATAGTTTTTTGTGAATTCGCGATAGCTAGCTTCACCATGCGCTCGAGTCCGCCACAACACGGAACCTCCATACGCACAATACGAATCGACTTAATGTTATTTTGGCTAATAATCTGTTGTAGTTTAGATGCGTAGTCAGCATGATCAAGTTTTGGGCAAGCAATCAAGGTTGCGTGATTCTTCATAAAGTCTTGATGAAAGTTAGCATAGGTAAATGCACTACAATCAGCGGCAACAAGCAAGTCTGCTCCATTAAAAAAATGGGCATTGACAGATACAAGTTGGAGCTGCAGTGGCCATTGCGAACTCGTTGTTGGTGCACATGAATTTATTGCAGTGGGACTAGGTGCTTTTGCAGGTTTATCAATAAAGCTAATGGCGTTCACGGGACAGACTGGCAAACATCGCCCTAGACCATCGCAATGATCTTCTTTTATAAGTTTTGCTTTGTTTTGAATGAGGGCAATTGCACCTTGGTGGCATGTATTTGCGCAAAGTCCACAACCAACGCAAAGATCTTCGTTAATATGAATTGTTTTGTGTGTCATTTTGAAATCTCCTTTTACTTATGTTGATTATATACCAAAACGAATTATATTCAAAAGAAATGCATTCTGGTAATATTATCTACAAAAAAAGGATATTAAATTAGAAGTATTAAGTTTAAAATAGCATAACTAAGTGATAAATTGTAGGGGAAGTATTTGTAATAATTCATCGTGTAAAAGTACTTTATTGTGCTATAATAATTAATGATTGATTAATTGGAGGGTTCATATGTTATTTTCTAAAGAAGTTGGTATTGATTTAGGTACAGCAAATACTTTAATATACGTACGAGGGCAAGGAATCGTTTTAGATGAGCCTTCAGTGGTATCGTTAGATGCCAATACAAAACGTTGCTTAGCTGTTGGAGAACAGGCGAAGACAATGTTAGGAAGAACACCTGGTCGTGTACTTGCAATTCGTCCACTTAAAGATGGTGTTATTGCAGATTTCGAAGTAACTGAAATCATGTTAAGCAAATTTATTAAACAGTTGAAATTAAAAGGGATGTTTAGTCGTCCAACTATTTTAATTTGTTGCCCATCAAATATTACATCGGTAGAGCGCAATGCAATTAAAGATGCAGCATATCGTTGTGGGGCAAAAAAGGTTTACATTGAAGAAGAACCAAAAGTAGCTGCAATTGGTGCAGGACTTGATATTTCAAAAGCATCAGGAAGTATGGTCCTTGATATAGGTGGTGGAACAACGGATGTTGCTGTTTTATCACTCGGAGAAATCGTAACAAGTACATCACTAAAAATTGCTGGAGATAAACTTGATCGTGATATCATCAACTATGTAAAAAACTCATACAAGTTATTGATTGGAGATCGTACAGCAGAAGAAATTAAAAAGAAAATTGGGAACGCTTGGAAAGGGGAAACAACGGATACAATTGATGTATCTGGACGTGACCTTGTGAATGGTCTTCCACATACAATTAGCTTGAATAGTGAAGAAATGGAGCTGGCAATGAGAGAATCACTTCAAGACATCGTACGTGCATGTCGTACTGTACTTGAGCAAACTCCGCCAGAACTATCAAGTGATATTGTGTCTCGTGGTATTGTGTTAACAGGTGGAGGAGCGCTACTTCGCGGCTTGGATCAATTGTTAATGAATGAATTAAGTGTTCCAGTATACATTGCTGAAAATCCACTTTCATGTGTTGCAATTGGAACAGGTATAATGTTAGAAAGTTTAGATCGACTCGGATAAGAAATTAGAATGAATTGGAGGTGAAAAGATGTTTTCATTACTCGCAGGGACGCTTCCCTATTTCATAGTTCCGTTTATTCTAGCTTTAGTATTCGTTCCAATTAGTAAATGGTTTGGATTTAAATTAGATATCGTTGCATTAGAAAATAAACGTACTGTTCACCAAGGAAAGATTGTCCGTATGGGCGGTTTAGCTATTTTCTTAGCGTTTATAATTTCTATGGCGATTTATGTGCCAGCTGATCAAACTTGGAATGGAATTGTGATTGGTGGAACAATTGTGTTCTTTGTAGGACTCATTGATGACTGCTTAAATATTCGCCCCGTTTATAAATTACTTGGACAATCTGTTGCAGCAATGGTTGCGATTGGGGTTGGTGGTATCACATTAGGTGAGTTAACACTTCCCTATGGGATTGTGATTGATATTTCAGCATTATCTGCGCTAATTGCTTTTGTGTGGATTGTAGGAGTAACAAATGCCATCAATTTATTAGATGGACTTGATGGATTAGCTAGTGGAATTGCTTTAATTGTATTATGTACAATTGGTTTTATTGGATTTCTTCAAGGAAGACGAGATATTTGTGTAGTAACATTAATTTTAGCTGGTGCAAATCTTGGTTTCTTAAAATATAATTTTCATCCTGCATCGGTCTTTATGGGCGATTGTGGTGCTCTTTTCTTAGGGTTTGTGATTGCTTGTCTATCATTGCTTGGGTTTAAGACAACTGCATTTATCTCATTGGGATTACCAGTAATGATTCTGTTTGTACCAATCTCTGATACTATCTTAGCGATTATTCGTCGTAAATTATCAGGAAAAAGTTTTGCTGAGGCAGACCGTAATCATTTACATCATCAATTAATGTATAAGCTGCAGTTTGGACACAAATGGACTGTAATTACATTATATATCGTAACCATTGCTTTCTCACTTGTTTCAATTCTAAATTTCTATAACTCAGAATGGGGGATTTGGATATTAATCCTTCTGCTCTTTATTGCAGAGATATTTATAGAAGTAACAGATATGATCAATCCTAAATTTCATCCATTGATGGGGTTAAGTAGAAGAATCTTTGGTTATCCTAAAAAACGAAATAAACAAGAAGATAGTGATTAAAACTATCTTTTTTTGTTTTTTATGTAGGATTTTAAGATTTGTGGGCAATATATTAATGGGAGGTACATATGACAAACAAAAATAATGTACGAGAACTCATTTCACCATTACTCATACCTCAAGAAGACAGAACGGATGTTCGATGGAATCGATATATAGAGTTAAAAAAACAAGCTTATCATAATTTAAGTGGAAAAGAGTTGACTGCTCACCTTGTATCAGAAGCCAATTGGATGATTCGTAATCGGGCAAAATCGTGTGAACAATTTAGTGTTAAAATCAGAATTGGAGATGTATGTTATATAGATTTTGGTCCAGCATATTTAAATGAAGCTGGGTTTCAACATTTTGGACTTGTGATTGCGATTGTTAATAGTAAAGCATTCGTTGTACCAATGACAAGTAATTCACTTACATATGCTCAAGCTTATGACCCAGTAGAGTATCCATGTGGGAAAAAACACTTGATGCGACTTGGTTTAATTGAGGGACTTAAGAAAGAGTCAGTATTGTTTCTCAATGATTGTAAATATATAAATACAGCACGCATTATAGATGTCAAAGCGCACATCAACCCCAATGATAATTTGTTTAAATCAATAAAGGAGCGAGTGGTTGCAAGTTTAGTTGATTAAATGCAAAATTCGACACGCTTTGTGTCGATTTTTATTTACACTTACAACGAGGTGAAGAATGTGAAAATACAAAGTATAGCATTAGAAGAAGGGAAGTTAGCATCATTTAAAATTAATTGGATTGATTTTAATGTATTTCTATGTAGTTTTTTTCTTGGAACTTTGGCATTAAATGCCATTTCAGTAGTTATGAATTATGTGTTGACGAGTTATTTTTATCATCGATATCCCAATAAAACACTTATTAGTTTATTGGCATATCTGGGTGGGGCATTACTTATGGGGCCTTTTATGTTTTATCAGCATGTTTTGATTGTAGCTATTTATACATTTTGTATTGCATTTGTAAAAATAGTAAAAGGTAATTTATACATATATTTTCCTTTAATTGTGGCGCTTATTGGGTTTGTCTCTGGTATCGTATTGCATGCAAGTTTAGTAATGTCTTACACAACTGCATTGCTCGCCTATGCGGTTTGTTTAATCAGTATCAAACATGTCAATGCTGATAGTGAAGGTTTAGTATTAAATTCAATGACTTTTAGTATTTTGGTGATTGGAATGATCGCAGGATTGCAACTTCTTTTACCAAGTTGGCTTAGTTTTAGTGTTTTGATTTTTGGATATCTACTTTTAGCTCTAAGCGTAGATACATCAGCGCTAAGTTTAGCCATGTTGTTGGGATATGGCTTGATTGGATTAACTGAAATCCACCTCGCAAGTATGATAGGTGTATTGTTTGTGAGTTGTTTAAAGGATTGTGGAAAAGGAGCACAGTATTTTTGTTTCACTTTGCCGGTATTAATTAGTAATGGAAATCTTATATCAGCAATACATGCTCTAGGGATTATGATGTGTGCACATTTTATCTCTCTTACTGGTATTCATAGTTGGGTTGAACAAAAACGGGATGTTCGTTTTGAAATGCAACAACTGGCATCTAAGGAGCGGATTTTAGAACATCAGCTTAATCAATTCTCACAAATTTATCTGTTAGCGGCAAAATTTTTTTCGCCAACTCATCGCAAAGAAGTAACATTTTTAAGTGGTATGGCAAAATCGATGGAAATTTTAGCCATGCAACTAAAGCAGTCAACTTTACATATGCAAGATGAATCTCTTCGTATTTATCAACTATTAAAAGGCTATCATTATGATGTAAATCGTGTACATGTCGACGACGGCGAATTAGGTCAAAAAATGATAAGTATTTACTTTGAGCAATGTGATAAAGAAGAGGTTGAAGATGTCATACTACCACTACTACAAATGGTCATTGATCATCACTTAAAAGTTGCATCTTTTGAAGTGAATCCACTATTAAAATCAAGTGCTCACCTTGTATTAAGTGGAATCAAACCAATGCGTGTTCATGGAAACATTATTATAAGTGAAAGAGACCAAGAAAGTGGTGATACATGCAAAATGTTTAAGATTAAACAAAATACGGTATGTTTACTTAGTGATGGGATGGGGAGTGGCGATGAAGCCAAACGCTTATCTGAATTTTCTTCACTCTTAATGCAACGTCTACTTTCTATTGGAATACCAGTAGAAATGGCGGTTCAATCATTAAATTCTATGTTGCAAATCCATCAAAGTGAATCTTTTGCAACACTAGATGTCATGTTGTTTGATGCTTATCATCATCAAGTTTACTTATGTAAGTCAGGAGCTTGTGTCACCTTTTTATATCGTGATGGAAGAGTAGTGAAAATTCAAGGAGAGTCATTGCCCTTAGGAATCATTGAGCATGTAGAGGCTGATTGTTTTAAGATGGATTGTAAAGAGGACGATGTATTAATTATGTGCAGTGATGGTATTGAGGAACAATGGATCGAGAAGTGGATTCAAGAATCAAATGGAGAAGTACTTGCCAATAAGTTTATGAAAGAACTTGAGAAGCAAGAAGTTTTGGATGATATCTCATTAATGATTACAAAAGTAATATGTAACTGACATCTCTAGCTCATTAGAGATGTTTTTTATCTCATAATTTGGTAAACTAATAGTGGTGATATTATGTGGGAAAAATTAAAAAATGAAAAATGTATAGTCGCATGTTCAGGGGGTCCAGATTCAATGGCTCTTTTACATATGGCACAGCAGCACCATCTTTCAATTGTAGTCGCTCATGTGAATTATCATCAAAGAGAAAGTGCTCTACGTGACCAAAAAATTGTACAAGATTGGTGTTATGCGCATCACGTCACATGTTATGTGTGTGATGCAAATCAAACTGTTAAAGGAAATTTTCAGGCGTGGGCAAGAAAAGTTCGTTATACATTTTTTCAAGAAATCGCTGCATTAGAAGAGGTTAAACACGTTCTTGTAGCACATCATGAAGATGATGTTTTAGAAACATATTATATGCAGAAAAAAAGAGGGAGTACACCTGCCTATTGGGGAATACAACCTAGTGTCTATATGTATGATTTGCATGTTAAAAGACCTCTTTTAAATGTGAATAAGCAGGAATTGATTGAATACTGTGAAGCTTATCATATAACATATGGCTGGGATGAATCCAATGATTCACTCAAATATGCACGAAATCAAATACGCCATAAGATAATTGCTAAACTAACTAATCAACAAAAACAACAGTTACTTGAGGAGATGATTCAGCGCAATCATAAACAAAATAATGATTTGTTTGGATTGCAATCACGTCTTCATCCTAAAATAGATTATGCTTCACTTATCTTAGAGGAGGATCCACATCTATTCTTAAGACACTGGATTTTTGAATATGCTGATCTGCAACTTAGTGATAAAATGATTTCAAATATCTTAATACAGCTAAAATCTGATAAGAATATCGAGATTGAACTTGATAAATATGTGAAGTTGTCAAAAGCATATAATCAACTTGAAATTATTGGAGTTGATGAGGTATCTTATTGTTATGTATTGGATAAAATAGAAATGATACGTACACCGTACTTTAAAATTCAAGGCATAGGCAGGACGATTGAAGGAGTCACACTTGATGATAGTGATTTTCCACTTACGATAAGAAATGCGCAAGCAGGAGATTTTATCCAGCTAAGGTATGGGACAAAATATTTGTCTCGATGGTTCATTGATCGAAAAATACCGAAACATCTAAGAAAAACATGGCCAGTCATTGAAAATTCAAGCAAAAAAATTATTTTTGTAGCTAAAATTGGTTGTGATATTCAACATTATTCTAACAATCCTAGTTGTTTTATGGTAGAATAGATATGTTATATCGGAGGAAGAATCATGCATCCAAATGTTAAAGAAGTATTAATTGAAGAATCAGAAATTATTGTAAGAAGTAAAGAATTAGCACAAAAAATAGATAGTGACTATGAAAACACTGAAGCACCATTGCTTGTAGGGTTATTAAAGGGATCTATTCCATTTATGGCGGAATTAATGAAACATATTAAATTAGATATAGAAATAGATTTTATGGATGTTTCAAGCTATGAGGGAACAGAATCAACAGGTGAAATCCGTGTTGTTAAAGACCTAGATCGTTCAATCAAAGGTGCACATATTTTAATCGTAGAAGATATCGTAGATACAGGTAGAACACTAAAAACTGTAAAAGAATTACTTTACAGTAAAGGTGCTGCAGATGTAAAAGTTGTAACATTATTAGATAAACCAAGCCGTCGTGTTGTAGAATTGGAAGCTGAGTATATTGGCTTTGAAATTCCAAATGCATTTGTAGTTGGCTATGGTTTAGACTTTGATCAAGTATACCGTAATTTACCTTATGTTGCTGTTTTAAAAGAAGAGTGTTATCAATAAAATGACACAAGAAGGAGAAAGAGTAGATGAGAAATAAAAAGTGGTCTAATTATTTCCCATGGCTGATTGTAATTATGACGATCTTATTGATCGTGTATTTGGATCCAGGAAGCACGGTACAAACCTTAACTTACGATCAGTTTGAAGAAGTAATCTATGAAAATGAAATTACCGAGTCAACAGTAACAGTAGGAATGAATGTGACAACTGTACGTGGGATTTACATTGATGAAGAATCACAAAGTGAAGTAGGATTTATCGTTACACTACCAAGTACTGAGGAACAAATAAATGCAGTTGTAGCACTATTAGATCAAGATTTATCAGTACGAGATGAGAACGAATCAAATGTATTTGTTGATTTAATTATTTCACTTGTGCCATTCTTAGTGATTGGTGGATTTGCTGTATTTATGCTAATGCGTATGAATACTGGTGGAGGAAACCAAAAAGCATTCGAATTCTCTAAATCAAGAGCACGTCTAGAAGGGGATATTAAAATTCGCTTTAGCGATGTTGCAGGTTGTGATGAAGAAAAAGAAGAAATGGCAGAGTTAATTGACTATTTAAAATCACCAAAGAAATTTGCTGATATGGGAGCACGTATTCCTAAAGGGATCTTAATGGTAGGTCCTCCAGGAACAGGGAAAACATTACTTGCAAAAGCAGTAGCAGGAGAAGCCGATGTACCTTTCTATTCAATATCAGGATCTGACTTTGTAGAGATGTTTGTCGGAGTAGGGGCAAGTCGTGTGCGTGATATGTTTAAAAAAGCGGCACAAACAGCACCTTGTATGATTTTTATTGATGAAATTGATGCTGTTGGGCGTCAACGTGGAGCAGGACTAGGTGGAGGACACGATGAGCGTGAACAAACACTGAACCAATTGCTTGTAGAAATGGATGGTATCGGTGAGAATGCTGGAATCGTTATTATTGCTGCAACAAATCGTCCTGATGTACTTGATCCAGCACTTCTTCGTCCAGGTCGTTTTGACCGTCAAATCACGGTATCATTACCAGATAAACGTGGACGTGAGGCAATTCTTCAGGTTCATGCACGCAATAAAAAATTAGCGAATGAAATTAATCTTGAAGCACTTGCGAAACGTACTCCTGGATTTAGTGGAGCTGATTTAGAAAATGTATTGAATGAGGCTGCGATTTTAGCGGTACGTGAAAACCAAGACCAAATTCATATGGATAACTTAGATGAGGCGATTGACCGTGTTATGATGGGACCTGCTAAGAAATCACGTAAATATGATGAAAAAACTAAGAAAATGGTTGCATACCATGAATCTGGTCACGCAATCATTGGACTATATTTAGAAGATTCAAATGCTGTACAAAAAGTAACAATTATTCCACGTGGACAAGCAGGTGGATACAATTTAATGACACCAAAAGAAGAGAAAATGTTGACGAGTAGAAACGATTTACTTGCCCGCATTACTGGATATATGGGTGGTCGTGTAGCAGAGGAATTGTTCTTTGAAGATGTGACAACAGGAGCTTATGGAGATATTGATTCAGCAACTCGTATTGCTCGTGATATGGTTACAATTTATGGTATGAGTGATCTTGGACCAGTAAAATATGATCATAGTAATCAATCTGTATTCTTGGGGCGTGACTATGCTTCAAGTAGTAATGTTTCTGGACAAGTTGCATTTGAAATTGACCAAGAAGTTAGAAAAATTATGGATCAATGTTATGCACATGCAAAAGAAATCATTACTGAACATAGTAGTGATTTGATTAAAATTGCAAATGCATTGCTTGAGCAAGAAACACTTACTGCAGAAGATATTGATGCACTACTTGGGCGCAATCTTGAGACTGTAGAAGTTCCAGAATTACCAACAGTTTAATTTTCAGCAAAGGTAGTCATTGACTACCTTTTATAATTAGGAGAGAAGAAGATGATATTAACAGTAAAAAAAGAGTCAGCACGTCAAGATATTGAACATTTGATGCAACTTTTAAAAGAAAAAGGCTTAACTTTAAATTTCAGTGAAGGAGAAAACTTTATTGTCATTGGGCTTGTAGGAGATACATCATCATTGGATGTAAGTTGGTTGAAAAGCTTTGAAATAGTAAAAGATGCAACACGCATTGCTGCACCATATAAACTTGCCAATCGTCAATTTCATCCAGATGATAGCATTATCAAAGTAGGGAATCTAGAAATAGGCGGAAATAAACCAATTGTGATTATGGGTGGTCCATGTTCAGTAGAAGGCTTAGACCAAATTACGACAATCGCGTGTGAAGTGAAAGATGCTGGTGCAAAGATGCTACGAGGTGGTGCTTATAAACCGCGCACAAGTCCATATGCTTTTCAAGGAATGCAAACGGAAGGGATTCTTGCAATGTGCTCAGCGCGAGAAAAAACAGGAATGCCAATTGTATCTGAGTTAATGAGTAGTGATAGGATTGATGAGTTTGAGGAACATGTAGATTTAATTCAAATTGGGGCAAGAAACATGCAAAACTTTGAATTGTTAAAATCACTTGGGCGCTGCAAAAAACCAATTTTATTAAAGCGTGGACTTGCTAATACAATTGAAGAATGGATTATGTCTGCTGAGTACATCATGGCAAATGGAAATCCAAATGTCATTTTGTGTGAACGTGGAATTCGTACTTATGAAAAGTATACACGTAATACACTTGATTTAAGTGCTGTCCCAGTAATTAAAGAGCGTACGCATTTACCTATCGTCATTGATCCATCACACGCGACAGGCGATTGGAAACTTGTTGAATCGATGAGTCTTGCGGCAGTTGCGGCAGGCGCAGATGGATTAATTATTGAAGTTCATGATAAACCAGAGTGTGCGTGGAGTGATGGTGCACAAAGCTTGAAGCCTGCAAAGTTTAAAAAACTAGTTGAAAAAGCTCGGGAAATCGCAAGAGTAGTTGGTAGAGAATTATAAAAAGCCGCAAGCGCGGCTTTTATTTTGTCAATTCGATAAATTGGTCAACGTATTCACTCATCATTTCTAATGAATCAATCCAAAATTGTTCCTGTGTAATATCAATGTTAGCCATCATTGCAACTTCTTCACATGAATGATTTACTGTAGCACTTAGTAGTTCATCATATTTTTGCACGAAGTTATCACCTTGTTTTTTAAACTGTGCATATAGCCCTTTTGCAAATAAGCATCCAAATGCATAGGGGAAGTTATAGAAGTTTAGTCCAGCACTGTAATAGTGTCCTTTGCATACCCACATATAAGGATGTAAAAATTCAGGGTCAAGTCCATCACCATAAGCTTCTTTTTGTGCTTTCAACATAATTTCCTTGAGTTCTTTACTAAACAAAAACTCATTTTTGCGGCGATCCACTACTTCACTTTCAAATAAATAACGTGAATAGATATCACAGATAACTTGTGTTACATCTTGCAACATACTTTCAATAAGTACTGCTTTTTCTTCTTTACTTACAGCATCTTCAATTGCTGCATTCATAATGATTGTTTCATTGAATGTGGATGCAGTTTCAGCAACAGGCATTGTGTAGTCAGCGTTAAGAATTGAATGGTGCTGAATACACTCCCCATGGTAGGCATGACCTAACTCATGAGCCAGTGTTACTACATCACTCAATGATCCATCATAGTTAAGTAAGATGCGGCTTTGCTTCAAATAAGGTAAGTTTGCACAAAATGCTCCCCCTACTTTCCCAGGACGTGGATAAAAGTCAATCCAGTTCTCATCGTAAGATTGATTTACGATGTTACTTACTGAAGATGAGAATGATGCAAAATTTTTCACTAAGTACTCACGTGCTTCATCAATTGTGAAAGACATCGACTGTGTTGATTGAAGTGTCGCGAATAAATCATAGAATGGTAAACCATTTGTATGACCAAGCAGTGTTGCTTTATGGCGCAAATATTTATGGAAACTTGGTAAGTATTTTTTCATTGCACTCAACATTGCATCCAGTGTTTGCCTAGATAAGCGAGATTTCACAAGCGTCATATCTAGTACAGATTCATAACCACGCATTTGAGATATTGTATTGGCTTCACCTTTAATGCTATTGAGTGCGAATGAAATCGCATCATCAATTTTTTCATATCCTTTAATTTCTGCTTCATAAGCAGCTTTTCGAATAGAAGCATCACTACTATAAGCAAGATTACGAATTGCAGCTAATGTTGTTTTCTCGTCGTTGTAGTCAATCTCAACAATTGAAGTTAAATAATCTTGTAAGTTACTCCAAGCATCAGAAGCATTTAACTCCATTTTGCTTAATGCTTCTTCAACTTCATCACTAAGGAGATACTTTGCGTTTTGCTTGATTTCATCAATCATAAAATGATGTTCATTAATTAATGTATCTTCTTTTGCGAATGTCTCTAAATCAATTTTCGCAAATAATTTATTGATCATCGTGATTGATTTTGTAGCACTTGACATCATGACACCAATTTGAGAACGATAGGCTACTGTTGTTGCATCTGTAGTATCTGTTGTTGAGTTTAATGAAATGTAAGTTCCTAATTTATTTGAAAGTAAAGCATATTCTTGAAGTAGTACAATAAGATCATGGGCACTACTTACCTCTAAATCACAATGTTGCTCACAAAAGTCAGCTAACTTCTTAATTACTACGGGAAGTTCTTTAAAATCTTGTTGAAACTGAGGGCTATCATAGCCTGTATAAAGTATATCTAAATTCCAATTTTCCATATTAATTTCCCTTTCTCTTTAATATTCTTAGCAATAGTATACCAATTCCTAGGCCAAAAATATACCCAAAACTATCTAAAATCATATCACTAATTTGACAACTTCTTCCCTCACTAAAGCGTTGAATATTCTCATCGATAACACCAACAAAGGCAAATAAAGTGTAAGTGAAATTTGACTTAAAAAGAGGTGAGAATTTATGGGAAAATACAATCATTAAGCCAAGTGTCATATACTCAATAAAATGCGCACATTTACGAATTATGTAAGTAATTAAGTCAAAATCAATATCAAGTTGAAAGAATGAAATTGTGTGTATTGCCAAGGGATCACTCATTGCTTCAGATGTGGTAGCATCCAAAGAAGAAAAGAAAAATATGAAACTAATAAACAAAATGGGGATAATCCAAATTAATTTTTTCATGTTTCCTCCTAATTAATGCTTATTATATGAGAACTTATGCGCTCAATCAATGGTTTTGTGTTATAATTGGTATTCAATAAGTCATTGTATTCGTATGTGCAGTGAAAATGGAGGTTTACTATGAAATTAAAGATTGAAAAAATGGGCATTAATGGTGAGGGAATCGCTTATAATCGTCGTACCCCAGTATTTATACCAAATGCATTTGTATCAGAAGAAGTGGAAGTTGAGTTTACTGATAAACAACCTCATTTTCAACGAGCACAAGTGACAAAACTACTCAAACGTAGTTCACATCGCGTAAATAGTCCATGTCCCTACTTTAGAAAATGTGATGGATGTGCACTGATAGCGCTAGATATTCGTGAACAATTAAAACAAAAACATTCACTTTTAGAACAGTCAATGTATAAATATGCAAGAGTACCGCGTGAAATGATTCCTAGTATAGTCGAAAATGACCAACCACTAGGGTATCGAAATGCCTTAAAGTTACCTGTGAAAGAGATGGATGGTAAACTCGTAACTGGCTTATTCGCGATGAACTCAAATCGCTTGATTCAGATTAATCAATGTGTTGTGCATGATGAGCTCATTGAAAATGTACGTGTAGCAGTTCTTGATGTCTTGAATCAACATGGCTTGAAAGAGTTTAATGCGAAAGAGCGTTCTGGGATTAGAACACTTGTGATTCGTGGTTTTCATGGCGTAGCACAGATGACACTAATCACAGGGGAAGATGAGTTAAGTGAAGAATTAGTTCAAGATTTAATGGCTATTCCTAGTTTAAATTCGCTTTGGCAAAGTGTTCACTTAGATAAAAAGTCAAGAGATGTATTTGGTAAGAAGATGAAACATATTGCAGGAGCAAGAACATTAGAGTTAAAACTAGAAGATTTAGTTTTACGTCTTTCTCCACGTTCGTTCTTTCAGTTAAATACAAATCAAGCAGTACGCATCTATAAACAAGTGCGTGATTATGTTGCAGGTGCTAACCATATGGTTGAAGCCTATAGTGGTATTGGTGCAATTTCAATGTTCTGTCATGATGTAGTACGCAATATAACTGGAATAGAAATCATTAATGATGCTGTGAAAAATGCTAAAGAAAATGCAAAACTAAATAAAATTGATAACTGTGAATTTGTCTGTGGAGATGCTCCACAGGAGTTAAAACGTGTGAGTCAGAAACAAAAAATTGATGTTATTGTGGTAGATCCACCTCGTAGTGGATTAAGCCAAGCAATGGTGCAAGGGATTCTGAAAAGTAGACCAAGAAAAATCGTTTACATCTCATGCAACCCGAGTACACTTGGAAAGAATATTCTTGAGTTAAGTGATCGTTATGAACTAATCGAAGTCACACCTTATGATTTATTCTCTAACACACCGCATGTTGAAACAGTAGT
>CAYJEY010000030.1:0-585 GCA_964369385.1 uncultured Holdemania sp.
CAGATGAAGTAACTACACCAGAAGATAATGATGGAATTCCAAATGATTACCAAACAGTAATTAACTATAATGTAGTAAATGGTGCTTGGGATAGTACTGGAAAAACTGAAACAATCACAAAAGTAATCAATTTTGTGACTCTATTAGAAGGATCTGAGAAGTTATGGCCAGGACAAATTATAGAGTCAGTTATACAGAATATGCCAGCTGGAATGATTGCGAATGCAAATTTTAAAGATGGATACTGGGATGCTGAAAAATCAACATTTACACGTACAGTAGATGCAGGTAAAACTTACACATATACATATGCATTCGTAGCAAAAGAAAATGTAACAGTAGGATTTACTGGGCAAACAGATGAAGGAATCATTAAGCCAGGATCAAGCGTATCAGTACAAGAGGATACTGAAGTCACAATCGACTTAGATGGTGGAGAAGATGCTACAATCACAGTAGGAGGAGTATTAAGCAACGTTACAGATACTGAAAACAAATTTGTAGTAAGTGCTGATGCAACAATAACTGATCCAACAAAATATGGGTATGTATTTAATGGATTTACATATGATGAAAAGACAAATA
>CAYJEY010000030.1:685-16694 GCA_964369385.1 uncultured Holdemania sp.
CAGATGAAGTAACTACACCAGAAGATAATGATGGAATTCCAAATGATTACCAAACGGTAGTAATATATCGTGTAGTTGGTGGAACATGGGATGGTACTGCAGTTAATGATAAAATTGAAATACTGAACTTTATCGATGGTGAAGAGTGGCCATCAAGTGTGAAAAATGATGCGCAGATACTAAATACACCAACAGGAATGGTGAATGCAGAAGGTTATCTAAAAACTGGAGCATGGGATACAACGCCAAAAACTAGCTTCACAAAAGAAGACAACAACGTGATGTATATATATACATTTGACAAAGTTTATGATGTGACATTTGAAGATGGAGAAGGAAGTTTCCCAACAGGTGTGGATAAAGTGGAGACATCAACTAATGAAGATGCAAAACTAGACACTGATGATATTCCTAGTAATCCAACTAGACCTGATTATGAGTTTGGTGGATGGCAAGATGAAGATGGTAAACAAGTATATCCTGAAACAGAAACATTTGAAAAAGATACAGTATTAACACCAATATGGAAAGAGTTATTTACACTGAGAATCATAGAAAATACAAATACAACTGGTGAAGGTGATTATGTGGAAGGTGCTGTGGTTACTATAGTACCAGGATCAAAATCAGGATATAACTTCGCAGGATGGAAAGTTGTATCAGGAAATGTAACGATTTTGAGTAATCAGGTTACTATGCATTCAGAAGATGTAGTTATTGAAGCGTTGTGGACACCAATTCCAGTTGTTGTGCCAACAACACAACCAGTAACACCTGAGACAACGACGACAACTTCGTCTAGTACGACAACTACATCTAGTACGTCAACGACTACAACTGTAGAATTAACTACAGAGTCAACGATTTCATCATCAACTGCTTCAGAAACAACAGTTGCTACAACACAACCTACAACTACTCAAGAAGAGGATGATGTGATTGTGAAACTTGATGGAAAAGAACTTGGTGATGATGATTATACTGTAGATGAAAATGGAAACATTGTACTGGAAGAGTCGTTCTTAGAAACACTTGAAGATGGAACGTACACATTAGAAGTGGAAAATGGTAACACAAGTTTACAAACTGAAGTTATCGTAGACGAAGGAAGTCCATTATATGGAGAATGGAAAGAAACTAGTATTTGGAGTTTATTCAACTTACTGGTTACAGTCTTGAGTTTAGTGAGTTTAATTGCATATATATTAGTTAAGAAATCTGAAGAAGATGAATATGGAAATGAGATTGAATTTGAAAGAAAGAAATCATCAATTCTTGTATTGGCGATATTCACGATAATAAGCATTGTATTGTTTGTGTTAACACAAAATATGACATTACCAATGGAAATTTTCGATAGATATAGTATTATCTTTGCAATTGTGATTTTTGTGCAACTTATAGTTATGTATTTTATTCCAAAATATAAAGATGAAAAAGACCAACATGAACAAAATCAAACATTAAATCTAGAGGCTTAATCTCTAAATTAGACAAGTATACATTGCTTGTCTTTTTTTTGAATTAGTGGTGTATACTTGAAGTATGAGGGATACAAGGAGGAACTATGATAATTAATAACACACAAGAAATTTATTCGTATTTTGATCGGATTGGCTGTCTTTCTTTTTCAACAGTGAATGAGGAAGGGGAACCAGAAGCTCGTATTGCACATTTGCGTGGTTTTGATGAGCAAGGAATCTATTTTATGACGATGTTTACAAAGTCATTTTATCAACAATTAAAATCTTCTGGAAAAATAGCTATATCAGGATTATCAGCAAAAACAGAGGTATCCCATGATGAAAAAGGGTTGCCTGTCTTTGAGCGTGGTTATGCAATTCGAATGACAGGTGATGTAGTTGAAGTTTCTATCGAGGAAATTAAATCAAAGAATAATCCGATGTTTGATGTCTGTATAAAAGACCAAGAAAAATATCCAGCAATGGTTGTGTTTTGCATTACAGCAGGGCGGGGTGACATTTTCGATTATGATTTTGAAATGGAAACACGAGAGAATAAGTTAGAGCGAGTCTATATTACATATGGCGGCAAAGAAGTGAGATACTCCGGTCTTGTGATTGATCAAAATAAATGTGTCTGTTGTGGGATATGCGAGCATAAATGTAGTTTTAAAGCAATTCAACAAATTCAAGGTATGTATAAAATTGATGCGTGTCGCTGCGATGAGTGTGGCGACTGCTTGTTGAATTGCCCAACAAAAGCGATTAGTACAAAATAAAAGAAAGAACAATAATTCTGTTCTTTCATGTTATTTAAGAATTGTCTGGTATTCAATGTTGATGCCATTGGGATCAATCAAAAAGAAGGAATAAACTGGAAATTTAGAATGTTTAGAGGGTGTTGCTAAGGCAACATCCTTTAATTTTTCGTACATATTGTCTACATCTTGTGTATCTTTTAAATCAAAAGACACACAAGAATAACTTGGAGTAGTTGCATTTGAGTCAAAGACAAACCCAATCATACCTTCCAGGCTATCTAATATAATTGAATTTTCATTTTCAAAATAAATGCTTAGCCCTAATTTTTCATAAAATTCTTTTGTCAATGCTAAGTTTTTAGTCTTATAGAAATTAATCATTGTCAAATTCAAAGAGTTCTCGATCAAATGTCGTTAAGAATTCTGCTCCTGTTTCTGTGATTAAAATCATGTCTTCCACACGCATATAGCATTCGCCCTCAAACATCATTTTAGGTTCACTGCAAAACACCATTCCAGGAACTAACACAACATCCTCACTTGGTCTTAACATTGGAAATTCATGACAATCAATTCCAATTTGATGTCCAAGCATTTTTGTATCTTTGAATCGTAAGTGTTCTTCATACCCATGACGAATGACTTCTTCAAGGATGAAATCATAGAGTTCATTCACATTTGTTTTATAAGGAATAATTTGACTTACCATGTACTGTTGACCCGCTTGTAGTGCAGCGTAACCTTTCTTTAAGTACTCGGGAGCACTCTTATAAAAAATTGTGCGTCCCCAATCACTGCAATAACCTTTGTCCATAAATCCTATATCAAAGGCAATTCCAGTACCTTCAACTAGTACTGAAGAGCGTGGGAATTTGAAATTTTCCTCTGGTGTGAACGTTCCTTTTGTCTTAAATCCAGCAGTTGGTGCAAATGCAAAATCTTGAATTCCGTGGTCTAAGCCATACTGCATGATCATTTGTTCTACATCAAGTTGAGTCATGCCTTTTTTTATGCGCTTTACAACATCCATAACGGCATCGTCAGTAAACTTTGCTAATTTTCTTAACTGAGCAATTTCCTCAGGTGTTTTGACCCAGCGTAACTCATTAAAGATGTTTTCTACTTCTACTACCTCAATAGAAGTATCAACATCATTGATTGTTTTAACAAGCCATTCATGTGCATTGAGTCCAACTCCGACGCGTGTAGATGTCATATAGGATGCAAGTGTATCTTCCATTTGTTCAGAATAGCATACAACTACCTTGTGACCTGGAAATGATTTTGCATGTAAAGGAATGGAAAAAATAGTCATTTCTCTTTTCTCATTTACATAAATAAATGCTTCAGGTAAATTTGTTGCACTCTCAAATTTAGCCAAATTGTTCATACTGCAACGTTGCCAAAAAAAATCATTACAACCACTAATGTATTGAAAATTAGCTCCTACTGCAAAGATCAATCCATCTAATTGGTGCTGCTGCATCTTATTAAAGCAAGAATCATTTAAAAATTTCATATAATTTCTCCTTTTCACTCACGTACTCTAATAGTATAGCATACAATAGATAAATAAATGTAAGTAATTTTCATTAACTTTTCAGAAATATTTTACATTTATTTATGAAAACTATTGCATTTTATGAAAATGCATAGTATATTAATTTCATTATTAGTTTTTACAGGGGAGGAAATAAGATGTTCAAATACATTATGCAACGTGTGCTAGTTGGTATATTAACGTTATTCATTCTAGCAACAATTACATTTTTCTTAAGTAGGGCAATTCCAGGAGATCCCTTTGCACAAGACAACAAAACGATATCTCCGGAGACTTATGCAGCTATGGAAGCCAAGTATGGTTTAGATAAACCACTAGCGGAACAGTATGTTATTTTCTTAGGGAATGCAGCAACGATGGACTTTGGAGAATCAATTTCGAAAAAGGGACAAGATGTTACAGATATTATTATGAAGAGAGCACCCGTCACAGCGACGGTTGGAGCAATTTCATTTGTGATTGCAGTAAGTTCTGGTATCACGCTAGGAATTGTTGGGGCACTGACGAAACGACGTTGGGTCAATGCCATTATTACTTTCATTGCAACATTGGGAGTTTCCCTACCAAACTTCTTGCTGGCACTGGGAATGATGATTTTATTTGGAGTACAGCTTGGTTGGGTTAAGCTTGTAGGTTTAACTAGTTGGACGAGTTATATTCTTCCATGTATTGCTTTAGCATTTGGTCCTATATCGATGATTACTCGACTAACAAGAGCAAGTCTTCAAGATGTAATGAACAAAGACTACATTACATTGGCACGCTCTAAAGGGACAAATGAAACAAAAGTCATTATTAAGCACGGTTTAAAAAATGCTTTATTGCCGATTATAACTTATTGTGGACCTATGTTTGCAGGCTTAATTACAGGAAGCTTTGTTATTGAAACTTTATTTACTATTCCAGGAATTGGATCAGAGTTTACAAGTTCGGTAACTAATCGTGATTATACATTAATTATGGGATTAACAATCTTCTTAGGAACAGTTGTGATTATTATGAATATTATTACTGATATTGTGGCAGCGATTGTAGATCCACGTATCAAATTAGGAAAGTAGGTGTACACATGAGTGAAATGAACTTAACAAAAGATTTATTTGAAAAACTAGATGATAGTGAAAAAAATAGTGAGTTTATTGCCGTTGCATCGAAAACTTTTCTAAGAGATGCATGGAATCGATTCAGGAAAAATAAACTAGCGTTGTTTGGCTTAATTTTCATTGTTTTAATGATTATTAGTGCTATAGTCATTCCAATGGTATCTCCATATACGTATGAAATGCAAGATTTGTTAAATCGTAATGCGTTGCCAAGTTGGGAGCATCCATTTGGAACAGATAACTTAGGACGAGATATTTTGGTTAGAGTAATGTATGGGGCAAGAATTTCCTTATCTATTGGGTTTGCTTCAGCAGCGATTAACTTATGTATTGGGATACTGTATGGTGGTGTATCTGGTTATGTTGGTGGAAGATTAGATATGTTGATGATGAGAATCATTGATGTTATCTACTCAGTACCAAGTTTACTTTATACAATCTTAATCTTGATGGTTTTTGAAAAAAATGCCGTAAGTATGTTGATTGCAATTTCTGTAACATCATGGGTACAAATGGCACGTCAAGTACGAACACAAGTAATGTCTTTAAAGGAAATGGAATTCTCAATGGCTGCTAAAGTATTAGGTGCTAGTCATTCTCGTATTCTATTAAAACACTTAGTTATTAACGCGATAGGGCCAATTATTGTCTGTCTGACAATGATGGTACCAGCCGCTATATTTACAGAATCTTCACTAAGCTTCATTGGAATTGGACTTAGTGCTCCTGAATCAAGTTGGGGAGTATTAGTAAATGAGGCACGTGGACTTATTCAAACATATCCAATTCAAATTATTTGGCCAGTAGCGGCAATGTCTTTAACGATTTTATCCTTGAACTTTTTAGGTGATGGTGTCGGTGAAGCATTAAGTAAAAGATAGGGGGAAAGACAATGGCATTATTAGAAGTAAAAAATTTAAGAACTGAATTTAAGACTGAGCAAGGTCAAGTTCAAGCTGTGCGTGATGTCTCTTTCTCTTTAGACCAAGGAGAAGTATTGGGTGTTGTAGGTGAATCAGGATCAGGTAAATCACAAACGATGTTTTCAATCATGGGTTTACTTGCAGAGAATGGTGATATTGTCGGTGGAGAAATTATTTTTGATGGAGAAGATATTTCAAGGAAACAATTCAAAAATAAAAAGCAGTTCACAAAGAAACTGAATACAATTCGAGGAAATACCATGTCAATGATTTTCCAAGATCCGATGACATTCTTAAATCCAGTATTAAAAGTAGAAACACAACTAATTGAACCTTTGATGAATCATAAAAAAATCTCTAAAGTACAAGCTCGACAAGTTGCCTTAGAGTTGATGGAGCAAGTAGGTATCCCGCATCCAGAAAAACGTATTAATCAATATCCATTTGAGTTCTCTGGTGGGATGCGTCAACGTATCGTTATTGCTATAGCACTTGCGTGTAGTCCTAAACTCATTATTGCTGATGAGCCAACGACTGCTTTGGATGTTACAATTCAAGCCCAAGTACTTGAACTGATTGAATCACTAAAAGAGAAAAGCAATTCTGCCATTGTGATGATTACCCACGATTTAGGTGTTGTAGCAAAGTTATGTGATCGTATTGCAATTATGTATGGTGGAAAAATTGTAGAAATTGGAACGGATAAAGAAATATTCTATAGTCCAAAGCATCCTTACACAAAGGGCTTACTTAGTTGTATTGCAAATCCTGAGGATCCGGATGAAAAAGAACTATCTCCAATTCCAGGATCTCCACCGGATTTACTTAAACCACCGATGGGATGTCCATATGTAGATCGTTGTAATGATGCAATGAAAGTCTGTAAACAACATATGCCTAGTGTGAGTGTTTTCTCTGATACACAACAATGCAGCTGTTGGTTGCACCATGAAATGGCGGTGAAAGCATGAGTAATGTAATTTTAAAAGTTGAAAACTTAAAAACACATTTCGATGTAACAAAAGGAATCTTTACAAAAAAACAAATTGTAAAGGCCGTAGATGGTGTTAGTTTCGAAGTGTTTGAAAATGAAACATTTGGATTAGTAGGAGAATCTGGTTGTGGTAAATCTACACTAGGACGTACAATTGTAAAATTATATGATCCGGTGAATGGATCAATTGTCTACAACAATGAAGACATTGCCCATCTCAAAGGGGCAAAGCTAAAATCATACCACAAAGATGTACAAATGATTTTCCAAGATCCGTATGCTTCTTTAAATCCACGAATGACAGTTGGGGAAATTATTAAAGAACCAATGGTCATTCATAAGATTTATAAAACGGATCAAGAAATGGAGAGTCGTGCAGTTGAATTACTTCAGATAGTAGGACTTAAACCAGACCATATCCGTCGATATCCTCATGAGTTCTCAGGAGGTCAAAGACAGCGTATTGGAATTGCCAGGGCACTTGCAGTAAACCCGAAGTTTATTGTGTGTGATGAGCCAATCTCTGCACTGGATGTATCAATACAAGCACAAGTAATTAATCTACTTGATGATATTCAAAACAAAATGGGTATCTCATATTTATTTATAGCACATGATTTGGGAATGGTAAAACACATCTCAGATCGAATCGGAGTTATGTATTTAGGGCATATGGTCGAAGTTGGACCAAGTGATGATGTATATCATCGTCCACTACACCCTTATACAATAGCATTATTGTCGGCGATCCCAATTCCGGATCCTACTATAGCAAAAAGCAAGAGTAGAATTGTACTTGAAGGAGAAATCCCAAGTCCAATAAATCCACCGAAGGGTTGTGTGTTCAGTACACGTTGTCCTAAAGCGACAAAACGTTGTCACGAAGAATCACCACAGCCAATTCAAGTGGGGGAGCGACAAGTAACATGTTTCTTATATGAAAGATAAAGGGAGGAAAGAAAAATGACACTAAAGAAATTACTAGCAATTTTGTTAACAGGAATTATGTGTGTATCATTAGTAGCCTGTACAACTGATTCAACAGAAGACACAGGTACAGACACATCAGATGATGGCACAGCTACAACTGATGGTGAAGTAACATTTACTTATGCAGTAGGTGGAGAACCAGATGTACTTGACCCTGCAACAGTAGGAGACAGTGTAACATCAGCAATTGCACAACAGCTATATTTACCTTTGTTTTACATTACTGAAGATGGAAGTACTGCTAATGGAGCAGTAGAATCGTATGAGATATCTGAAGATGGATTAACTTATACATTCAACTTGATTGAAAATAACTACTGGAGTGATGGTCAACAAGTAGTTGCAGAGGATTACGTATATAACATTAAACGTGCTGTAGGTTATGGAGCAGAAGATTCGTACTATGCACACTACATTACAGACTTTATTGCAGGAGGAGATGCATATGTAAATCAACGCCTAACGACGGATCAAATGGGTGATTTACAAATTAGTGCACCAGATGATTTTACAATCGTTATGACATTGAAACAACCTGCAGCTCACTGGGTTTCAGTAATGGCAGGATCTAGCGTATTCTATCCAGTACGCCAAGATTATGCACTAGAATTAAATGAAGAATGGGCTCAAACAGTAGGATATCCTACAAATGGAGCATTCAAACTAGTAAGTTTTGATTCAACAACTGAATATGTAATGGAAAAAAATGAATACTATGCATTCGCTGATGATGTTACTGTAGATAACTTAGTAGCAAAAATCATTACTGACCAAGATGCGCAGTTATTAGCATTCCAAAATGGAGAAGTTGACTATGCAGATTCACTTGCAACTTCAGTTACAAAAATCTATGAAGGGCAACCAGAATTGATTGTCCCTCCTTCAGTAATCAACTACTATGTAAATATGAACATCAATGATAAAGATGGAAAATTAGATGATGTGAACGTTCGTCGTGCACTTCAACTTGCCCTAAATCGTGATGAAATCGTATTAGCACTTGATGGTGGAGATATCTATTATCCACTTCATGGTTTAGTTCCAAACAACTTACCGGGTATCACAAGTGAAGGATTCCGTGAAGAAGCTGATGCAGAAGGACTATATGTTTACTACGATCTAGAAGAGGCGAAAGCACTTCTTAGCGAAGCTGGATATAGTGAATCAAATAAACTTGAACTAGAATACTATTACAACCAAAGCTCATTCCACGACCTTGTATCACAAATCATGCAAGCACAATGGGAAGCAACTGGGATGATTGATGTAGAGTTAAAAACAGGTGAAATTCGTACATTCTTCCAAGATCGTACAGATGGTCTATTTGAGTTAGCACGTAATGCATTCTCTGCTGACTACATGGATGTATCAAACTATCTTGACTTAGGTGATCCATCAAAAATGTCAAATGTAACTTGGGGAGATGAAACATATACTGCAATGTTACAAGATGCTGCGGCTCAAACAGATACTACTGTTCGTTTAGAGAAATATCATGAAGCTGAGCAATATTTGATTGAAGAGATGGCATATGCAAATCCTGTTATTGGATATAGTACAGCAGTTCTTGTCAAAGCGGGTACTGAAGGTGTAATCTATAGTCCACAAGGTGGGGCAACATTCTGGTACGTGAAAGTAGCTGAATAAGTATACTTGGAAAGTCTGAGCAGCTGCTTAGACTTTTCAAAGTTAAAGAGGAGGAAAAATGAAAGTTAGAAGTCTAAAAGAACAATTTCAAATTCAAGATGAAATTTTAAAAGAACGATTAAATCTAATTCCAGCATTGATGGAAGAAGCAGGTATTGATGTTTGGGTAATTCCTAGTAAAGAATACAATGAAGATCCAATACTGGAGAAATTAACTCCAGCCCGTTTTTTAACGGCAAGACGTTTAACAATTTTAGTATTACACAATGATCATGGTGAACTAAAAACTTATTGCGTAAATCGTCCTGACCCGGATTTAGAAACGTTCTATACACGAGATTATGACTTAGAAAATGAATCTCAAATGGAAGCGTTAAATCGTGTTTTAAAACGCTGTAATGCCAACAAAATTGGACTAAACTATGCGAGCCATTTTGCACTAAGTGATGGATTGAGTGTTGGTTTGTATCAGATGTTATGCAAAGAACTAGATCAAGAAATTGTCAATAAGTTTGTGAGTGCTCAAGACTTAGGTGTTTATTATTTACAAAAACGTACTGACTTAGAGTTAAAATATTGGGATGAAGTAATAGAAGTAGCAATGGAAATCACGAATCGTGGGTTTAGTAATGAAGTAATTGTGCCAGGAGTGACAACTTGTGAAGATGTTGAAGACTATATGTCTCAATCAGTAAACGATTTAGGACTTAGTTGTTGGTTTTTACCTCATGTCGATTTACAACGTAAAGAGGGGATGTTTGGCGGAAATACTGTCATACAACGAGGGGATTTATTACATTATGACTTTGGAATCTTCTATTTGGGGTTATGCACAGATACACAACGCTTAGCTTATGTGCTAAAAGAGAATGAAGTGGCTGCTCCAAGTGATTTGCTTGAAGCTTTCAAAACTCAAAATAATCGCTTCCAAGAGATTGTATGTGAGCATTTTATTGTAGGTAAGAGTGGGAATGAAATTTTAATGGAGAGCCTTGAACAAGGCAAATCTGAAGGACTAAAACCATGCTTATATACACACCCATTAGGTTGTCATGGGCATGCTGCAGGGCCAACAATTGGGCTTTGGAATCAACAATCCCCAATTGAGGTGCAGGGTGATGTAAAATTAGTGGATAGCACAGGCTATGCATTGGAACTGAATGTACGTGCCCATGTAGAGAGTTTTGACCGTGAAATTGTCTTATTTTCAGAAGAAAGTATTGTTTTCAAAGATGGGAAATGTTACTATTTAGCACCAAATCATGAGAAAATAGCAATAATAAAGTAGAGGAGATCAAGTATGGAATTTGATTTAAGTAAAAGACATTGTTTCTATTTCAATGAAACAACAAAAATTCCCCATGGTTCATTTAATGAAAAGGGATTGAGTGATTATGTAGTTGAGTTCGCAAAAGCACACAACTTAGCGTATAAGCAAGATGAAATGCACAACGTTGTAGTGTACAAGGCTGGCACGCTAGGATTAGAGAATGCTGCGCCACTCATGATTCAAGCGCATCTGGATATGGTATGTGAGAAAAACAAGGATTCAAATCATGATTTTGAGAGTGATCCACTTGATTTATATGTTGAAGATGGATGGCTTCATGCAAGAGGAACAACACTTGGTGCAGATGATTGTACAGGTGTTGCATACATGTTGGCGATTCTTGAAGCAAATGATTTAAAGCATCCACCACTTGAATGTGTGTTTACATCGCAAGAAGAAGTCGGACTCATGGGTTCAATGAACATTACAACAGATTGGATTAAAGCGCATCGAATGATTTCTTTAGATGCAGGTGGAGAAACATCAACAATCATTTCAAGTGCTGGAGGATGTCGTTGTGATGTAAGTTATCCACTAGTATTGAGTGAAAATACGTGGCCAACATATACGATTGAAGTCAAAGGATTACTTGGAGGCCATTCTGGTGGACAAATTGCGAATGAACGTGGAAATGCAAACACACTTGTTGCGCGTGCACTACAAGAAGCAATGCTTCAGGGTGTGAATGTTCGAGTTGTAAGTATCCATGGAGGGCTTAAAGATAACGCAATTCCTCGTGAGGCGGAAATCACTTTTACTTCTGATACACCAATAGAGGTACTACAAACAGTAATAGAATCAACAAGAAGAGACTTCTTAGTTGAGTTTGAACATAGTGATGCAGATATTCAACTTCAATTAAAAAATGTTGATCTAGCACTCAAAGCTGCAGATATTGTTAGTTCAAAAGCTGTGATTAATTTAATTTATTTATTGCCGAATGGATTTAGACATCGTTCGATGGCAATTCCAGGTTTAACTTTAACATCCCTCAATTTGGGGGTTATTCGTACAAATGAAAATACTGTAGTCCTTAGTTTTTCACTGCGTAGTGCGATTGAGAGTGGAATTTCTAACCTACTTCGTATCATTGATGTACAAGCTTCACTTGCAGGTGCAAAGTGTGAGATATCGGCAAGATATCCAGGGTTCAACTATAAAGTGGAATCTCCACTACGCCAAATCATGGCAGATGTAGTGAGTGAAATGTATGATGTGGAGCTAGAATTAAAAGCGGGTCATGGAGGGACAGAATGTGGTATCTTTAGTGGTCTTTATGAAGACTTTGATATTATTGGAGTAGGACCACAATCAGAAGCAATTCACACTCCAGATGAGCGTTTAAACCTAGAATCATTTGATCGTGCATATGAATTATTAAAAACGATTATTAGTCGTTGTGAGTAGGAGGACATATGAAAAAAGGAACTGTAATAATACTTAGTGGAGCATCATCTGTTGGTAAAGGGGCAATTCGTTCAGCTTTACTTGAAGATAAAGACATGAACCTCATGTTTTCAATCTCAATGACAACTCGCCCACAAAAAGCCAATGAAGTAGATGGAAAAGACTATTATTTTGTGAGCCACAAAGGCTTTGCCGATGCGGTTAAAAATAAAGAATTACTTGAATACACAGAATTCAATGGTTACTATTATGGAACACCACGTCAACAAGTTGAATTCTTAATTAAGCAAGGGAAAAATGTCTTAATTGAAGTGGAAGCACAAGGTGTTGGCCCAATCAAATTAAATATTCCAGATTCAATTGCTTTCTTTGTGATGCCAACGTCTTTTGATCAATTGGAAAAACAAATCAATGAAATTTATAAAGATGATAAAGCTAGCATTGAGCGACGCTTGAATAAGGCAAAAATGGACATGGAAATTGCTCCATTATTTAGAAATGTTATTACAAATGAAAGTGTTGAAGCTGCAGTTAGTCAAATCAAGGAAATTGTCCAAAAGGAGCAAGCGTAATGAATAAGCAAGTTAAAAATGAAAAATTAGCACTAGCGCTACTTCGTATTGGAGTAAACATTCAACCAGGGCAAACACTTGTTCTACAAACGAATACAGAAGCAATTGAACTCGCACGAGAAGTGACTAAACAGGCTTTTGCAATGGGTGCAAAAGATGTTGTTGTACATCTTGAGGACCCATATATTGAACACACAAGGGCTCTACATTGTAGTGAGGAAACACTACTTGAAGTACCACAGTGGAAGAAAGACTCATTAGATTACTACTTAAGTAAAAATTCAGTTCAAATGGGGATTAATTGCAGTTATCCAACGTTAAATGAAGATGTACCATCGAACAAGTTACTTGCTCAAAACACGGCAAAAAATGAAGTTCGCAATGTAGTAAGAAAATATATTCATGATGGAACACTAAAATGGGTTGGAACAGCACAACCAAGTATGAATTGGGCTAAGACTCTTTATCCAGGCCTAAGTGATGAAGATGCATTTATGAAACTGGATTCACAAATTTGTGAAATGATGCGTGTAAATGAAGATAGTTGTCCTGTAGACAACTGGATTCAACATTGTGAAGACATGGCGAAGATTTCAAAGAAATTAAATGAGTACAATTTTAAATCAGTGCGCATTACAACGGAACTTGGTACTGATATTACAATGGATCTTGTGAAAGATCATATTTGGACCTCTGCTGCTGATATGGGATCAAGTAAGGTAAGTGAGCCTTATGTTGCGAATATGCCGACAGAAGAAATATTTACTGATCCAGACTATCGTACTGTCAATGGAATTGCCGTTGCATCTTTTCCATTAATGATGTCAGGAAAGTTAGTTACTGATTTTTCCATCACTTTTAAAGATGGAAAAGCAGTTGATTGCAGTGCTTCAAATAACGTCGATTTGCTTAAAGATGCATTGTTTAAGACTGAGTTTACACGTCAACTTGGAGAACTTGCGCTTGTCTCAAAACATAGTCCAATTAAGAAAATGAATCAAGTATTCTATAATGGATTGATTGATGAGAATGCAGCTTGTCACCTTGCTTTTGGATCTTCGTTTCCTTCAAATATTAAAAATGGAGCAAATATGAGTAAGGAAGAATTACTTGCAGCAGGAGTGAATGTAGCCACTTCGCACCATGACTTCATGATTGGTACTGAAGAAACGGTTGTTGTAGGGACTACAATTGACGGCCAAGAGGTTGTAGTTATGGAACACGGAGAGTTTGTAATATAATTAATTGATAAGCAGTAAATTTTTGAATTTACTGCTTTTTATTTATGAAGTCAATATAAATTTGAATCTTATGGATAGAATTTAAATAAGAAAGTCATAGAAATACTCTTGACAATACTAGACCTGTTGTCTAAAATGTAGGAGTACGTGTTACTGATAATGCAGGCATGAGTTTACTATTTTAATAGTGCACTCATGCTTTTTTTATTCAAAGGAGGATATTTATGTTTTTTAACAAGAGTAAAAATATTTATGCAACAATAGATGGAACAATGATTGATATTAAAGAAGTGAAAGATGACGTCTTCTCAAACAATTTAATGGGAGTTGGACTTGCTATAAGGCCGCAAGGGAACATCGTCTATGCTCCAGTTGAGGGAAAAGTAACTTTGGTTGCACCAACAAAGCATGCATTTGGAATCGAAACTAAAGAGGGACTTCAAATATTAGTTCATCTTGGTGTAGATACAGTGAAGTATCAAGGAGAAGGGTTTAAGCAATTCATTGAAGCAGGTCAACAAGTATCTGCTGGACAAAAGGTGATTGAGTATAATCATAATTTCTTTAAGAATGAAGGGTTGGATACAAGTGTAATGACAATTGTTTTGAATCATACTGAGTTTAAATTAAATGGTTTGTTAATTAGCGGAGAAGTCGATTCTAAAAGCATTGTTGGAACATACAAGAAGTAGTTTATGAAGGTTGTTAAAGTATTTAATAATAATGTCGTTGCAGTTGTATGTACTGATCGTCGCGAGGCAGTAGCACTAGGCTCTGGGATCGGTTTTGGAAAAAAAGTAAACGATATCATTCAAGCTGATAGTGTTGAAAAAATATACTACATACAAGATGAATTACAAACAAAGTTTTTTGAATTGCTTAAAGATACAAATTTGCAATACTTAGAAATTGCTGAGACTGTAGTAGAAAAAGCTTCACAAGTTGGAATACAAATGCAACATAGTGCAATTGTAGGGCTAGCAGATCACATAAGTTTTGCATTGGAACGAGCTCGTCAAAATGCAGTTTTACCGAATTTAATATTAAATGAACTGAAGCTACTTTATCCAGAAGAATTTAAGTTAGGGAAAGAAATGTTAACTGTAATTAAAAAAAGAACATCAATTTTGTTACCAGAAGATGAAGCAGGATATATTGCGTTACATATCATTCAATCAAATAATTTAATTACTCCAGAGATAACAATCAACACAGTTAGTTTTGTGCAAATGTCGATAAAACTGATTGAAGAAGTATATGGTTTAAAGTTTGAAGAAAGTGATTTTTATTATTTGAGATTAACAACACACCTGAAGTTTTTAGCTCATCGAGTATTGAGTGAAAGTAATCAAAAATTAGAGGGAAATGTGGATATGTTACATTATTTCTTTAGTTCAAATCCATTGCATAAAGTTTTTGCAGAGAAGTTTTATTATCAAATTAAAGAAAAATTCCATCAAAAAGTAAAAAAAGAAGAAGTGCTATTTATCATCATTCATATTAGTAAATTTGTAAAAAGATAAAAGCAGTGAAGTCAATTAGGGGAAAAATGTATCTACATTTAGTCCTTTTTGAAATAAATCAAGAAAAGAGGGAGATAGTATGAAAGGTTTAAAAGGTAGTTTAGAGAAATTCGCAAAGGTAATGGTACAGCCATTGATGTACCTATCAGTTGCCGGATTACTCATGGTTTTTGGGGTATTATTTACAAATGATACAGTTAAAGGTGTATTACCATTTTTGAATTGGTTTCCGATTCAATTATTAGCTAATCTGATTTATGATACAATTTTTGCATTAATCAATAATTTAAGTGTTGTGTTTGCAGTAGGAATTGCAGCTGCTGTTGCTAAGAAAGATAAACATCAAGCTGCAATTATTGGTTTGTTATCGTATTTAATGTATTTAACTGCAAGCAATACTGTACTAGAATTGACTGGTAATATGGCAGCAGCTGATCCAATGTTTGGATTGATGGGATCAGGTCAATCTGAAATTCTTGGAATTCAAAATGTAG
>CAYJEY010000031.1:0-15189 GCA_964369385.1 uncultured Holdemania sp.
TATTTCTTTTATAAGTATAGGCTTGTTGGCGGGCATATCCTCTTGATTATCATATTTTCTTAATCATTCCGAATAAAGATAGGAATTTTATATTTCTTTTCCTCTAATTCATTAGTATTTGTTCAAATTGATAACTCTAACTCTAGCATAGTTCTTTTTTTATTTGACCATATTATCCTTGGAGCTATACCACTCTTATGCTGCCTGTTTTATACGTATATTTAACTATTATAGGAATTCTAGATATTTATGCACAGCCGAAATACTTCTATTTAAAGTAATTCAATTCAAAAATATATTCGGATAACTGTATGATTTTTCGATAATTTTCAACTTCAGCTTCCATCTTCTCTTTACTGTATCCGTCAATTAAAGTTACCTCCTGAGTCTCCCCGTCGAACTTAAAGTTATCTGTAACAATTGTTCCACTAGAATTAAATAAGAACCCTTCATATGTTGGATCAAATATGTCTCTACCTATTATAGTTTGATTATCATAATCTATATTAAACAAATTTAATAGAGTAGGCATTAAATCTAATGGAGTGCACACTTTCTCAACCACTTCTGCCTCCATATTTGGTGTCCAAATGATTAATGGTGCTTCAAAATTAGTATCAACATTGTATACATCCATCATAATCTCTTGATTTGTTTCGTGATCGATCCCTTTTGGATAATGATCTCCAAAAATAACAAATACTGTATCTTCTTTCTTTCCTACAAAGTACAAATCGTCAATATAAACACGTATCACTTCATCCAAATCCATGGATTTAGCAAGATAAACGTTTGTACTATCATCAAGTTCTGGGTATGTCTCATTAACTATCGCATAATTCTCACTAAAAACTTCTGATAACTCGGTATAGGGTTGGTGTCCACTGTATGTAATGAAGTATGACATAGATAATTCTGTTTCTAGAAGTAGCCATTTCGCAACATTAAACATCTCGTGGTCATATGACTCACTTTCAATCCCTAACCTAAAAGAATCAAAAAAATCGTATCCTACATGGGGCATAAAGACATTTCTATTATAGAATTCAGCAAAATTATTATGAAACGCAAATGTCGTATATCCTTCGTTGCTAAATGCACCTGCTAGTGTCGTAGGAAACTCATTGATAGCATAGTGCATCATTGTAATATTTCCATCTAGTGCTGGAATCAATCCCGTATTTGCCATAATTTCAGCATCACTTGTTGAGCCTGGTAATAAAGGAGCATCAAAATTTTCAAAACTCATACCTGTTTCTTTTAAATAATATAATGTAGGTGTTAGAACCGGATCAATCACAATATTTGCTAACGATTCTGCTTGGATGATAATTAACTCTTTTCCTTCAAACAAACCAGTGTAGTTATTATCTGTTTCAATTTCTCGTGAGCTAAGGTAATTTTCAATATTGATAACCTCTTGCTCGCTTATACCTGACTTAAACAAAACTCGTTTAGAGTCCTCCACCAGCAAGGCTACAATACCATAATTTTCTACAAAACGATCTGGATGATTTAAAGTTGTAAAAACATAATGCTCTGTTTTATAGTAAAAGAAAGGATCGACATTGTGCGTTTCTTCTATAATTTCATTATAAAAATTTTGATATAAACCTATACCATATATTATCAATACAATTCCAATAACACCTCTTATCAGAGATAGAGGCCATTGTCGTAAAGAAAGTTTAGGTATACGTATCAATACAATGCACACGATCGCTATAACCATAATTATTAAAATAATTAAATCTTCTAATTTCAAGAATTCTGTAATAGCTGCCCCTTGATCTTGTACTTCATCAGTTAGTGATAGAGCAGTGTTGATACGATAATATTGCTCAAAAGCACGAAAATAAATCAATTGTGAATAAGAATATACACTCACAATTACTATTACAATACTACTGTAAATTTTTGCAATAATAGTTGGCAATAATAATGTAATCGATGCCGTAACAACACAGAAGCTCATCATTACTAATTTCGAGTTTTGTGGATTTATTAAATATGAATCTAACCACAGTAGATATAAATATAAAATAATCGTAAGTATTAGCATTAATACTAAATTGTTGTTAAATATTTGGATAACCTTTCTTAATTTCTCTTTCACTTTTGTCTCCCCTTATCATTAACATAATATCCCTACATACTTTTAATCCCCTAGTAAATTTAGCTAGACTTCTTATAATGATTAGCTTCTACTGGACTGTTGAAATTACAATATAAAAACATAAATATTTCTATATTTATTTTAACTTCATTACTTTTATATTACAATGACAAGTCCTAATTTTAACAGACAAAAGCCAAGCAGGGGGAAGGATTGCTTGGCTTTCTATTATTTATATTTATATAATTTTAAAGGGATTTTGAAATTAAGAAATTATTTCTAGCTTTGTTACATCTTTATTTTCACCTCTTCTTTCTGATATTAGAATACCAAGGCACTTTGAAGTTTCTGTGTCGCTTATTTGAACTTTATGTGAAACTAGTATTTCCACTTAATTTGATATTTGTAACCTTTGATTGGATAAGATTCGATATGCTCAATGATTCGAAATCTTGTATCTATAGGTATTTCTTTTATAAGTATAGGCTTGTTGGCGGGCATATCCTCTTGATTATCATATATCGTTAAACATGCCGACTTTGGAAGTGGTACTTCTCCTTTAAACTCTACCTTAAGTAATAATTTCTTTATTTTCTTCTTCATGATATATGAACTTATTTTATTCTCTAGTTCTACTTCATCAGTATCATTTCGTAGTGCTATCCCTACTTCAATCATTTCACCCTTTTGTAGTGGATCAAATTTAATCGTATAGTTTGTAAAGGCAATACCTTTTGATAGAACTAAATCATGTTGAGCATTGACTGATGTCCACTCATAAGCAGTAAGATCATCTATTGCTCTGCTCTTAAATCTTCCAGAAAACTCACTTAAATTATTTGAAGTCGCTTGAAGTGTTTGGGTTTTCTTGTACCCAATTTCATTATCTGCATATATTGTATAAACAGATTTCATTTCACGAATCTTGTATTCTTTTGATTTACTTAAAAAGTATTTCATTCTTTTTTTTATTTCATAGCTTTTTGTCGAATAAATGATTATAGAAACTACTGCAATACTAATACTTAAAATTAGTATACCTGTGAGCTGAAATTCTTTTTGTGTTACAAATTGATAGATAATTTGTCCTAGTGTTCCAATTGTTGCTACTATCGATAAAATCTTTAATGTTAAAGTTTCGCTCATTATTACATTCTCCCCTCATTTTAGTATGGAAATAGCTATCTTTATTTTAGCAACTTTTACAATTTATGTAAATAAAAGCCAAGCGGGGGAAGGGTGCTTGGCTTTCTATTATTTATATATATTTATGAAAGGGATTTTGAAATTAAGAAATTATTTCTAACTTTGTTACTACTTTGATGTCACCTCTTCTTCCTGATATTAGAATACCAAGCTTCTTTGAAGTTTCTGTGTTACTTATTTGAACTTTATGTGAACATTGATTATTTAAGTCGAGTTGCGTTTGTCCATGCAGCTCTACCATATTTATCAATACATTCAACACGGATATAACTCTCTGTTCCTCTAAGCTTATAACTTGCATGATTGATTGTATCATCCACGTCATCGCATTGAACAGTAATGCCATCACCCACTGCTCCATGGACAATAAAATTGATTGTGCGTACATCACTACACTCTATAGATACAACATTATCTTCAATACAGTATTCAAATATTTCAACTCCTGAACTAGAATAATAGTTTCCATCTAGCATATTTTGGGTGATTTCATCATGATTGAGTTCTTTGGCTTGCACCACAATGTATCCACCACAAGAGTCATCAAAGTGACCGTTGTTGTGATTATCATCGGTGGCAATGGCCAACATATCGCTTCCCTCAATAAGCATGTCATCCCATTGACTAAAGCAGGCTCCTTGTGCACACTCTTTCACTGTATCATAGTTATACACTTCAAGTGCCCAAACTCCCTTTAAGTAAGCATACTGACGATAACTTACACGTGACCATACAGGATGATTATAAGTGACAATCAACCCATGATTCGCTAACTCGTTAACTAATTCTTGAGCCGATTTTTCAAACTCACTCACATATGATGTCATCGGAATGCTTAAGCGTTCCATATGTCCGTATGCTTTTTTTGATTGCATGTGAGTTGGTCCTAAGATTCCTAACATATGATGTGTTTTGATGCATCTCTTTTTTTCTTCATCGATTAAATTTGAAGATGCCTCTACACCTGGAAGTACAATGAATTCAGCTTCATTTAATTCACTACGTAAATCTGTATATAAATCATGCTCAGTATAGGCAATAAAGCTATAACCATTCTTTTTATACAGTTCTTTGATTTGTGATGGACTTAGATGTCCATCTGAGTTTGTCGAGTGACAATGAAGATTTCCTTTGTAGTTATTTCGATCTTTTCTAATTAATATTTTTTTCATATTTAGTCCTCAAAATGGATGCAATTGTGTTTTGCGATTGATACGTTCACTGTGTCTCCCACTTCAAATAACACTTTTGATCTAAACAGTGCATCTGATTTAATTGTCTTGAAGTTATTCTCCAATTTATAACGTACTACATTGCCAATGTTTGTGAATTCTACAATTTTTGCCTTAAACTGAATCATTTCTTCGTTTTCTATAAATTCACTACTCAACTCCACTGTTTCAGGACGTATGGCAATTTTCCCGTGTTTTGGATGAAGTGAATCATTCATCAAAGTCGCAAAGTCTTGTCCTGATAAAATATTGTAGTTCCCCATAAAACTTGCTGTAAATGCTGTCTTTGGTGACGTATAAATTGACATCGGTGTTCCTGATTGTTCCACATTTCCTTTATTAAATAAGTGGACAACATCTGACATAATCATTGCTTCATCTTGGTCATGCGTGACAAAGATTGTCGTGATTCCCATTTCTTGTTGAATACGACGAATTTCATTTTGAAGTGATTTTCTAAGCTTTGCATCAATTGCCGATAGTGGCTCATCTAAAAGAAGTACTTTTGGACGAGTGACAATCGATCTAGCTAGTGCAACACGTTGTTGCTGTCCACCTGATAATTCATGTGGCATACTTGTTTCTCTTCCTTTTAGGTCAACCATCTCAAGTGCACTTGTAACACGCTCTTTAATTTCACTTTCAGGCACTTTCTTCATACGTAGACCAAAAGCCACATTATTAAAGATATTCATGTTAGGAAACAAACTATATTGTTGAAATACCATTCCAATTTCACGATCTTTAGGATCTTTATCTGTGATATCTTCACCATTTAAAATAATTTGTCCACTTGTCACACTTTCTAGTCCTGCAAGGCAACGAAGTAATGTGGACTTACCACAACCCGAGGGACCTAATAATGTAATTAGTTTTCCATCTTCAATTGTTAAGCTGATATCATTTAATACTAGATTATCTCCAAATTTTTTTGTAATATTTTTAAATTCAATTGTACTCATGAATTTTTCTCCTTTTTCTGTCTTTTATAGCTAAACATTGAAATCAATAATGTTACTGTATACACAATAACGATAATAGCACTCGTTACTTGTCCTGAACTTGACATCTTACGATATAAGTAAACTTGAGCAGTTTGGTAGTAGTTTCCTGCAATTGTATTCACAATTACGAAATCTCCAAATACAATGGCTACTGCAATCAATGAAGAAATGATAACTGATGGTGCAATACAAGGAACCACAATACGAAAGAATGCCATAAATTTACTCGAACCTAACATTTGTGCAGCTTCAATGATGCGCTTAGCATCTACACCAACTAAGCTATTTTTTATCCCTTGATACATATAAGGTAAAATGACAACGCAATATGTACTGATAAGCAGGAGAATTCGATTAGAAAAGATTCCTGGAGCACCTGAATAAAGTGATAAAACACTGATTGGTAAGATTACCCCTTGGATGGCATAGGGAATTGTACATAGTATATTGACATAGCGATCAAGTTTTGGAAAATACACGACTACCACATACATCACCAGCAGCAACATCCCTGCTGTTAACATAGGGGGAATTACTGACATCAACACAGAACGTGCTAATGATTGCCAAAATAAAGTATCACTAAGTACTTCAATATAAAATTTAAAAGTAAATCCTGTTGGTAGTAAACTCGTCCACTCACTAAACAGTGAATAGATGAGTGTTAGCACTAAGGGGACAAGCAAATAAATTGCCACAATGATCATCAAGACATTGTTGGTTTTAAGTTTTTTCATTTTCTTGCCCTCCTATGATTTGCATCTAACACTTTTTCCTTTGCCACAATCGAGAAAACCATTAAGCTCATCAAAATGACAGCCAGTGCAGAACCAAACTCTGGACGTTGTACTACATCTCCCACAAACGTTTCTGAGATACGTATTGGCAACAAAGACAAATTTCCTGACAACAAGGCATAGGCTGTTGCATAGGCTGCCAGCGCATTGGCAAATAGCACACTGAACGTTCCTAATATACTTGGCATAAGTGTTGGTATCGCTACCTTTATCCAGTATTGAAAAGAAGTTCCTCCTAGCAATGCTACTGCTTCTTCCCATTGCTTTTTTAATGATTTGAATGCCGGAATAAGAAGTAGCGTTGCTAATGGTATTTGAAAATAAATATAAATCAATAAAAGTCCAGATACAGTATATAAATCAAAATTTGCCAATGCCTCAATCCCAAATTCTCTACCAAAATTAGTGATTACCCCTGCACTACCAAGTAAAATCATATAAGCAAAGGCAAGCGGCACTCCAGCAAAATTCGATGTCATATTTAGAATATTTACAAACAAACCTTTCTTCTTAGCATTACTTGTATGAAATGCTTGTGCTGCAAAAAAAGCAACCGCAATTCCAATCAACGCTGATGCGATGGAGATAATAACACTATTTAATATTGCAGTTTGATACAATTTCTTAGAAAATGCTGAAATATAATGCTCTAAAGTAAATCCTCCAAGCCCATCACTAAAACTTCTTACAACTACCATCAAGACTGGAATTATCTCAAACAACATCACTACTACAATGAATGGTAGTAATACTAATAAAATCATTTTGTTCTTTTTCATATGTTCCCCTTTCAAAAAGAAGACCGAATTTACATTCGGCCAAGTTCTTTACTATTTAGCGTATGCCATTACTTCTTCTTGCCAAAGTACTCCAATTTCAGCAACTGTTGCTTCCCAAGCTGCTTGGTCTACAATTGGTTGTGCATTCACATATTGATCCTCAGGAATTCGTTTAGCTTCAACCTCTGCTGGTAACTCAACATCACGAATTGGTGTAGCATAACCAATTGCTAAATTGATTTGCCCTTCATCAGATAAAATATATTCTCTTGCAAGTGCTGCTGCATGAATATTTGGTGCATATTTATTAATTACAGTTGTATATCCACTTTGTGCTGCTCCATCAGTTGGAATTGTTACTTCAAATGAAGCATTTGGATTATTACTTTCGATTTGATCACGATAATTTAACGCATTATAATCCCACAACAACATCACTTCAATTTCACCTTTTTCAAGACGTGCTAAACTTGCTTCTCCTAAATCAATTCTACCTTGTTCTGCAAGCTCTCTAAAGTAATCTAAACCTGGTTGAATATTCGTTTCATCTCCACCATTTGCCATTGCAGCACTTAATAAGATACATTGTCCAGATGTCCCTTTAACAACATCTCCTACTGTTACTTTATAATCACCTTCCAGAATTTCTTCAAATGATGTTGGTGCTTCATCTACTAAACTTGTATTTGTAATGATTGCCATTGTTCCATAATAAGCAATGATCCAATCCCCATCATCATCTTTAGCCCAATCAGGAATTTCATCCCAATATGATGTTTTATATTGTGCAGTTAATCCTTTTGACTCAGCTAAAGGACCAAATGATTGCCCTACATCTCCAATATCTTTTGTCCCATTTACTCCTTCTGCTTCAAATAACGCTAACTCTTCTGCTGAAGTCATATCTACATCATTTTGCGTAATTCCATAGATTTCTTCGATATCATCCCAAGTTCCAACCCAGTTTGCCCATGAATCTGGCATAGCAATTGAATTAATTACACCTTCTTCTTGTGCTTTTGTTGTAATTTCTTCTAATGATAGTGCATTTAAATCAACTACTTCTTCTTGTGCCTCAGATGTTGAACATCCACTTAATAAACTTACCGCAACTAATGCTACACCTAACAATTTCAAACTTTTCATTAAATTTTTCTCCCTGTATTTTGTTTACCAATATATATTACAAAAGTTTGATTTCACTTTTATCAACATTGAGTTAATTGTTTGTAAGGAAAAATAATAAATAATTCATCATTTATTTACATAAATTTCATAATTTAACATTTTCTTTACACTACACAGAAAAAAGCCAAGCGGGGGAAGGTTGCTTGGCTTTTCTTTTATTATTTATATATATTTATGAAAGGGATTTTGAAATTAAGAAATTATTTCTAGTAATACTTCTTGGTGTCACCTCTTCTTCCTGATAATAGAATACCAAGGTTCTTTGAAGTTTCTGTGTCCCTTATTTGAACTTTATGTGAACTTACTACTTTTTCGCTTGTGCTTTTTGAATTACTTTCTGATAAGGCATCACGACATACTCATTCATTTTTGATTTCATATTTTTTTTCATCATATTTGAATTCATTAACCAGCCAATTAATGACATTTTTAAACGTGTCATTTTTTGCTTATGTGGTAAATCATCATATGTTCCATCTGTTTTATAGAATTCATGATCTGCTTTCATGATTCCTCCCATGACATACACTAAGTCACGGAAAATTTTTGATCCTCCCACCACAAAGAAGTTCTTAGATACGTGAGGCTTATTGATAAGTGCATAGTTAAGTGTATCATTCATTTGAATTAATGCTTGCTTAGGATTAACTTCATCACTTACTACCCCACACATATAACAATGTCCCACCTGTGCTCTTGCTTCAATGATCATTTGCAGGTTGGATTCACTAGCATAGTGTCCACTTAGGATATATCCAATTGGCATATTCTTTGTGAGTGCACGATGTCCATTACAAAACTGGCGGTCATCATAGCATTTAAATCTTGCATCAGCATAATGGTTCTCAATCTCAAAGGCATACACAATCGCATCTGTCTTATGAATTTCATTACGTAAGAATTCATCAAAGCGATCTTTAAAAATACACATTCCACTTACTGAACACTGTAGGCAACCAATACACCCGCTATCTAAACGTAACTCATGTAAATTAATTACGCGAACACGATGAGGAGAAATACGAATAAATTCCTCAATCATACTCGTTAAACTATCTTGACCAGGTTTTTGAGTAGTAAGAACGATAACCTCTTTTTCAAGTGTTTTATTTACCATCGTACAACTTGCTTTATATGGAGAAATTGGTTCTTTTTGGTATTGTGCTTTCTGCTGATAAAAGTCTTGTTCAATATCATACAATGCTTTATCAAAAAATTCCTCTAAATGTTTTGGTCCATCTTTTTTAATCAACTCATCCATATCTTGTGATAATCCAGGAATTACTTTTGCCTTTAAATCAAAAGCATTTTCTTCGATGTATTTGTGAGCTGTAACATCGTAGAAGTGCTTGGATGTGGAAATTTGAGTTGCAAATTTCCCTTCTAGACTAATTTTATTTTCTTTCATCAATTCAATAAAACGATGAAGTTGATAAGGCGCAATAAACGTATAAACAGGGTACACAAAAATAACTAATTGGGCATTCTCTATAGCTTGTTTAACATCAGCCATATTCTTTTCAAACACTCTTATTTTTTGTCCTACATCAAAGTAAGTAAAATGATGTTGCGCATATACCTTTTCTAGGTAATACGCACTATGAACTGTTACACTATTTTGGCCTTTGGGACTTCCATTAATTACAACGATTTGCATATGTACCTCCTGTTAAAAACATATTTATTTTAACACGAAATTAAAATCCTGCCAAATCAGTAATTATTGGAATTGTCGTTGTTTGTGTCATAGTTTCTGTTGTCGCTTCTGAAGAGGTAGTTTGTGTAGTTGAAGTGATTGATGACTCGCTTGAATTCGTTGTGGATTGACTTGTCCCTGTCTCGCTTTGTATCGGCACATACTGGTGCATAATCACATCAATTGTGATTAGTGCAACATCACTTACAACAACACCCTCTGCTACACTTTGTGCTAAGACATATCCTTCTGGGAGTTCTACATGATAGCTCGTTCCACTTGAAATTGGATTAACAGTGACTTGTATGTTGTGTTCACTTGCCCAACTCATCACTTCACTCATGTTTAATCCCACAAAATTTAAAACACGATCTGGAATATCCGAGGGAATTCTTGTCTCGCTGTATTCTTGTGCAATAAGTTCTTTACTTGTATGCCACCAGTTTACACTGAAACGCATTGATGTATCTAATTCACTTTGAAGTTGATTTGATGTGGCTTCATTTAAAATTTGAGTAGCATCTGTGATTGCTCCTTCAAATAATCTTGCAATCGACAACGCTAAATTTGAGTTCTCATACCATTTCATTCGATAATACCCAGAAAGCGTATCGCTACGTATCAGTAGAAGATGTTGAATGGGTGTGATTGTCCTTTGTGATTTGTGTAAAAGGTCTTCATATAAGAGGATAATCTCCTCCATGCCCATGTTCATCACGACGTGTCCTTCCACTGCATCCAATACATCAAGCAATGTAGCTGGGTCATGGATACTTAAGAGCTTATTAAAAATGGCCATAATGACTTCTTGTTGGTTTTGCTGGCGTTGTGTATCTCCTGTAGCATAGAGCTTTCGCTCTCTTGCAAAGGCAAGGGCTTGCTCCCCGTTTAATACAACTTGATCACCCGAGGGAATATAAACAGTGTAATGCCCACGCTCATCATCTGCATTTTGTCCGACAAACTCATAAGGATTGCTGACCACAATTCCATCAATCGCATCAACTAGTTCTACTACACCTTCAAAATTGATTTCTACATAGAAGTCAAACTCTTGATCAAGCAATTGTTCCACGGTATCTAGTGTACACTCACTACCATAGGCACGAGTGTGGGCAATTTTATCAGATGCACCATTACCACAGGCGAAAGGTACGTAACTATCTCTTGGTACAGACAACATCACTACTTCTAAACTTACTGGATTATAGGTTAGCGCTAGTATTGCATCTGCTAATACTCCCCCAGTATTCCCTATACCACCATCTACGCCTACTACTAATACAGAAAAAGGCTCATTGAGCACATCAATATTACTACTTTCCATTTGAGTTGTCTCAATTATTCGCTCGTGAGAATGAATGATTTGTGTTTCAGCTAGGAATGCTTCATACTCTTCATTGTAGTTGTATAAACTTTGATAGTTATTCACAATTGCAATGGCATCTACCTCTTTGCTCAGTAAGGCATTTAATTTTTCTACATCACTTTCATACTCCAGTAATGTTACTTGGACACCATTTGCTTCAAGCTGTTCAACTGCCATTTGATAACCTACTACATCTTCATGATTTTTTGATATCCCCACTGTTTTTCCTTCCAATTGACTCATCTCTTGAATTTCATCACCCACAACAACAAAGGCAACTTCTACATCCGTTTGAAATGTTTCAACACTTACTTGGTTTTGAACGTGTTGTATTCGCAACAAAATTCCACTAATCACAAACACAAAGCCTATACTTGCCAGTAAAACCATCCACATCATGGAATATCGCTGTCTTATTATTTGTCGGTAAATAAACAAATGAAGGAGGACCACTAAGCCACTGACAATCCCACAAATCCATAAATAGCGCTCATCTAAAATGGTTTGGTATTGCTTTAAATTATTAATGATATATAAGACAGCTACATTGAATACGATTACTGTTATCCCTATTATTTTAGTATTTCTCATCGTTCCTCCTTAATCAAAGTGATCATAGTACTCGGCAATTTCAAAGCGTCCACGATGATCAATCACGGTAAAATAACCCACTGTTTGAAACGGACTTGCATCCATTAGTTTTGTCTTATCATATTGCCAATAAGCTTCAACATAGTATGCTGGATATTCATCGCCATCCAGTGTTGTGAATGTATTGGCTTCAACTGCACCACTCACTTCGATACTAACGACTTCCAATAACTCTTCTTGTGTATAAGTTTGAATTAATTCATCAAGATGTGCATAAAATGTATCACGTGCTTGATATTGGAAACTTACATAAGAAGGCCCATAAATGTACGTTTGTCCCCCTACTTCATAATTTCCAATTTTATTTGTCCATGTATAGAAGTCTGCAACATAAGATTTTACAACGAGCTCACTAATTTCAAAAGCATCCTCACTTAGCAGTGCTACACTAAGCTCTTTGTATAATTCTTGTTGCAGAACTGTAGGATTATTGGCATGCTCATACACATCATTGCCACTTTGCTGTTTTTCTAATTCTGGAATTTGACTCTTTGACTTTAAACTTGTAATTGCATGTATCGATAATATGGCAACACTAAACAATGTAAGTAGTATTAATCCAATTCTTAATTTTTTTATTTCATTCATGTATTACACCTCTATGATTAATCTATCCCACCGCTTTATAAATATGCATAAAAGCATTGAAATCTCGGTGTTATTTGTAAAAAAACATGAAGTAATCTTCCTGTGGCTTAATCTAAATAACAATTATTTCAACACATTTAGTACACATTTCTGTGATATGATTATTCAATACGATTAAAGGAGTAAACTATGCGCAACAGAAAAAAACCACGTACATTAAGAATGTTTATTGCTCTTCTATTATGCGGAGCACTCATATATATTGGATACAACACACTTCTCAAAACCACACCTGATGAAGTTGAGGAAACAGTACCGCCAGATTCAACAACAACAGAAGAAACAACTCCCTCACCTACACCAGAATCTGAAGTAACAATTTCTGTAATGGCTCCCCTTAGTGTTGATGCCTTTGTGAGTCAATGGCATTTTGCTAGTTTACATGGTGTAGACACAATGCAAAATGAAGCAAGTCAATTTAATATTAATGTGGAGGCAGGACAAACTCAGGTAGATGAAATCGCCATCTATCATGAATCTCTTCCAATGGTTCAAGGTGTAACTTATCATTTGAGTTTCGATGTTACATCATCTATTGATCGTACAATTGAAGTCTTTTATCGCAACAATGATACAGGTGAATATCTACTAAAAGAAACAATTGAAGTTTCACCTACTGCAAAACATGTCACATACGACATTCCAGCTAATCTTGCGACGACTTTCAATGCATCACTTGGCTTTCATGTCGGTGGTACATTTGAAACAAGTCATGATATTCAAATCGCGAGTTTAAAATTATCAGAATCCAGTGATATACAAGATTCGCTCAACATCAAAGTAAACCATTTAGGATATGAGCCCACTGCTCAAAAAAGGGCAATCTTCCCTTATGAACAAGGAGATACATTTTATGTCATCGATACGCAGACAAATCAAGTTGTCTATACTGGTGCCATCGTTGGAGAACGAGGTAATGGAAGTACTGGGGAAACCAACTTTTATGGAGACTTTACTGACCTAACTACACCGGGAACTTATCGTGTTGTTTCACAACTCTTTGGGGAATCTCATGAATTTGAAATCAAAGAAGGTGTTTACCAAGAAGTATTGGATGCCTCAATAAAAATGTTATATCTACAAAGAAGTGGTGAAACACTACTTGAGGAACATGCAGGAATTTATGCGCACGATGCCTCTCATACGACTACATCCCTCATCTTTGGAAATGATGTTCCAGTGGATACAAGCGGTGGATGGTATGATGCAGGTGATTATGGACGCTACACCGTAACAGGAGTAAAAGCTGTGATGGATGTCTTGATTGCTTATCATAATAATCCAGAAGTATTCAGCGATACATTAAACATCCCTGAAAGCAATAATGGGATTGCAGATGTTTTAGATGAAGCCCGTTTTCAACTCGAATGGCTACTTAAAATGCAAAATGGTCATGGTGGTGTTTACACACAAGTAAATACACCTCAATTTCCAGGCTACATTATGCCCGATGAAGACTTGCAAAATGTATATATCATGAGCGAATCATCAACTGCAACTGGCGCATTCGTTGCTGCAACAGCACTTGGATCAATCATTTATGAGGAAATAGATCCTGAATTTTCACAAACACTACTCAATGCATCTGTTAAGTCATGGAACTATCTTCAATCCATTGGTTATATTCAATATAATCCACCTGAGGGCTATTCTGCGGGGCACTATCGTGATACTAATGACCAAGACGAGCGCTTTAGTGCAGCATCATTTCTCTATGCAGCAACAGGTGAATCACAATACTTAGATAGTGCCATTGCACTCTATAATGCAAATATTGATCACTTCGATCACTTGGATTGGAAAAACATCAGTCTTTATGGTATGTATGGTTTACTTGAAATGAGTGAACTCCCATCTAATAATCAAGACTTTGATTTTACGCTATCGCAACACTTTATCAACATCGCGGAAGGGATAGTCAATGCTTCAATGTATGATGGTTATTTTGTATCACTTGGTGGTTTCTATGTTTGGGGAAGTAATTCTTACATCACCAACAACGCTATCGTTCTTCTTCTTGCTGATCAAATTCAAGAAAATATCAACTATACGACAATAGCTGGAGAACATCTCAATTATATTTTAGGAAAAAATGCATTAGATATTTGTTACGTAACAGGATTTGGTCACAATTCCCCTGAAAATATTCATCATCGTATTTCAGTAGCCGCAGGCACTGCAATACCAGGTGCCCTTGTAGGTGGTCCAAACTTCTCTCGAGATGACCCGACAGCGCAAGCACTGATACCTGAGGGAACACCTCATGCGCTATCTTATGTAGATCATGTAGAAAGTTATTCGACAAATGAGGTAACGATTTATTGGAACTCTGCACTCACTTCTTTAATTAGCTTTATTCATCCTTAAATCAGTAGTAGCACTTAAATCGTGCTACTACTTTTTTATTGCATCAGAGCATAAAAAAAGCACTATTTCTAGTACATTCTCACTATATATTAAAGAGGGGTGTTCTCCTCATTGATTAATAAATTTCCTATCATTT
>CAYJEY010000032.1:0-9295 GCA_964369385.1 uncultured Holdemania sp.
AATAAGCAACATAACGATTATGCTTTTTGATAAATTCATGATATCTAACCTCTTTTTTAATTCAATATAACACAAACTAATATAAATTTTATTCATACTATAATTACAGCAGTTTCTGTTTTGTTTAATTTTATCATAAAATTTGTAATTCTAATACTCCGATTCCCTTGCTTCTCTCTTATTTATCTCACATTCTTTCAGTTAAGCATGGACTTCCCCCTTTCCCCCAAAAACTTCATCAGCTTAAATTTATTTTTTCATTATGTTGTATTAATTAAATATTCCTGATTCTTCGCTATTCGATTCCACTCAACCTTCATCAATTCAATTACTTGTTTTGTTGGAATTTTATATTGTTTTACAACTTGTAATTTTTGATACAAATACAATTGCATTAAATTCTCTGAAATACACATTAAATAAATAATTGCTTCCATTGCATTTCTATTATGCACATAACAATGATCTAAACCTAAATAAGTTTTACTCTTATGAAACAAACTATTTTCTATTTCCCATCTTGCTTTCATCATCTTGTATAATGTTTTTACATTGATGTCTTCTCCTGTTGTTGCTATTAACATTTGCTTTCTTCTATTTGTTTTTGTGTATTTTTCTTCGAATTTAATATATCTTAATTTCTTCTCTACTCCATCAAGTTCGAACTCACCTTCATACACTTTAACTTCCACTTCCTTTTTTGCATCAAACCATTCTTCAATACTCTCACTTTTATTGGTCCTTGCTTTTACTTCTTTTATTGCTCTTTCTTTATGTTTTCCCACTTTGAATATGACTTCGATTCCTTTCTTAGTACATTCATTAATCCATTCAACTTTACTCCCATAGCCATCATATACAATGACATCCACTAACCCCTTGTGTTTCTTATTTACCTTTTCTAAAAGTCTTTTTGATGCTTTTATTTCTCCTTCATCTTTTTCTTTACTTTTCTGCATTCCATTGTACAGCTCAAAATCTAATACTTGACGTGCTCCTTCTCCTACCAAATACATAAAGCTCGCATAATGTGAATAATATGTTTTTCCATTCTTTAAAGAACTACTTAGACAATGCTCACATGACTTATTTGTACTACCAAATAATTTTGTCCCATCAACTGCTGCAACAACATATCCATCAATTGTTCCATCTCTATATGCCTTATTTCTTACACTTTTTTTGACTATGCTTCCTAGCATTTTAGATAACACTGAATTATCTATTCTCTTTAAAGTATTTATTGTTGCATCAATTTGTGCAGTTCTCATTGTTGGATGAATTAACTGTTTGAAGCGTTTATCTTTTAACATGTAATTCAACTCATTGAAACTATCAATCCTAAATAAAAATCCTAAAAGAACTGGAATTACTATCTCTGATGTCTTAAACATTGCACCTTTTCTTGTATCTGTCAGTCCTTTTAATAACTTCTCTACTTGATACGTTTTTTTACAATATTTTAGAAATTTCTTAAGTGGATATTTTAGCATTATTAATCTCTCCATTACATTTTCAGTCAAAATCAATTTTTACACAGTATTATCATTTTGTGCAATAAAAAAGTGCGATTTTTTAATCGCACAAAATCTACTTACTAAACACGAAACTTCTGTAATCATGTAATGTAAAATTTAAATAATTATTCATAAGAAACGGTTGTGATTAATTTAAAACCATATGCATCACCTCCTTTATATGAAAAAAAGGAAAAGATTCTAACTTTTCCTACCTTAATATGATTTGGATATCTATCATCACTATTGATCAGTGTAAATCTGCAAAGCATTAAAAAACGCCCATTTCTAGGCGTTATTTGACGCGATATCTATCGCGGCGTATTTAAATGTAGCTCCTTTCTGCATTATACAACACAACTACACTTTGAACTCTTTATGTGTAAAATATACGTTTTCTAATTATTATGCATTTGTGCAATTCTCTTTGCACGTGCTTCATCTTCTATTCTTTCTTTTGCTTTCTTGATTTTTTCAACTTCCATCTGTTTCTTATAGATTGATCTATATACCGGATTCTTTTTTAACCCAACTGTACGGATTTCCCATAAATGTTCAATCATACTCACATCTTCAATCTGATTGTTGGTAAAAACAATTGATCGTAAGTTTTTTAAATCTTTCAATGCACTTATATCTTTAACTTTATTATGTGCAAAGTTTATGAATAATAAACCTGGATAATTACTTACCACTGATACATCACTTATTTGATTATAGCTTGCTCTTATTGCTTCCATATTAAAGAGCTTATTTAAGCATGAAATATCTGATACACAGTTTCTGCTTATATCTAGTTCAGTTAAGTTTACCAAATTACTTAGCGGTTCAACATCTCTAATTCTGTTCTCCGGTAGATATAACTCTCTTAGTTTTGTTAAGTCTCTCAATCCTTCAACATTACTTACTTGATTATGACCAATCACGAGCACTTCTAAATTAATGAGGTGTTTAATATCATCACAATCAACGATTGACTCTCCTAATGGGTACATTTTATCTTTATACATAAAACTACCATTAGTTGCATCCATTCCTTGAAATCCTGAAGACTCTCCCATACAGAATCGATCACCTAAAAACTCAATTCGCTTTACATGATCTAAATCACTTCGCTTAAGTCGTTTTCCTCGTTTTCCTGCAACTTTTCTAATTCCTTTTTCTACAAACTTATTCTTCCACTCAATATAATAATCGCCATCTTCTAGCTCCTCTGCAATACCATTATTTTCGAGTGGTTTATACTCAACAATGCTCGATTTATCTAATAATTTAACTTCTGGAATATTTATTTGATAAACACCTTTTCCTAATTGCTCATCTAATTTTTCTTGGATATAGTCTGCAATATCTGGTGCATCATTTATAATCGCGTACTCTAACATTCCACCATTATTTAGATAATCATTTTCATATCTTATAGTTAAATCTATTCCTGTATCAATAAGTAATTTTGCAATGTCAAAGTTTTTATTGTTGATTGCTACTCTTAGTGGTATAGAATGAAATTCCATGTCTATGTTTACCTTTTCGTTACATAAATATTGAACACAGTTAGTACTATTACGTAAACATGATACAAATAGTGGTGTTTTATATACTTTTCCAAGGTCTATATCAATTTCCATTCCTTTTTCGTGATGTAGGTATCTCAAAAGCTCAACATTATCCTTCATACAACAAAACTCTATCCAGTTTGTGTACTTACTTTCATCAAATAAACTCTCATCATTTTCAATCAATTCTATAAATTCAGCATTTTTTTTATCAGTAATCAACTTACATATCTCTCTCAAATTTAATTTTTCCATTTCTCCTCCTATTTAGGCAAAGCATTAAGTGAGTCTGTTAACGCCGCTATAATTGCCTCTTTCGTTCCTTCACTTGAATCTGCCTTCCTTAATAAATCGACCACATTTTCCATAGTCTCTAGAGTATGTGTCCCCGCTTTATTAGTAACTACCGCAATTACCTCTTTACCAAACACTGGGTCAATACCATACTTTAATAGAATTTCTTGCCCTTCTTGCACAAGCTCTTTTTGTGCACTTCCTAAACCAATCTTAAAAACGATATGGTGGGCATGTGCTTTTATAACCTCTTCATAAAAACTCTCTAATCCCAATACGTTTTTTGCATAATTTCCATAATTTACATTCCTCACTACATACATGTAAAAATCCGGATAATTTTTCCTTAAAAAGTCTGAAATTAATAATACAGTATCGTATGAAGCAGATTTTCTTGAAATATAATTTTTAATCCCATCCCATAGTTTTGATTTAGTAACTAAGTCATCAAGACTAGTTAAACCCTCTTTGATAAACAACTCATATAATGCTCCTAGTTTATTCTTTAATGTGCGTTCCAACGCACTTTCTGTTATCTCTTTAATTACATTTTCTGCAATCCCCGCAAGCTTTTCTAAACTTTCAATTCCACTGTGTTCTACGAATAACTGAACAATATCATCTCTAGTATCCTTGACCATTCCTTCGAGTGCAAGTTTATCTGCATTTGATATTGGAAGAAACCTAATTACATGATCAGCTAAAGCATTAAGTGCCCCAACTATTCCCTGCAATAAATTTGGAATTGCATCTACAGCATGTTTGATTAAATCACCAATTGAACTTACGACACTTTTAAGAGGTTTTAGTATAATATCAGCATAGAAAGAAAATACAGCGCAGGCGATGCTAATAAATCCATTGAATTGATCACCTTCTGAAAAGTAAAGTACTGCATTAAGTAAATCTGCCCCCTCTCCTGCAAAAGGAAGAATACCTATTACATCTAAAGCAAAATGAACAGAACCTCTTATTGTTTCTTGCATAGCCGATAAGCAATTTGCTTTTACATCTATGTTAATAACTGGTTTAACCTTATCTGCATAGGAAAATTTAGTAGTCTCAAGTGTACCAATTGCACTAAGTTTATTAGACTTGTCTACTGAACTTTTTGCAATAGAGAATAATGACTTGCTTGAATCTAATTTTACTGAGACTCCTTTTGTTACAACTTCAGATGAAACATTGTTTGAATTTCCTCTCAAAGAATCATTATTATATGATATGTTTCCATATCCATTATCGTATACGGCAATATTCCCATCAATATCCACATACTTATATGGGTTATTAAGAGTATACGCATAGCGATTATGACTTAAAATATCTTGTGTTTCACCTTTATAATTGTTGTCAATTGAGATAAATCTTGAAACTGTTGGATCATAGTATCTTGCTCTTAGATAAATCAATCCAGTTGTATCTTGCATCTGTGAATTATAACCTAATCCATAAGTTACATCACTACTATAACCATAGTCTAAATATTCAATTTTATCAACTACATCATCTACTTTTGCCACTATACTTTCATTTAATCCAGTGATTAGATTTTCCTGACCCTCTTTGATCAACTCATTTCCATAGATATGAACTTCTTGATTTAGTCCAATAACAGTCGTATTTTCCTGTGTTCTATCTAGTGTATACTCAATTACTTCAGGAGCTAACTTATAATTAATCGTCTCTTGTTCCTCTACAACTACAATACAAGAATTGTTATTTGAAGATAAAATTTCTTCTTGAGAACGTAAATGCTCAAAAACATCTTCTACTTCTTTATCTCTAACTGTATCTAATCGATGATAATCATCCCACCATATGTCATAGCTATAGGTTCTTTGATCAGCTTTTGACTGAACAGTTCGTTCTCCTTGTGCATCATATTCATACTCATAGCGATAATCCCCTTGTGTTAATGCACTCAACTGCCCAAGTTCATCATATTCGTATCGATCCACACGTCCATTTTCATTCAGCTTTTGTAATAAGTTTCCATTATCATCATAAGTAAATCGAATTATACCGTCATTAGTTTGAATAGATTCTACTTGCTGTTGTTCATTGTATGTGTATGTTTGTTTCCCAGACGAACTTGAGTTTGTAGTTTGATTTCCGTATAAATCATATGTATATACAGTTTTTATCACTTCTCCATCAATTGTTTTTTCACTTTCGATAAGCTCATCCAATTCATTGTATTTATATGTATTTGCCTTACCATCGATAACCTCTTCAATAACATTACCATTTAAATCGTATACATACTTCAATGAAGAAATCACAACATTGTTTTCTTTAGTTACTTGAGCTACTAATCTTCCCATTCCGTCATATGATTTTGACGTTATTAAATCACCTTGAATAAGTTGAACTTCTTCACCTCGTTCGTTGTATTTATATTGTGCAACTACAACTCCATTTTCAACTACTTCGAGCAATCTATAATCATCATAGACATATTCAATTACTGACCCTAAAGAAACTTGCTTTACTTTTCTTTGATTTGCATCATATGTATACTCTACTAAATTTCCATTTGTGTCTAATACAGATTTTATATTACCAAAATCATCATAAGTTGTTTCTACTGTTCCATATTGATTAGTTGCAGTAATCTCATTTCCATTTTCATCATATGTATATGTTTGATTATTCTTTTTAATTAGCTGATTAAGTGAATTATATTCACTTGCAATCATTGTTCCGTCAGGTTTGTGGTGCTCTATTTGATTCCCATTAAGATCATATACATATCTATGTGAATATCCATACTCATCATTTTCACTGATCAACTGTTGATATATATCATATTCGTATTCTGCTGCACGATTATTAATATATTTTCTAATTAGATTTCCCGATTCTTCATAACCATACGTAATAATTTGTTCTTGTGCATTTTGAACCTTTGTTGGTTGATTTAATGCATTGTATTCGTATCGTGTAACTTCATTCAACGCATTGATTTCCTCGACAACATTGTTATTGGCATCATATTTCTTTTGTATTAAAGCTCCTTGTGCATCACTAATCTTAATTGGATTCCCGCTTGCATCATACTCAATCGTTTGAATAACCTCACTAGCTATACTTGTACTTGAAATTTTATTGTTCTCATTGTAAGTGTATTCTATCAATACACCATTTGCTAATTCACTAATAAGATTTCCATTACCGTCATATTTATTGTTTGCTGTAATAATGGCATTTTCCTTTTGAATAGTAAGTCTTCCTAATAAATCATACTCGCTCGTTGTAATGAATGTATTTTGTAGTACTTCCTTGATTACATTACCACTGCTATCGTAGTCATACTCAATTACTAGACTTGCTGATTCTTCACGTTCAACCTGCCCAAATTGATTGTACTCTGTCATGACTTTTTGACCTAGTGCATTCTCTTTTTGAATTATTTGGCCATAACCATTATATGTATTCTTGACTTGAACTACTCCGTTTACCTTTGTAGAAACGAGCAATCCATTATTATAAGTGTTTTCTGTTACTCTATCCCCATCAATTATTTTAATGATGTTGCCAAGTACATCATATTCTTTCTTTTCAATTCTACCATTTGGATACGTTGTTTCAATTATTCTTCCATATGCATCATATTTGTAAAGTATTTCTCCTCCTAATGGATTCATTTCCTTCACTTTTTGCATATTATCATCATATTCAAAACTGATAACATTCGAATTACCATCTATAATTTTGCTTACAAGTAAGTCATCATTATACTCATAAATAACCGCAAATCCACGTTCATCTATTTCCTTTTCAACTAAGCCAAACTCATTATAAATAGTTTGTGTTGAATTCCCCAATGAATCCATTACTTTAATAATATTTCCATACACATCAAATTCAAAATTAGTTTCATTTCCATTTGCATCGATTGTTTTTATTTTTTGATTTAAGGCATTATATTCATGATATACGCTATTCCCTAGTGCATCGATACTTTGTATTTCATTTCCATTATTATCAAATATGCTTCTACTTACTGCGCCAGTAGTTTGATTGTTTATCTCAACCTGTCTGCCATTATCATCATAGTGATACTGAATTATTTGGGTTGATGTCATTGTTTGAATCAATTGCTGATTCAAATCATACTCTTTGATTGTTTCATTCCCTAAATAATCTACAACTCTAATTTGATTCCCAAACACATCATACTCATATGTAGTAGTCAATCCTTGATAATCTGTAGTTGAACTTAGTTGATTTCTTTCGTTATAAACATTTAATTCTTCACGTTCTATAGAATCAACTGTCTTGATTAATCTCTGTAACTCATCATATTCAAACTCTTCAGTCTTTCCTTGGTTATCCCATTTCTTAACTACATTTCCATAAGCATCATACTCACTAAATTCAACAAGTCCTGTATAAATATTTCTTATCTCAATAATACGGCTATATTCATCATAAACTAGTTCTGTATTTTCTTCATTTGTAATGGTGTGTACCTCACGCCCATATTCATCATAGCCTTTTACTTCAACGACTTTACCATTAATACCAGTTTCAATTTGATTCCCAAAATTATCATAACTGTATGTAAATATTACTGAATAAGGATCTATAACGTTTATTAGTAATCCTCTCTCATTATAAGTATAAGTTTTTACAAATCCTAAAGCATCCTCTTCACTAACTAGAATTCCATTAGCATCATAATGATACTTTGTTACATTACCATTTAAATCTTTCTTTTCTACAACATTACTTTCACCATCTAACTTGAAAACTTCTCTATTTCCTAATGGATCAATCTTTTCAATAACTCTCCCTTCAACATCATAAACTTTTTCAGTGGTTTGATTTAAAGGATTCGTCACTCTTACTTCTCGCTGATAAACATCATATTCGTATGATGTTATAGCACCATTATTGCTAGTTGAAATTACATTTGAATACTTATCATATGTATTAGTTACTATCGATGTTCCACCATCTGGATAAGTTGTTTTGATTTGTATAAGTCGTTGCGTATCGTCGTATTCATACTCCATGACAAATCCAAATTGATCCACTTCACGTATAATTAGATTATCTAAGTACTCTTTGGTCTCCACAGTTCCATTTGGATTTGTTTGTTTTATTAATTGGTTCAAATCATTATATTCATACTTAGTCTCTAGGCCACTTACATCTGTTTTACTTACCAACAAATCATTCTCATAGACACTGATTTCTTCTTTCCCGAATTCATTGATGGTTTTTACAAGTTGATGCTTATCATCATATTCAAAAAACATTGATTTTCCATATGGATTAATTATTTCTACTCGATTACCAAACTCATCATATTTATACTGTGTTGTATTTCCTACAACATCTGTTTCACTAATCATTCGATTCATTGCATCATATGTATAACTTTGCACTAGTTTACCTTTACTTGTAGATAAAAGATTGTTGTTCTTATCGTAAGTATTTGTACTAATCCCCCCCAAACGATCTTGATATGTAACTACATTTCCATTAGCATCATAATTCCATTTCTCATTCGTTCCATCAGTATAATTTTTTTGAATCATCTGATTCAAAGGGTCATAAATATAAGTAATGTTTTTTCCTTGGTTATCGGCTTCTTTTATCACATTTCCATTTGCATCATGCATGAAGCTTTCCACAAGCCCATTGTCATATGTTATTGAAGAAATTAGATTTCCTGAATATGTATATGTCTTACTCGCACCATACACATCAGTTTCTTGTATAACTCTGTTTTGATTATCATATACATATGTAGTATTTTTATCATCTGAACTTACATTCGTTACATTACCATTTAGATACGTATACTCCACTGTATTTCCGACTTGATCTGTATACGCAGTAACTTGATCATTAGAATTATATTCGTAGCTCTCAAATAATCCATCAGGATGCTCTATTTGAGTTAAATTAAGT
>CAYJEY010000032.1:9305-13548 GCA_964369385.1 uncultured Holdemania sp.
CCATTTTTATGTATTGAAGTAATATCATATAAATCGTTAAAGTAGTAACTATCTTCACTTCCATCAGCATTCGTAACAATTGTATGCCCACTTAAATACGCAATACTTGATGAATTTCCATTTCCGTCTACTTGTGTAAGCACTCGCCCATCAGCATCATAAGTATTTGCCATCATGGTTTGACCATTTTTATCTGTGATTGATAATAAATAGTTGTTTGCATCATAATGATATGTTGTTACTTCATTTCTAGTGTCGATATATTTAATAAGATTATGATTTCCATCATACTCGTAACGAGTAAAGTTTCCTGAAGGCAAAATTACCTTTCCTACAAGGTTTTGTTCATTATATTCGAACTGAATTGTTTGATATCCAATTTGTGCACTTATAATCTGGCCATATTCATTATACTGTATTGTTGTAGTGTACCCATCTTCTCTAACAAGTTGGCTTAAATATCCATACGAGTCATAAATATATGTGTCTTTGGTTTCTAAGTCTACTACAGTTACTTGATCACCATTCAATGTGACTTTCATATTATCGCTTACATTTGCAAGATAGTCCTCACCAGATTTTTCAAATTCAAAAATTTTACCATCACCTAGGAACATTAAAATATTATCATTCTTGTCGTATGAAATATAACTCTCTAACAAAGTAGTAAACCCATTCCCAAACATATTGGAAATACGTGGACTCATTGAATTATAATACCTAACAAAATCAATCTGAGCTGCATCCTGTAAACTGAAATCTATATCTTCATAATAGTAGTTACCTGTTGTTGAATTAATTGGGTCTAAGATTGAACACGACCCATAGGAGCAATATGGACCTAAATTTACGTACTCTGCTTGATAGATAACTGTTCTTAATGGTGGTGTGTAGACATCTTTTGATACTTTTGGATTGTTAGCAGCTAAACGAATAAATAACTCATCACCTTCAACTACTTTATCACTTGTCAAATTATTATCGAATTTTATTGTATCGATCGAAACACCATAGTATCCAGCAATACTTTTAAGATTATCTCCTAATTTAACTTCATATCGTATAAATCCATCTGTTTTATAGTTAACTGTGCTTTCACCACTGGTATGTTGTACCCTAACATCATACTCATATGGTACATCCTTCTCAAGACTTAAATAATCATTGATGTAAGGTGTTGTATAATTAACATCTGACTTTATATGCGTTTGTACTCCTGCTTGAGGATTGGTAATGAATATAGGATTGACAAACATTTTGTCACTCTCATTTGAGTAATTTGTCTTTAATATACTCGTTTCTCCCTTTTCAACTAAGTCAAAAATAACACGACTACTTGGTTTTGCAATGCCGTCAAAACTAAATTGACTTACTTGGTTTAAGCCTGTTGAGTAAACTCTCATTTCTGTATCAAATGTATTAATATCTAAATTTGGGTCTACATCATATGCATCTCGATATACTACTGTCAATGAAGGTAGAAAATTAGGATTATGTTCACTCGCTAACGCAACACCAATAATTGATTCATTTTCTGCAGACAGTTCAATTACTGCTCCTGAACCATTGTATACTGCTTGTATATAAGAAGTTACATCAAAATTACGATATCCAGTTCCTGCATCAACATAAGTGTATCCAATATTATTAATAGATGGCCGACCATTCCAAGTACAAAGGCTTGGATGTGTATCAATTGTTGACATACCAATATATACACCATTTCCACTACTTGGTTCTGGTTGTTTTTTATACAAAGATAAATGTGCACTTTCAATTAACTTATCTGGCCCCAAATTTAATTCGTTTACCTTGATATATGTTCTTGCTACACCAAAATCATCCACTACCCAAAAATTTGCATTCCCAACAAACAAGTCCTCATATTGACTTACTCTATTCGGTTGCAATTGACGGCTATAACCAGTCGTTACACTGATTTGCGCTGTTTGATTACTCATTCGTGATGACATTTGAATTGGATAAACCTGTTCAATACTATTTACTGATTCACTTAATAAGGTAATATTAACATGCACTTTACCATCAATAATCTCATATGATGTTTCACTTATTTTAGAATTTGTTCGACTAGTTGGTAATACGTATGCGTAAACAAGCTGATCTCCATTCTTAAATAGAAGTACATCTTCATCTTCAACAACATTTAATCCCATTGCATTAATTTGATATGATATTTGATTTTGGCTAATCGGACCATTGATATAGAACATTGTGTCTATACTCGAATAACCTACAATCACTTCCATATCAATATTCTCATGTATCTCACTGTACAGTATTACATTACCCTGTACGTCAATATTATCAGTATTCCCATGTTGTTGGATGACAATACTTCCTTCCTCATCAAACATTGCTATGTGATTATCCTGCAGCATAAACTGGTAGTGACCCTTAGTATTCATATAGCTTGCACTCACAGGTGTACCTTCGTTCGATAATAAACTCATAGGTTCAACTTCTAGCAAAGTATTATCAACTTCTACAAAAGTCTCATTTTCTAATACATGAATCGGTTCAAAGAAAATTTCAGTAATATAGGTACCATCATTTTGTTGAAAAGTCTTCGTATTTTCCGTTCTCAACTCTTCAATTTCATTATTACTATCATCACTTAAATCTTGCTGAAAACTAATTGCATTTTTTGTGATAACTCCAACAGTTGAATCTAACTGTAATTCTTGATTCAATTCAATCTTTTGTTCATAATCAAGGTATTTCCCAACTGTATTAACTTGATGAATTTTTTGTGATTCATCGGCTAACAAATTCATAGGAGCACTCAATGCATCAAATATCAAAAGAGCTGCTAAAGCCCCTGAATAAATTCTTCTTTTCTGTCTACGCTTCATCTTGCTTGTCCCCCACTAGATTTTGATATTCAATTAAAACCTTTTCAAGCATGTCAATCTGCTCAATTCCTTGTTCTTCTCTAAATACTATTAACTGATTCAATAACTGAAGATGTAACTCTAGAATTTCGTCTTCATTATGTATGTCAATATCATTTTCAAGCATTTCTTTTTGATCTTCAAATCTAGCAATCATTAAGTCTAACTCAGCAAACCAAACTTGACTACAATAATCTGCACGTTTTAATAAGTCGATAAGCTCTCTTATATTTGCATTAATCCAGATATTTGGATTTTTAATTACTTCTTCAGCTGTTGGTTGGTCTAACTGATCATCAACATTAGAACCTACTCCACATGCCCTTATTAATAAAACAATAATTACAACTATGATAACAATAAAAATATAACGATATTTAAATTTAGTCATTTCCATTCCCCTTCTGCATTTTACCTTAAACAAAGACTATTTAAATATCAGCAAACTAAAACTTTTTCCATTTTATCCCTTTTCCCCCCTCGTAAGGATGATTTTATCACGAAAAATATATTCGTTTCAAGTTGTAATAAATAATTTTGATAATCAAATGAACTTATTTTTTCTACTACATAATATAATCACGTAATGTAAAATTTAAATAATTATTCATAAGAAACTGTTGTGATTAATTTAAAACCATATGCATCACCTCCTTTATATGAAAAAAAGGAAAAGATTCTAACTTTTCCTACCTTAATATGATTTGGATATCTATCATTACTGTTGATCAGTGTAAATCTGCAAAACATTAAAAAACGCCCATTTCTAGGCGTTATTTAACACGATATCTATCGCGGCGTGTTTAAATGGTGGTTCCGGCCGGAATCGAACCGGCGACACATGGATTTTCAGTCCATTGCTCTACCGACTGAGCTACAGAACCATTGGTTGCGGGAGAAGGATTCGAACCAACGACCTTCGGGTTATGAGCCCGACGAGCTACCAGACTGCTCCATCCCGCGATGTATATGAATATTAAATTTTAATGGCGGAGGAACTGGGATTCGAACCCAGGCGCCAGTTTCCCGACCTACCGGTTTTCAAGACCGGACCCTTCAACCACTTGGGTATTCCTCCATATTAATTTATTTTGGTGGACCCTGTAGGACTCGAACCTACGACCAACCGGTTATGAGCCGGTAGCTCTAACCAACTGAGCTAAGGGTCCCTATCGTAACCGAATCATAAATGGTAGCGAGAGTGGGACTCGAACCCACGACCTTCCGGGTATGAACCGAACGCTCTAGCCAACTAAGCTACCTCGCCAGTTATTAAATGGTCGGGAAGACAGGATTCGAACCTGCGACCCCCTGGTCCCAAACCAGGT
>CAYJEY010000033.1:0-11885 GCA_964369385.1 uncultured Holdemania sp.
CATTAAGTTACAACTATTTCTCTATACAAGTGGTACATTTTTCTTGACCACGTCAAATAACACCATTATCAATAATGTATATACGATTACACATAAGTTCCATTTCAGACAATAAATGACTTGAGACAAGAACTCCTACATTCATTTCTTTAGTTATCTTTTTAAGTAAATCTCTAAGTTCTCTAATACCTAGTGGATCTAAACCATTAGTTGGTTCATCTAATATTAATAATGGTGGAGCATGGAGTAATGATTGGGCAAGACCAGTTCTTTGTCTCATACCTAATGAATACGTTTTAATTTTATCATCTATTCTATTTTCCATTTTTACAAGTTTTACTACTGTATTTATATTTTTTTTTACACTATCGTCATAAAAACTTGCAAAATATTCTAAGTTTTCTCTTCCAGATAAACCTTTATATAAATCAGGATTTTCAACTATTGCACCTACATGAGTCATTGCTTTTTCAAAATCTTTATCGATGTCATAACCACATATTTTTATAGTTCCCTTAGTCTTTTTAAATAAAGATAAAATCATTTTTATAGTAGTTGTTTTACCAGCTCCATTTGGTCCCAAAAAACCTACTATTTCTCCTTTGTTTACAACTAAGTTAACATTATTCACAATAGTCCTATTTTTTATTACTTTAGTCACTCCATGTAAACTCAAAAGTTCCATAAATACTCCTTTACTATTTAATACTCTGAATATTACAATACTAGCAGTTTCTCTTTTGTTTTATTTTATCATATAATTTGTAATTTTAATATTTGAATCCCCTTGTTTCACATTAACTTTTCTCACATTTTCAATTAAGTATAGACCACACCATTTCCTCAAAAAATTTCATCCTCCTAATTTTCTTTATTATATTGTATTAATTAAATACTCTTGATTCTTCGCTATTCGATTCCACACTACTTTCATCATCTTGTATAATGTTTTCACATTGATGTTTTCTCCTGTTATTACTATCAGCATTTGTTTTCCTTTATTTGTCTTTGTATATTTTTCTTCGAATTTGATATATCTAATTCCTTATCAACAACATCAAGTTCGAGCTTTTTTTCATACACTTTAACTTCTACTTCTTTTATTGATTTTCCTTATGTTTTTCCTACTTTGAATATGAATCTAATTCTCTTCTTATTGCATTCATTATTTCAATTAACTTTACTTCCATAATCAATATACACAATCACATCAAGCAACCTTTATGTTTCTTGTCTCCCCTTTCTTGTGTATGTCAGAACTTTTAATAACTTCTCTAATTGATACGTTTATTTACAGTGTTCTTGAAACTTCTTAAGTAGGTAATTTAGCATTTTTAATCTATCCATTACATTTTCGATCGAGATCAATTTTACATACTGTCATCTTTTCTTGTAATAAAAAGTGCGTTTTTTTATCGCACCAAACTATTGATATTAATGTGACTTGTAAACGTTAGTTCAAACACTTCTCCTTTTTATAGCATTTTTATAGATATAAGTAAAACTATGTTTATATGAACATTATCCAACGTTTACAATGAAATAAGAATATTCATTTATATTTTGAGAGCTTGAAAAACTCATACCTATTCTTTGAACCAGCACTTATAGATGCTATTTAGATTTATTTAATTTTAATAACTCTCCATCTTCAATAAAATAATGCTCTGTTACCATATTCGCAATACTATCATCATGCGTTACCATAATAATTGTTAGTCCCTGATTGTTTAAATCTAAAAGAAGTTGTAATATTGCCTTCGAGTTTACAGAATCAAGCGACCCTGTTGGCTCATCAGCTAATAATAATTTAGGTCTTTTTATTAGCGCTCTAACAATTGCCACTCTTTGCTTTTCTCCACCAGATAGATACTTTACTTTCTTGTTTTTTAGTTCTTTAATTTGCAATCTACCCATTAACTCATCTGCATATTTCACATCTTTTTTCGCCAAATTGATATTATCGATGACAGACATGTTTGGAATCAGTGCAAAGTTTTGGATAATCATAGATATTTCTTTTCTACGTAACTGATTGCGATCGTTTTCCGTTTTAACTAGTTTATCATCAAAAAAGTAACTTCCACTTGTGAGATTGTCCAATCCACCAAGAATGTTTAATAAAGTACTCTTTCCTGATCCACTTTGTCCACGAATTACAGAGAAACTCCCTTCCTCTATACTAAGATTAATATTATTTAGAATAACAAGTTCACCTTTATGTACTGCTACTTTTTTACCAACACTCTCCAACTTAATCATTAGTCATTCTCCTTTTTTCTTATATATTCAAACATTGCTTTTTGATTGATTGTTTGAACTGTAATCCAAGATATGATTGCATCAAATATAATTAACGTAACACCACTGACAATTGCAACTACATAAAAATTGATAAAGTCTTCACCTTCGAATAATAATGGCATATACGCAGCCATAATGATTGCTTGCAAGATATCAATAGCACAAAAATATGCAAGTAAGTTTGAAAAAATCTCTCGTTTTGTTTTTCCTAGTAACAATGAAATAGATACAAATTCTTTATTTAATATCAATGAAATCTTTACTAGCATAATTAATGAAATGCAGATAATCATAAAATAACTCATATTCTGCATTTGATTTTCAAGCATATACAAGTTGCTATTATAATTCAATCTAGTTTCTTCTGTCTCCATATTTTGCAACATTGTAGAATATGACACATCAACGCCATACTTATTAAACTCAGACTGTATTAACTCCCCATAGAGCTTTATATATTCCTCGGCCTTTTCTTCATCTTCCATATCTAATGAAGCGTAAAGCAAGGGACTTAAAAGGAAATTGCTATATCCGTTTTCATCAAGAATTAGATCATCAAACAATAAAATTGGGTGACGATCTTGTAAATACGAAGCAAACCTATAAACATCCTCTTCCACTTTTTCATTACTTCCACAAACATCGTAGCCTAAGAACATTGTTTCTTCCATACCAGTCGGTAATAAAACACACGGGTAGGATTGAGCTTCAAAACCTGGATCATATTTTTGAATATAAAAATCCTTATCCATTTCTAGAGTTTGGTTATTTGACCTAAAGTATGAATATTCTAAATTAACATGAGAATCTTCTTTCATTGCTTGATAAATTTGATTATACTCTTCACCACTTATCTCAATACCCTCTAAGTTTTGAACAATAAAAAGTCGATATTGTATCATGTCCTCACTTAGATTCTCCTTAACATAGTTCGATGAAAAAATTGAACCAATCCACGTGTAATTAAAGATCACAATCAAGTTTACTATAAGACCGATAAGAATTATTTTGACAATTAAAAACAGTTTATGGTTCGTGAATAAATACTTAAGCATTATATATTCCCATCCTTTCAATCTGCTTATATGAAAGAAGCTTTGATATAATCATAATCATTACGGCAGCACCCAATGCCATTAGCTCTATCGTTACGAATCGATACACGCCTAAAGTCAGCACTTCCATCACAATCCATTTCGTCAAAAACAATTCAGGGAACATCATCATATAAGTCACAAAGGCTAGACAAAACATAAAAAATAAACCAATAAATATCTTGAGAAAATAATCAATAAACACCTTTTTTAACGAAAGACCAATAAACTTATATACAATGATTTCTCTTTGTATATAAGTAAAATAGATGATGAAGTTCAACACCATTAATATATATAAGATCATCATGAAATTATTTTGTCTTATTTCGTCAAATTGGGTTGTAACATTTAGTCCAGAATAATCCTTTGATACATCTTCTGCAAGATTTACATTGCTTAAAATAGAAACATTGGAAAAACCATTACTACTTTCTAATGGCAAAGATCTAAGATTGTACATTGTAACATCACTTGTTATTCTTCCAATTGCCTGTTCTTGAGCACTAACTTCAAATGATTCTGATAAAGCAAGCTCATCCTCATTAAAAACACGTCCCTCTAATAAAGGTGGTTCCCATTCATAATTTTCATAATAAACTCCCATTATATTATTTGAAACTTTTGCAACGAGTATAAAAGAATCACTTTTGCTTCTAGCAAGGTCAATAAGTTCGTCATATGAATCAAAAACTTTATCAACTTGATAAGCAGGAATAGTATAGTTAAGCCCACTGGCAAACCCATTATGTTCAAATCTTTTATATTGCAATATTACTCCACTCGTATCTTCAATCAAACTTCCTAAAAATAGGCAATAACACATTATCAATGAGAAAATTATTCTTTTCATTATTAACCTATACAAATTATAATCTAAATTAAATTACAATTTGTCTTCCTTTCTATTATTTTCAAAATAATCACTGCTAAAAATTGACTAGACTTGCTTCCTATTAGCTTAATACAAAATACAAGTATGCCTTACCCTAGAAACAGCTTATCTTCTAGCACAATAAAGGAAACCAAGCTGATTTCCTTTATTGCCTCTATTAATAATAAATTCAAACACACTTCTTATATTACTCTAGTTCATTTTATATCCTTCAACATGTTCTTTTCTATCATAATCCCCATGACTCTCATCCCACTTCAACAAATGAGCTCCGTATACACTCCAATCAGAAACAACTTCATATGGATAATCTGCACAATTTGTAGGTGAACAGTTTTGGATATACGCATTTCTTGCAATACGATGAGATAAATCTGAAGTAGGTGATGGTACAGTGGCACGTAATTCTAACTTTCCTACTTGGCTAGTATTTGCAATGTATGAAACTCTTCCAACAGCATACCTAGGGGCAAAACTTTCTGCATATGTTACGATACTTAAACTTCCAATCATAATTGCTGATACAAATGCTAACATTAACAATTTCTTCATATAATTTTGTTCTTTCTCTTTCGTTTTTCTGTCTATCTAAAATAACAATATTACACATCTAAACTGGCACATTTATTTTATATACATCTTTAAGTCATTTCATGATTCTCCGCCTGAGCATTGGATACACCACCACCCTTATACTCTAAGCAGAATTTCACTACATAGTGCATGAATGCTGACTCCTCACCTTACCTCGTATAATAATTGATACACATCACTTCCCTTGTGTAAAAACACATGGTGAATTCCAACTGTGTCATCAAACTTCTCTATTTGAATATTATTCTCGTATAGCGTAAATCCTTCTGTAGCAAAATCAAAATCTTTTATTGTATCCAAAGTATTAAATACAATTTCTTCATTGAGTTCGCTTGTCAAACTAATCAGTTCATTTTCAATTTTATATGGTAATAAATATACATTATCTGATAATTCATAAAAATAATTTGCATATCGCTCTTTTACTTCCTCAAAAAGTATTAAATGAACATCATTTTCTGACTTGGCCGAACTATACTCTTGTGTTAGATTTCCTATACGAACATTTAAATTTGATTCTGTATCCTCAAATACATACACTAAACCATTACCATCTGTTATTTTAAGTTCGCTAACCATACCACCTGCACCAAAAGATTGAGTAAATTCAGAATAGATTGTTTCCTGTCCGATAGAGGATAGAAAACTATCAATTTCATCTTTTGATAGAAACTCTATAGTTATTGATTCATGTATTTCACGCATAGTTAATTCAACACTAGATATAGATGTAGGTAGTAATTGGTTAAGCTTTACTTCACCAGTTGGAAATTCATATTCAATTGTTACCATAGAAGTTTCTTTTCCCTCTTCAATTGCTGGTTCTTGAGTTTTTTCAGTTGTAGAGATATTACTATCCACCACACTAGTCATATCATCTCCAACTACCTCAATCTCATTTTCAGCTACACTGCACCACACTAATAAAAGGCTAAATAGAATCAATAATATTTTTACCATATGTTTTCTCCTTCTCTAAATTTTAATGAACGTAGAAAATATTGAGTTTGTAATCCATATACTTAGCAATCCAATACTAACGAAAGAGGACAAGATTATAATACTCGTTTTAATACTAAATTTATCTGCACACCATCCTGCTAAGTACGTAGAAACTAAATTTCCTACTGCTACAAGAACCAACAATGTACCGGCTACTTCATAATTAATACCGTAGTGCTAAATAATATAGGGGGGCATAACTGAACTGATGACTAATGCTGTAAAGCCATTTGCAAAGAATATATAATAAAGTCCGCCAAACAATTTTTCTTTCTTCATAAGTTATTCATCAAATGTGTTTTTAACAATATCAGGAAAAAGAGTATACAATGGTTTATCCATTTTATTTTGAAAATGATCAAAAATACCAAATAGTTTTTCCCACTTTTTCATCATCAATTCATTTGCTCCATGCCGTCTTGCAACATCAACAAGCCTTTTTTCCATAAGACATATGCCTGTTGGAAGAGCAAGACTATCACAAAGTTGAATCAACGCATCGTATTCCGTATATGTAGCATTTTCAAGAACATTTCTCACCTTTTGCTCCGCATCTTCACTGCAGTCGTTATGTCCACTATATTCTTCAAAAATTCGCAAAGGAAAGGAATGTGTGATGCAAATCTGTGCAGCATGTATATAATCTTCTTCTAACAGCTCGTACCCATCTAGAATATGTTGCATTGCTGTTACTCCTTTATAGCGACCAATATCATGTATTAATCCAAGTGCGAATGCGACATCAGGGTCCAAATCACATTTTCTTGATTTATTTCATTGTACATTTGGCTCCCTATCTCAACAACAGTTGCAACTAGTAGTGGACTATTTGTATCAGTCCCAAACAATACAACATCACCTGTTATTGCATCCCGATTAGATAACTTACATATCTCAAGTTCGCATCCATCAAGCTCTGTATGTATATTAACTATCTGCATATTATTGCCATTTAACCAAATTGGATAAGTTTGGGAGAACTTCAAATCAGCTTCATCCAATGATATTCCTGTTAGTGAATGCACCTTTTCACCAACATCACTTGAATCACTCGATCCCGAATCACTGACAACCCTATCACTTGTTATTTGGTCAACTATTTCATTCGACTCTTCTTTAGATTCACACGCACTTATAACTAATAACAACAATACAACTAGCATCAATAAATTTCTTCTCACACTTATCCATCTCCTTTTATCAAAATTAATTTATATTTATCATGTCTACTGCACTTTCCAATTTACTAGCTCCAGTCTCTACACCTGTATTTTACCTTTCATCTCTATTTATTTCAATCCACTTTTCGTAATCAACATGTAAAAGGCGTAAACGACATGTAAATTAACTTTTGTCTTGTGATTTAATTAGGTTAATATATGTTATTGTTTATATACGATAACTTTTGTACTATACTTTTACATGTAGAAAGAGGTAAAATACCATGATGAAGCTTGCCATATGTGATGACAATGTACAGTTTGCAGAAATGCTTGCTAAAAAAATTGAAAACATTACTCAATCAATAGATGAGGTTACTATTGACCTTTTTTCTAATGGTAATGAACTACTTAATTCAAACATTGATTTCACAATACTATTTCTAGATATTGAACTTGAAAATGAATCTGGGCTCGAAATCGCTGCAAACTTACGTAGAAAAAAATCTAATTGTATTATTATTTTTGTTTCAAGTTATATTCAGTACGCACCTTTAGGGTATAATGTTAAAGCATTTGCATATTTATTAAAAAGTACAATTGATGATTCTCTTGAATTCACTTTAGTAGACGCATTTAAAACTATAGATTTTGAAAACAGAACAATTTCTTTCGCCGATGGGCACGCAATTAAAGAGATATATTTAAAAGATATATTATTCATTGAAAGTGAAAACAAATACATTCGCATTTATACTGTTGATAAAAGTATTTTCAGAACTAGAATGTCGTCAAAAGATACTTATGAATCGCTTAAATATTTTGGGTTCGAAAAAATACAAAAAAGTTATATTATAAACTTCAGACACGTATCTTTGTTAAAGAATTATGTTGCATACATCAATGATACACCCTATCAATTAAAAATTAGCCCTAAGCTATGGAAAGGCGTTTTATCTAATTACATTAACTATCGAGGTAATATTGTATGATAGAAGTTTATGTTTATTTTATTTCAATATTTTTAGTAATATTAGAATTCTTATCTTTACATGAACTTTGTAAACATTCAATGTCAAAATGTAAATCCTTTCATTTATTTATTATATTAGGTTGTGGTATATTTATTCTCAGAAGTTTTATACCCTTAGAGTCTTTTGTTATTTTAAATGCATTCACTTTAATTCTTAATTTTATCTTAATTCATCTTTTTTTTAATGGGAGTTTTATTAGAAAAGCCGCCATTACTATTACATTTCAAGTGTTGTTATATAGTATTGATTTTATAGTAACTCAATTGTCTGTACTCATTACCCAATTAAGTATCAATCAGTTGGTTGATATGCCATTCACGTTTATATCAAATGCCTTGTTTTCAAAATTTTTTCTTTTTATCGTGTGCTATGCACTTTCAAGAAGAGTAATTCCCCATGAGAAATCTTCTCCTCTTAACCTTCTGCAATTATTACAGTTAGGTCTTTATTTGTTTTTGACCATTTCTAGTCTCTACATAGTTAATGATATTCTATTTACCTATGAAAATAATTTGGTATTATTAACATTTATTCTAATAATGATTTTATCTGCTTTAGGTCATTTTTACACAATAGATAAATTAATCGAATATAATAAGACAATTACCGACACAAAATTACTTGATCAAAAATTACAACTAAATAATGAAAAGTTTGTCACACTATCTAATGCATATAAGCAACAACGTAAGCAAACACATGAGTTCAACAATCATTTAACTGCACTAAAAGCACTACTAACCCACAAACAATATGAAAAAACGATAACATACATTAACAATGTATCCCAACAAAACGCTGAGATTATCATAAACACAAATAATATATTAATCGATGTCTTATTGAGCGAAAAATATCATTTTGCAAAATCCAATTCAATTATCCTTGAGTATCTTATTGATGATCTATCATATATGCCAATTCCTGATGATGAACTTGTTGTGATTTTTTCTAATATTCTTAATAATGCTCTTGAAGCTACTTTACAAGTTTCATCTAATCGCAGAATAAAACTTAAAGTTCAATCAATCAATAATGGATACATGATAAATATTCAAAATTGTTATACTATATCAGATACATCTCATATTAAAGCCTCTTCATCCGAAACCCCTCATCATGGCTATGGTCTAGCGAATATTCGCGAAATTCTTGATAAATACGGTTTTGAACATTCAATATTATTGACTGATAACATTTTTTCTTTAACAATTCTGCTATACAGGTAACGTATTTGCTATATTGTCCAAATCAATATTAATTCAGTAGAACAAAAGAACTTATATTTCATGATTTTAAACTCAATTCCCCATTTCATAAAAATAAGCAACATTGTCCTCATTGGATTTGTCCCTGTTTTCATGACCACAAAGTTTCCTCGTTTCATTGATTTCAACTCATCTGCACTCATCAAGGGTCGCTCTATCATTTGTAGGCTATGTGAATTCTGATTTTGTCCTTTACTTACTGAGCCACTCATCACGGTTCTTGTTCCTAAATTCTTCGCAAGAACATCTGCTGTTTTTGAATTGGGTGCAAATCCTCCAAAATTGAGTTTTGACAATTGTCCACAATAATCTCCGCTCCCTCATTCCCGTAGTTCTTCTCCAACTGTGCAAGTGATTGAATGATGGCTACAATCATCAGCTTTCTTGATCTTGAAGCACTAAACATCATCTCTATTGATTCAATCTTGGGTATTGTTCCTATCTCATCAAGGAGGAACATCACCCTTTTTTTGAGTGTTCCTCCTTGTTCATCCGCAACCATGAGAATTTCACGATATAGCTGTTGAATCATGAGGGAGACAATAAAATACTTTGTAGGATCTTCCTCTGGCATCACCACAAAAATAGCACTCTTTTCCTTACAAAACTTCTCTGTATCAATATTACTATCAAAGCAAAGAGTTTGTTCTAACTCGGAATCGATGAAGGCATTTAGCTTAGATAGGATGGTAGATAAAACAGAATAGAGTGCTTGATCACTTGAGTTCAATTCAGAACCCGCAAACCACTTTGCCTTACTCGTTATTGGTAATTGATTAATCAATGATTTGATTTTTAATACTTTACTATTAGGCGTAGTTTCACCAAGTTCTTGTACAAGTTTACATACTGATACAATATGTCTCTCCTCCTTGCCACCATACTCTGCTAGTATCAAGAGCACTGCAGTCAATAGACATTCTGCTGCATCATAGAAGAATTGATTTGCTCCAAAGTTAGTTTCACTGTTCCCCGCGTAAATGATTGTTTTTGATATGATTTTTGCATACTTTTCTGCCTTTGCCTTCGCAGCTAAATTACTTGCATCGCTTAAATAAATGTCCATGTACTTGTTGACTAAATGCAACATATTAAAATGATCACTTTGTAGTGGATTCCTCAAATCAATCACTGAGATTTCATAGTCATAATACCTTTTCGCAATCGAAGCATAATTTCTAAACAAATCTCCATTTGTGTCTGTACAAAAGAAAGACATACCAGTAGCACAGATAAACTGTTGCGATAGGTAATCCTTTGAAGTAATCTCCAGATTTTCCCCCGCCTAACACCATGCGTGAGAGTTTCCCCTCACACGGCGTCCCATCAATATTTACTTATTTGAATTAATTTCATAATTTCCAACTAATTTTCTAAGTTTGTTTAATTTCATGATTGACCACTAGACAGATATCAAGAAAAAAAAGGTAAAGCAAGATCTAAAGTATAAGTAATCTGTTTTCTAGTAATAGGAGATGAAAGGGTAATATATTTCATAACCTTATCTATAAAAGCTTTGCCGGTATTACGATGATTAAATCTAAATTGTTGCTCATTTAAGAAAAGTGGTAAATCACGTTTACTGACTCCATGATATATGCCATTAATATGATTTTGAAAATTACCAATAATAATGTTAATCCAATGTAGTCGTTTAGATGAGGTATAATCGGTTATTTTCTCTGAAACTAAGGTAATACGCTCAGATAATGGTGCGAAAGTGGTTTTTCCATCTGTATTTAAGATGCGATCTTTACCTAAGCGAATACTCTTATTAAATATTCTTTCTATATTATCTGAACTATCTACATTCATTACATGAAGTTTCATATAATTAGGATAATTATGTTCTTTGTTAGTTCCTAAAATAAAAAGACAAGGCTGTTTATCAGTTCCACAGCCTTGAGAATGAGATGCTTTACTCTTTGCTCCAATATAGGCTGTATCAGCCTCATAAAACAAGGAATCAAGTATTTTTTCTGCATTTGATTTAGCCATAAGAATTCTACATTTTCTAGCTAAAAGAAGAGCAGTTTTATAGTTAACATTTAAATTGTTAGCTAATTCAATAGCAGATATTCCTTTATTTGAAGTGAAGAATAAATAAAGCCCTAGTATTAGTTTATACTGCTCAAGTTTACAGTCTTGAAAAATAGTACCTGCAAACAAGTAATGATGCCGAGCACAATGTGTACATTGTACGGCACACCTTGATGTATTCACTGGCGTATATTTAGTGTATCCACATTTATCACAGATAAAACCTATTGGAAACTTGATTTTGAAAAAGAAGTTAAAACACTCTTTGGGATTATTAGCGTATTTTGTTGTGATTTCAATTAAGGAAGTTTTCTTTACTTTTCTTGTTGATATCGTATCACCTCTTAAGCACAGTATAAACTATGTTCAAATTATTCGCTGTCCCATAAATGGTGTAGTGAATAACAATTTCTTGATATTTGTCTGGTGGTCAATCATGTTGTTTTACAACTTGTAATTTTTGATACAAATACAATTGCATTAAATTCTCTGAA
>CAYJEY010000034.1:0-11028 GCA_964369385.1 uncultured Holdemania sp.
AAGGTGTACCTTTTTAAAAAAGAGGAGAAATTATGAAAAAGCAGGAAATAGCGTCAATTAAATGTGCAAATTGTAAAGGAAAACTAGAAATTAGTGAGTTTGAAGAAACAACAGTTTGTCCATTTTGTGAATCAGTTTACTCAACAGATGAGTTACTACAACAAAATGGTGGTAAATCACGAGTAGAAGCAATAAAAGCACGTGCAGAGAAAGATATTGAAATAAGTAAGCATCAAACTGAACTGGAAAAAATGAAGCTTCAACATGATAAAGAAAAAAAGGAAAATACGCGTAGATTGGCTGAAAAATTTAAGAAAGGGAAGTTATTTAAGTTTCTTATCTTTTGTATCATCATTTCTGCTTTGTTTACCGGAGTAAGTTTTAACGATGGAAAGATTCTTCAAGGGGTTATAGGTGTTGTACAAATTATTTTATATGCTGGTGCATTCTTAATGGGGTTGCAAATTATTGAAGAGAAAAAACCAGGGCTACATGTAGTGCTTGCGATTGTAGGACTTGTGTTAATTTTTCCATATTTCAATTCTGGTAGTTCATCTCCTTCAAGGACAAGTGAAGAAATAAATTGGGACGAAATGCCGCTCGCATCAATTATTCCTGAGATAGAAGGAAAAAAAGGTGATATCAATTCAAATGACCTAGATTCGCTTTCTATCAATATTAATGATATTGGTGAAAGTACATATTTTGCATATGTAGAAGAATGTATTGCTGCAGGTTTTACAATTGACCAAGAGCAAATATCTGGATTTGAGGCATTTAATCAGGAAGGTTATAAATTAAATCTTTATCACTATGGTAGTAGTGAGAAAATGAGTATAAAGATCGATATCCCAAAAGAAGTATCAGAAATCGTGTGGCCAACAAGCGACCTTGCATCATTAATTCCAGTACCACAATCAAGTATAGGGAAAATCAATTATGAGAGATCAGATGCGTTTAACATACTTATTGCAGAAACTACATATGAAGAATATCAAAGCTATGTGCAACAGTGTTCGGAACTTGGTTTCGATGTTGACTATGATAAGTCTGACGATTTCTACAAAGCTAGGAATGAAAATGGTGTTGTTGTAAGGTTAACTTACGAGGGCTTTAACATAATGAAAGTAGAGCTTGAACTGGGAGAAGGGGAAGTTGTAGCACAAAGTACCACTGCTCAATCTGAAGAAGTTGAAGAAGCAACGACAGCTACGCCTGTGGAAGGGACAAGTGATTGGGAACAATTCTTAATTGACTATGAAGCATGGGTAGATGATTACATTGCATTTTTAGAAAAATATAATGAAAACCCATCAGATTTAACATTGCTTACAGAGTATGGTACGCTCGCAGCAGATCAAATTCAATGGGCAACTGATGCAAGTGAATTAGAAGGTGAGCTGAGTGGAGAAGAATTAACTCTATATCTTGAAACAATGACAAGAATTAATCTGAAACTAATTAATGCCGACATATATTAAAAATAAAAGATAAAATCTGCTTTAAGTAATTTTATAGTGAAGTAAAAAGCGTTTAGATATGGAAGGATATTTAAACCTAATATAGATACTAGTGCAGTGAAAAAAGTCAAAAATCGTTTTTGTTTACAAATTATAATAATAGGAGATAATTATGAAAAGAATATTGAAATTAATTTCTACAACCTTATTATGTGTATCTTTAGTTGCTTGTGGGGAACAACAAGGGTTAAAAGATCAACTATTAGGAACATGGGAGCCAGATAGTGTAGTAATAAAAGAGACAATACTTACTATTCGGGAAGTAGAAGATATGGGAGATGATAGCTTAAGTGATTTTAGTATCATAATAAATGATAATGGAATTGCTTATCTTAAAGATGGAGACAGCAGTGAACAAGTAACTTGGGAGAAAACTGATGATGGAATTTTGATAGGAGAAGTAGAGTGCTCTATTGAAGAAGACTACGTTATATTAGAAAACAATGGAATACAAATTCGTTTGAAGAAATCATCAGATGAGCAGATGAATACTATTGTTGAAGAAAATAATAATGAGAGTGAAGAAACAGAAGATTTCAAAAACGAAGCCATAGAAAATGATATTTTAGAAATAATAAACTCAGATGTAAATAGTACAATTACTAGTTTAAATGAAAAATTTGATTTACTAGTTAGTGAAACAGGATCGTACGAAGAGTACTTAGAAAATAAATCTAAAATAGATGAATTTTATCTTACAATCGAAATTGAAATGAAAGAACTAGGAAATAGAATTGCTTCAAATTCGGAAGAATATTTCAGATATATTGTTGCCACTGTTGATCATGATGACATTGATGCACTCAATGGAGCGTTAGATGAATATTATGATCAGGTAGTTAATAGCGCTTGTGATTCAGTATATGATGGTGTGAGTAATGGATTGTTAGATAAGATACTTGATGCATATTACTATGGTGTTATAGATATTGCTTATAATGAGGATAAAATTGACTATGAAGCATATAGTGCGGCTAGCTCTGAGGCGTATGAACAATGGAGTGATGCGTTCTCAAGTAATTATGCAATTTGGAGTGACATGTTTTCACTATTTTATAATTATTGGGCGGATGTTAACAGTGAACTAATCTATCAGAATAACTATGATATTGAGAGCATAATTATAAACTTAGATGAGCCATCTTTTGGAGAAGAATCATCAAACTTGATTCTCGAAGAAGAGAATATTGAAAATAGTAGTGATATAGAAATCGAAACAAATGGTGTTAAGGAAGAAATTCTTGATGATTCTAAATGGAGAGATTTTCTAGCAAGGTATGAAGCATGGGTAGATGACTACATTGCATTTTTAGAAAAATATAATGAAAACCCATTAGATTTAACATTGATCACAGAGTATGGTACACTTACAGTAGATCAAATTCAATGGGCAACTGATGCAAGCGAATTAGAAGGTGAGCTTAGCGACGAAGAATTGGTATTGTATTTAGAAACTTTGACACGAATAAATGCAAAATTAAATGATGCAATACTCAACCTATATTAAAAGGAAAATTAACAAATTTAGGAGGAAAATATAATGAAAAATTCATACTTCGATGGAGGATTAGCTAGTTGGATCGGATGGAATATTTTAGGTTTTTTAATCACTGTTGTAACATTTGGAATATGCTATCCTTGGGCGTTATGCATGGTTTATGGCTGGAAAATAAACCATACAGTAGTGGAAGGTCGTAGATTGAAGTTTACAGGTTCAGCTATAGGTTTATTTGGAAATTGGATTAAGTGGTTTTTGCTTTGTATCATTACTTTTGGGATATACAGTTTCTGGTTATTTATAGCCTTAGAAAAGTGGAAAGTTAAAAATACGATATTTGCTGAGTAATTTTAATAAATTAGGGTAGATTATATATGTAATCTGTCCTTTTTTATTAATTGATATGATGTTTTATGAGCAACTTAGAGAAGAATGAAGTTGGAAACATGATATTACTTAAAAAGTAGTGTAGGGAAGTAAAAAAGAAAAGCAATCGTGAGTCAACCATAAAGGGGCTTGCAGAAGTAGAACAGTAGGGGAAAAATACAATGAGTATTATAAACTTCTAATTAAATTAAAAGGATTAATTCTTGTAGTTACAAAAATTAATCCTTAATCTCATTTAAATAGATAAATTAGGGCTTTATAAATAATCAGTATTAAACACTTATGATTAAGACTGTTGCTTACGATTTTTAATTTGACGGGCTAGATATACAAATGGCGTATCTAGTACACTTGTAATAATAAAAATGATATAACTCGCGAAAATTAACTCAATCAATGTGGCATAGTCGTAAATGCCACCAAAGGCAAATATTGTAAATAATATGCTATTGATTAATTGGGATATAAGGGTAGATGCATTGTTTCTAATCCATAAACCATGTTTGTCATCACCGAAGTGTTTTTTTGTGAAGCCCCACACTTTATGATAAAACCACACGTCAAAAACTTGAGCGATTGCATAAACACTAAGGCTTGCAAAAATCAGTCGTGGTGTATTAGAGAAGACTGAGTATATGGCAGGAGAAGCCCAATCATCCATACTTGGTATATATAAGAACCAAGATTGAGAAATTAAGACAAAGGCGATATTCGCAAAGATTCCGACCTTTACAGCTTTGTTTGCGGCTGCTTTTCCTTCTGTTTCTGATAAAATATCTGTTACTAAAAATGTAGAGGCAAATAAGATATTACCTAAAGTTTGACTCATTCCAAAAGCTTTAATCAAAATTAGTACCTCAATGTTTGCTGAGATTGTTGCAATAACAGTCCATGTGTAACAACCTGTTTTTCCTAAAAATCGATAACTGAAATATACTGTTGTATAAATTAGAAAGAGGGATACAATTAAAATAAATTCATTACTCATTATCGTTACCTCCTACACCAAAGTCAGTGTTATGTAATAAAATATCTACGCGTGGATTATCCATATAAATAGGATAAATATGTTTGTTAAATTGTTCAATTACTTGTGGATCAGGCTTAATGCTAGAGCTATTTTCAATCATGATGTTGACACAAACTCGTGAGAAATGTTGAAGTCCGACCTCAATGTCATTTTTCATCGAAGAAACAGTTTGGTGACGTAAACCATGGAGAAGGCAACATTGATCAAAATATTTAGCAATTCTATCGGGATTTTTTTCAGTTATTCCTTTGAGGAGAACTTGCTCCCGATAATAATAATCGAATGTTTCTACTCCTATCTTAATTTTCACTTGAATGTTGTGAGCCTGATAAAATTCTTTAATCGCACTTACTTCATTTCGATGCAACCAGTGAGCCTCAAAAATTAATTGAGTAATTTTGTGGGTAAGACAAGTAGATAAGATGTTTTGATGGGTAGTTTGGGATAAATCGCAAAAACTACCAGAGTTGATTACTTCGAGACATGGATAAATACCAGTAACTTGTGCAAGTATAGAGGTATTTAGCACATCGTTTTCATTTTGATTCAAATGAAAATCATCATGGTAATCGCAAAATGCACATTTGCGGTATTTACAACCATTTCCACGAAGTAGTAAAATTTCGCGTGGATTTTTTTCATGAATCACGCTATAGCGTTGTAAATCTTGAGACATAAAATTCCTTTCCGGGTATTGCAAAAAAAAAGTGCACACAGAAAATGAGCACACAAAAATGAACATTCCCTAGTTTTGTTTAGAGACAGGATGGTTACGAACTGTCTTTTTTTTGTCTAATACATTATAAACAAAACAATTGATGTAGGCAAGTATTGTTTTGCCTAAGTCTAATATGAATTGATTAATATAGTATAAGTGAGAGGAGAAACAATAATGGGATATACAATTCAATATGGAGCAACAGGTATTTCTGTAAGTAAAATGCAATCTTATTTTAATGTCATTCGGACTGAACATCCAAGTATTCCAAAACTAACAGTGGATGCGAAGTTTGGAGATAATACAAAAGCAGCAGTAGAAAGGTTTCAAGCAATTATGAACCTGGCTATAGATGGTATTATTGGTACAAATACTTGGAGTGCAATTGTGATGGAGTTTAACCAAATTGGCATTCCACTAGTTGATGAGCCAACTGAAACACCTTTACAAGATGGTAGTCAAGGCTTAGCAGTACAAAAATTTCAATCATATTTAAATCATGTTTTGAAGCTAGAACCTGAATTAGCTACAGATGGTATTTTTGGCACAAATACGAAACAAGCAGTAATGAAGTTTCAAGCAATGTATGATTTAAAAATCGATGGATTATTGGGGAATAAAACTTGGAATAAAATTATTGACAAAATCTAAAAAAAAGACAACTTGCGTAGATGCAAGTTGTCTTTTCATATTAAATAAGATGTATTTGGCAAGCTTTCATCGTGTTGATTGCCTCTTGATGAGACTTTTCACTAACACCAGCACAGCCTTTGGTATCCACACAAATGTGAGCATCAGGGTAATGAGCTTTTAATAGTAAAGCATTACTAACGACACAAATATCACTGCAAATACCCATCATTGTAATATGAGCTTCGTTATTCACGTAATTTAGTAAATCAGTTGAAGCAAAAGTTGTCTTTTCAATAAGATAGTAATCTTTGTTTAATTCTAAATCTTGAAGCAAATCAAGAATTTTAGGGCTAAGTTGCCATCCATTTGTACCTTTAATACAGTGTTCAATAGGTAAGTTTTTACCCTCAGTTGTATTGAGGTAGTTAGAATCATGAGTATCTAGGGTAAAGTAGACAGGAATATGTTGATTTAGTGCTGTTGTGATTTGGGCACATACATAATCTATAATAGATTCTCCATTTTCAGCGGCTAAAGCTCCATTAATAAAATCATTTTGCATATCAATAATAACTAAACATTGCATTCTTAATATCCTCCAAATTTGATTACTCATATCATAGCATAAAAGCAAGGAGTAAGGTAACAAGAGAAAAATAAAAAAAGGAAAGCGTTATAGTTGATAATTAATACTTATTGATATAAAATATCATTAAAGATAGGTTATTGAGAAATAATATCAGTTGATAGTTAATCTTGATTAAGATATAATACTGATGAAATTAGAGGTATTGCTTATGAAAAGAAACACAATTCAAAAAACGTTAATTCTTGATATGGTTAAATCAATGAAGGGGCATGTAAGTGCAGATGAAGTTTATGAAGAACTTGTTCAACATCACCCGACGATTAGTAGAGCTACAGTATATCGACAGTTAAATCAATTAGCGCAAGACCAAGAAATTGGAAGAGTATCGATGTTAAGTGGAGCTGATCGCTTTGATTATATCAATAAAAAACACTACCATTTTAAATGCACGAAGTGTAATGAAGTGTTTGATATTGAATTAGACTATATGGATGATTTAGAAAATCAAGTAAAGAACAAACAAGTATTCGAATTTAGTGGTCATGATATTATGTTCAAAGGAATCTGTCAAAAATGTAAAAATACATAGGAGGAGATTTTATTATGAAAAGTACTACATCATTTGATTTGCAATATGCACACCGTTTTTATGGTTTCCAAGGGGAAGCACAATATTTACACGGACATACCGGGATTTTAACTATTGAGGTTGAAGGTGATGTGAATGCTGGTGTAAACATGGTGTATCCATGTAATGAGATAAAAAAGGTTGCTTGGGAAGTATTACAAAACTTTGATCATGCGTTAGTGTTGAGAGAAGATGATCCATTATTACCAGCAATACTAGATGTTTATGAAAAACAAGGGATTAAAGATGGCCATCCAAATAACACAATGAAAGGTCCAGCTTTTGAGACTGCGTTAGCAAAAGCATATCCAGATTGTCGTTTAGTTGTAACAAAAGAAACAATGACAGTTGAAGGAATGATTAAGATTGTATATGATTTGTTGAAAGATAAAATGAATATCTCTAAATTAATATTCACAAGTGGAGTAAATGGAGCATATGAAGAATATACAAAGGCAATTGATGGAAAATTATGTCCAATGTGTGGTGTTGAGCTAAATGAAGATGGGCAATGTCCAAAATGTAGTTATAAAAGATAAATTGAAGTAAAGTATCTTAAGATTACTTTGTAAAATTAAATAAAATTATGATAAACCAGGCTTAAATTTTTAGCTTGGTTTTTTTATACAGTAGTATATAATTGATAACTTTACGACTGATTCTAATCGTATTTATAAAGCACTGCTAACCATTAAAGTTCTTTTGGTAAGATAAAATGATAAATTTTTTATATCTATATTCTTGCGCACTTTAATTGTGGTTTATAATATGCCATGTGGGTAGATAGCTTTTGATATTCATCCGATATTTCATTTTTGTATATAAGTATTTAAATCAAATAACAGGAAGCTAGGTATTTGTTGTACTATCTATTAGTACTTCATTTTAAAGGAATAAAAAGTTGTGGAAAATAAGTTTGAAAATATGATATAGTGGATAGTAAATTTTAATAGGAGGGAATCTAAAATTTCATATATTAGATTAATGAGGGATTAAGATGAAAAAAATTAAAAAGATGATTTTAATAATAGTAATATTAATTACTGTTCCCATCGTTTTTCTTACAGGTGCAGTCGTATACATTAATACTGCATATTCACATATCTATGATGATATACGGTTAATGGGAGTTATTTCTGATTTGTTTGTAAGATTTGATGATGAAGAGAGTTTAAAAAAACTTAGTGAAAATGCACCATTCTTGGTGACAAAACTCAGTGATGAAGTTTCTTTAGAGGAAACTTTTATAGAAACAAAGGAAGGGAGTACACTACGTGTTTTAGTGATGAAACCAGAAAATCAAAGTGAAATCAAAAATGCAGTCATCTGGTTCCATGGAGGTGGGTATGCAATGAAAACACCGGAGGATGAACTTGGGTTAATGCAAAAATTTGTAGAACATAATGGTGCTGTAGTTATTTCTCCTGATTATACATTGTCAGTTGAAGCACCATATCCAGCTGCACTTAATGATGCCTATGCTACATTGTTGTGGGTGAGGGATAATGCTCAGCATTTAGGAATAGATGAGGAACAAATCTTTGTAGGAGGTGGTAGTGCAGGCGGTGGTCTTACTGCAGCATTGTCCCTTTATGCAAGAGATAAAGGGGAAGTGAACATTGCCTTTCAAATGCCATTGTATCCCATGATTGATCATAGGAGTATCCCAAATGCAGAGAGTGAGCACATGCTTGTGTGGGATTTAGAACGCAATGAAATAGCGTGGCAAGTATATCTTGGCGAACTATACGGCACGCAAGATGTTCCAGAATATGCTTCACCAAACATAGCTGAGGACTTCTCAGGGTTACCACCAACTTATACTTTTGTCGGGACAGAAGATCCATTCTATGAGGATACAATTGAGTATGTGGAGCTGTTGAGGGATGCCAACGTGCTTGTAGAGTATGAAATAGTTGAAGGAGCGTATCACGGATTTGATGTAGTTGCATCAGAATCATACATTACAAAGCAAGCATGGGAAAACCTGTTTAAAAGTTATGATTATGCAGTAGAAAATTATCGAACTTTACAGCCATAAAATAAAAGATGCAAACTTTATAGATAATAAATGAAAAACAAACAATATTACATTGAGCGAAGTGGTATTAATTCTGTGGACAACTATAAATGTGATGAATAGAATGCACATTGTTCATTATGGAGCTAGTAAGGAGAATCAGCGCAAAAAATAGAGTAGTTTTCTTTTAAGTTGAGTGCTCATTCTAGTTGACTTTATAGCATTAAATGTTATAATTTGAATGAAATTGCGATGAAGAGAAGAGTAAGTTAATTTAAGAGCAAAGAGAGCCTATGTTTGGTGTGAATGGGCGTTGAAAATTAATTGAAAAAAGACTTGGAGTAAAACGTATAATCTGCGATAAAGGTTTAGCTTTTATGTAAGCTACTAAGATGATTGAAGTGATTTAATCATGAATTAGGGTGGTACCACGATGATAACTCTCGTCCCTTTGGATAGAGAGTTTTTATATTTTTATAGGAGGAAATAGTATGGAAATCAAACGTTCTGAACAAGAATTAGTAAGAATTCAAAAAATGAATGAATTGAAAGAAAAAGGAATTGATCCTTTTGGGCAAGCATTCAAAAGAACACATTTAAGTGTGCAACTACACGAGCAATATGGACAAATGACAAAAGAAGAATTAGTTGAATTGAATGTTCAAGTAAGTGTTGCAGGTCGTATCATGACAAAACGTCGTATGGGGAAATTAGGGTTCTTCAATCTACAAGACCGTGATGGAAGAATTCAAATTGTTATCAACAAAGCTGTTGTGGGTGAGGAAGTATATGAAATTTTCAAATCAAGCGATATTGGTGATATTGTAGGAATTGATGGACACGTAGTTAAGACAGATAGTGGTGAACTATCTGTTAAAGTAGATACATTCACTCATTTAACAAAAGCTCTTCGACCACTTCCTGAAAAATTCCATGGATTAACAGATGTAGAAGAACGCTACCGTCGTCGTTATGTAGATTTGATTATGAATGATGAAAGTCGTAAAGTTGCAATGATGAGACCACGAATCATTCGTGCAATTCAAAACTTTTTAGATGGCATGGGACTTGTGGAGGTAGAAACACCGGTACTTCAACCAATTCTTGGTGGAGCAGCAGCTAGACCATTTGAAACTCATCACAATACATTAGATATGCCATTCTATTTACGTATTGCGACAGAATTACCGTTGAAACGTTTAATTGTAGGTGGTATGGAAGGTGTTTATGAAATTGGGCGTTTATTCAGAAATGAAGGAATGAGTCCACGTCATAACCCAGAATTCACTACAGTTGAAGCATATGTTGCTTATAGTGATATGGAAGGAATGATGACATTAAATGAAAACCTTTTAGAATATGTTGCAACAACTGTGCTAGGTACAACTGATGTAACATGGGGAGAGAAAACAATCTCGCTAAAAGGACCGTTTAAACGTCTACATATGGTAGATGCGATTAAAGAGGCAGTAGGTGTTGATTTCTGGAATATTACAGATTTAGAAGAAGCGCTACAGCTTGCAAAAGATAATCATATTACAGTAGAAAAACATCAAAGAAGTATCGGGCATATTATTAACTTATTTTTTGAAGAGTTTGCAGAAAGTAAAATCGTGCAACCTACATTTGTGTATGGACATCCAATTGAAATTTCGCCACTTGCGAAGAAAAATCCAGAGGATGGTCGCTTCACTGATCGTTTTGAATTGTTTATTGATGGAAGAGAGTATTGTAATGCCTTCTCTGAATTGAATGATCCAATTGATCAAAGAGAACGTTTCATGGAACAAGTTAAAGAAAAAGATTTAGGTAATGATGAAGCGAATGAAATGGATGTAGATTTCGTAGAAGCATTAGAATATGGAATGCCACCAACAGGCGGTATGGGACTTGGAATTGATCGCTTAGTTATGTTACTAACAAATAGCGATACTATACGTGAAGTAATTCTATTCCCACATATGAAAAATAAACAATAAGTTAGACATTGTACTAACCCATTAAG
>CAYJEY010000035.1:0-9611 GCA_964369385.1 uncultured Holdemania sp.
CAACTGATTTGTAATCAGTAGGTTGTGGGTTCAAGTCCTGTAGTCGGCACCATTTTAAATAAAGCTATTATTTATTAATGGAGAGGTAGCGAAGTGGCTAAACGCGGTTGACTGTAACTCAATTCCTTAGGGTTCGGCAGTTCGAATCTGCCCCTCTCCACCATTTAAATAATTGGGGCATAGCCAAGCGGTAAGGCATCAGACTTTGACTCTGACATTCCCCTGGTTCGATCCCAGGTGCCCCAGCCAATTATTTAAAACATGTCCCGGTAGCTCAGGCGGTAGAGCAACTGACTTTTAATCAGTGGGTCGGAGGTTCGATTCCTCTCCGGGACACCATTCATGCGGGTGTAGTTCAATGGTAGAACTTTAGCCTTCCAAGCTAACTACGTGAGTTCGATTCTCATCACCCGCTCCATGAATAAATGAAAACGTACATTAATGTACGTTTTTTTATATTATCTACATGAAATTTCACATCGATTTAAATGCTTTGTACTCTTCCAACAAATTATACCATTTTACTTGAATCGATTTTCTCGCAGCCTCATACCTTGGATTCCAATTCAAGCATCGGTTCATCGTTTGAATCGTAAGTCCAGATACATGTGGAGCAGTCGAGTAACAGTTGCGATTATTCCACAAAATTTCTTTTATCTCTTGTCTGGTAATAAATACAAAATCACTCAGTGTTCCATATATAATACCATCAATCATTCTTCCACCATTTATTCCTTTTAAAACGAAACGATCAATAGCTTTCCATATAAACTCGTCATCATTTAACTTCCAGTTTAACCGATCTATTTGGAGTTGATAACTCTCTTTATATTTTTTTGCAGAAATGCGAACCTTACCCGTTCCATCAGTTGTCCCATCACCAAAGTGATATCGCAAATATACCTCTATATCGTCACCATTGAATCCATTATCATACAAGAAATAAATGAATGAATAAACACTCTCAGTATGCACAGAATTTTTAAACCCTTTCTTAATACTAATACGTTTCTTTTCACCATCGACAATGATGATTAGATCATCTTTAAAACTATTCATATCAATCATTGCATGAATAATGCTCTCCTGTTTTGCATTAGGATATAGAAACTTTAACATGGACCTCATTGGTGCAGAAACATCTTTCACAGATTTCCCACAAAGATAATCACGAAATTCAAACTCATTCACAAACCCTAAATTTTGATGTTCAATCATCTAACACACCTCCTACTCCATATATTCGACTTAAATTTTAAAATCCTAAAAAAAATACTTGATGTGATTCACCAAGCATTTTTAATCTATATTCTTATTTCCCTTTACTGCGGTTGAACCATGCACCAACCAGCATAATCACTGAAAACACAATCAAGTAATATAAAACAGCCATTTCATGCGCATACACTGCTGCAACAACCATGAACACGCAACTTGCGATAGCTAGGATTGGTACAACACGTCCTTTAAATACACCTAAAGTTTTATCCTTCATTAGCCAAATAAAAATTGGAATGTATAATGAATATATTGTAATTATCGGTAATTCAGATGAATCAAAACTAAATATTCCAAACCATGGAGCAGTTAAATTTGCACCATAGAAATAAACCAACCATCCAGCAGCCAGTAATAATCCAATAATACTTGAATTTGTCGGAATATCTGTCACAGGATCAACCTGCTTGAACATTTTTGGATTCGGACCACAATCTCTCATAGAAAGTGAATAAATCCCACGTACACACGCAAGCATTAATCCATTAAGTGTACCCATACAACTCACTACGATGAACACAAACAACAAAGTCGCACCCACATTCCCAAAAACTGTTTGGAACGCTAACTGTACTCCACCTTGTGCATCATTCATAATAACTGCATTCGGTACAGCCCCCGCTAATCCTACATAGTATAAAATGTAAATCACGATTACAAATAAAGTACCTGACACCAATGCAATTGGTAGGTTTCTTTTAGCATCCTTTAACTCCGCATTAATAGAAGTCGTAATAATCCACCCCTCATAAGCAAATGCAGTAGCGACAACCGCTCTAAACAGTGCTGAACCCGAATCACTCACCGTAGAAATTTGCGAGAAATTCTCAATCGTTAATCCAGTACTCAATCCATATACCGTCCCCACTACAGCCATCAAAGCAAGTGGAACTAATTTTATAAAAGTAGTAGAAACTTGTACCTTCCCCGCAAGAATCGGTGCAAGCGCATTGATTGCATAACTACCAATTAGATAAAACATACTTAGTAACATACATTGTGCACCCACTATGTCCCATCCAATGATTTCACACGTATATCGCGCACATAACCAAGCTAATACCCCAGTAAGTGATGGGTAATAGATTACAGCCATAAACCAACCTACATAATATCCATACTTTTTCCCAAGTGCAGCTTCAGCATAATCAACGATACCATTTATATACGATAATTTCGTTGCAATAATCGAAAATGCATAGGCACAAATAACCATTACAAGTCCACCGATTAACCATGCCATAATTCCTAGTTTCATATCTCCACCAGTAGCTACTAGAATAATTTCTGCTTTAAAAAATACTCCACTACCGATTACAATTCCAACAACCATCGCAATGGCTGTCAATAATCCAAATTTTTGTTTCATCTGATTACTCATCAGAAAATCCCCCTCTAGTCTATTAAAATATATTGGTGAAAATCATTCAGTGTCCCCTTAAATACAAACGGACATTCCTCAACACCCTGGTCAAGTAAACAATCTGTAATAATAGCAAAATCAATACCTAATTTTGCCACAATACCATCATCGTGCAAATCATTCCCAACCATCAAAGTATCTTTCGCATCGACACCTACCTGTTTTAAGATTGTCTCATAGTACATTGGATTAGGCTTACAAAATCTTGAATCTTCATACGTTGTCACAAATTCAAAATCATCTTCATTCAAACCAGCCCAAGCAAGACGTTGCAATGTCGCTGTTCTAGGAAATAATGGATTGGTTGCACAAATAAGACGCACACCTTTTTCTTTCAGCACATCAATCAATTTCTTACTGATTGGACTTGTTTGACACGCCATTTTTGTCTTTTTAAAATCATTCAAATAAAAATCTTCAATTAAATGTTGAACATCTTCACTTGTGCATTGTGTAACTTCTTCAAATGATTTCCAAAACACTTCTTCATTCGTTTTTGATCCATCATTTTTTAGCATAGCTTTTACACCTGCATTCATTCCTCCCATTGTAATCTCAGGTTTTAAAATTGATGAAAATTTTTCTACTAAAGCACCAAAGTAAACTTTCATAAATAAATCTTGATCCATAGGTAGCAAAGTCCCATCTAAATCAAATAAAAACACTTTCTTCATAATTTCACCTCACGAAGTTCATTATACTTGATTTCCATAAAAAAAACCATTGCCTAACAATGGTTATACAGATAAAATTTCATCAGAGTTCGCTACATGAACCGTGATTTTCGCACCATCCACATGAATTGTAATATTCTCTACAGGAATATCACGCGACTGTAATTCTTTCAATAGTTTTCTCTGCGCAATTTCATTTAATTGCTCTAATTTTACAATCATAAAACGCCTCCTTTTTAACTATAACAATCTTTTTTCATATCCTCCACTAATCTTAAGCCCTTCATTAATAATCACAAATGCTTTAGGATCAAGATCATGAATCATCTTTTGTACTCGTACCAATTCATATTTTGAAACAATCGTCACTAGAACTTCTGTTTCACTATCCGTGTATGCTCCAATACCTTGCCAATATGTAACACCACGCACAATATCATTTAAAATCTTTTTCTTAACTTCTTTATTTTTAGTGAAAATCATCAAACTCACATCGATATTTTGTAGGTGAGTACGATCAATCGCTATCGAATATATTACTGAATAAATAATCGAGTATAGCGCTGTGCGTAAATCAAAGACAATCGCACAAATGCCATAAATCACACTATTAATTCCAACACCTAACTTGCCTACAGAGAATGACTTATATTTGATAGATAGAAATACACCAAGAATATCAATTCCCCCAGCACTCGATCCACTCAACAATACAAGCCCTGATCCTACTCCACTAAGTACTGCTCCCATTGCACACGATGCAAAAACATCATCCATGATTGGAACTTCTGGTATCACAACAAATGAGAATGCCAGAGTTTGCACAACAATGCTCAGTACTGAACCCACAAAGAATTTTTTATTTAAATATTTTATTGCAATGAAAAATAACGGTAGATTTAATATTAAGTTGATTATCCCAGCAATATCAAAACTAAAACTTACTCCCATATAAGTCGTAAGCATCGTACGTATTAACTGAGAAATCCCAACTACACCGCCATTATAAAGTCCAAACGGCACCACAAACAAATTTAGTGATGCAGCAAAAAGAAATGACCCGACAATGACAAGCGCTAAATCCCTAGCACTGAAAAGCTTTTTCATGCTTTTAACTAGTCTAGTTCAACAGAAGCAATGACATCACCATTTTTCATCGCTAAAACTGCTTCGATATTACTTGTAACTTGACCAAATACTGTATGCACTCCATCAAGGTGTGGCTGTGGTTGATGTACAATAAAGAATTGGCAGCATCCTGTATTCTTACCGCGATGAGCCATTGAAAGCGCACCTTGTGCATGACGATGCGGATTCCCTGCTGTTTCACATGGAATTGTATAACCTAAATCTCCAGCACCCGTTCCATTTGGGCAACCACCTTGAGAAACAAACCCTGGGATAACACGATGAAACGTCTTCCCGTTATAATAACCTTCTTTAATCAACTTAACAAAGTTTCCAACTGTTTTAGGAGCCTCTTGCTCAAACAATTCAAATGGAATAACTGCTCCATTTTCCATTGTAATTTTTCCAATAATTTTTGACATTTTACTTTCCTTCTTTCTTATCATATTATAATGGCTAAGCATCTAGATTGCTAGCCTATATTTGGCTTTTTTATTGAAAGTAATTGTGATACAATTTGAGATGAAATGAGGAAACACTATGAAGTTAATCTGTCCAATTTGTAAATCTCCCCTTACCCTTGAAGCCAAATCTTATAAATGTAATCTTAATCATACTTATGATCAAGCAAAAAGCGGTTATATCAATTTAAACGCAGGTAAAAACTCTACAAAAACACAAGGTGATAATAAACTCATGGTAACTTCTAGAAGTCAGTTTTTGCAAAAGAATTATTACCAGGCATTATTAAAACAACTTAATCAACTTCTCATTGAAATAGACCCACAAGTATTACTTGATTGTGGATGTGGAGAGGGTTATTACACTAGTCATTTTGCAAATCAACTAAATCAATGTGAAATATATGGTTTTGATTTATCTAAAGAAGCCATTCACCACGCCTCTAAGCAAGATAAAAAAACACAATATGTGATTAGCTCAATCTTCCATATTCCGATGGCAAATGAATGCGCTGATACGCTGATTAACATTTTTGCACCTATTGCCCTTGATGAATTCTATCGTTTAATGAAGAAAGATGCCGTACTCATTGTTGTAGGACCTAGTACACATCACCTCTTTGATTTAAAAAAAGCAATCTATGACCATCCATACGAAAACCAAGTTGAATACATCAATGATCCCCGCTTTCAACTTTATCAAGAAGTGATTGTGAATGATCATATTCATCTAGCATCACAAGAAGACATTCAAGCATTATTCACAATGACACCCTATTTTTATAAGACAAGTATTGAAGATAAGGCAAAACTAGAAACACTTGAAACACTAGATACTCAAATTTCATTCTCAATCCAAATTTATCACTTAAAAAATGAGTAGGGACCTGTTGTCCTTACTCATTTTCATAGATATCTTTACCTGTACAATCAATCCCTACGAAAACCGGAAAATCTTCTACAGTAAGCCTTCGAATCGCTTCACTTTGTAGATCCATGAATGCAATATCTTCCGCACTCTTCACACATTGACCAAGATAGGCACCCGCACCTCCAAGTGCTACGAAGTAAATAGCTTGATGTTCTATAATCGCTTGTTTTACTGTATCAGATCGATACCCCTTACCAATCATACTTCCTAATCCTTCTTGTAGTAAAGTCGGTGTGTATGCATCCATTCGTGACGATGTTGTAGGACCTGCACTACCAAAATTCATCCCTTTAGGCGTCGGTGTTGGTCCAACATAGTAAATTGTAGCATCTTTCAAATCTAATGGTAATTCTTTTCCTGTTGCAAGCAATTCTATAAGACGCTTATGTGCAGCATCACGAGCTGTATAAATATGACCACTCAATAAAACTTGTTCTCCCGCTTTAAGCGTTTGTCTTACTTCTTTTGTAATGGGTAATTGGATTCTTCTCATATAACCTCCGCTGCATGCCTCATCACATGACAGTTTATATTTACCGCAACAGGCATCCCCGCAATATGAGTTGGGAAATGTTCAATATTCACTTTAAGTACACTAGTCTTCCCCTTTAATCCTAATGGACCAATATTTAACTCATTCGCACGCTGTAACAATTCTTCTTCTAACAATTGATAATCAGCATGACTATTTTCCACATCGATAGAACGACAAAGCGCTCGTTTTGCTAAAACAGCAGCATAATCAAATGTCCCACCAATTCCTACACCCACAACCATTGGTGGACATGCATTCGCCCCAGCAAGTTGGATTGTATTCAAGACAAAATCAATCACTCCTTGCCTTCCTTCAGCAGGCTTACACATTTTTATTTGTGACATATTTTCAGAGCCAAACCCCTTTGCTGCTACCTCGATTTTCACTTGATTTCCTTCTACGATATTTGTATATATCACAGCAGGTGTATTGTTTAAGGTATTCTTGCGAGTAAACAATGCATCATCCACAACACTCATTCGCAGATACTGCTCATGGTAGGCACTTGCTACCCCTGTTTGAATCGCGTCGTGTAAACTTCCACCCACAAAATGTACATCTTGTCCAACTTCTAACCACACAACAACCATTCCTGTATCTTGGCAAATCGGAATATGTTTATCTTGTGCAATGCTTGCATTATCCATCAATATTTGCAAGGCTTCCTTAGCTCTTGGTAGCTGCTCACTCCCTTGTGCTGCTTTTAATCCATTTAAAATATCAGCTGGATACACAAATGATATTTCCCCACAAAGTTTACTTACTACTGCCCCTACTTGACTTACTTCAATCTCTCTCATCATGCCACCTCAACTGAAATTATCATATCATAATTCATTTTATTTGGCATATTGTTTTATATGGAATACAATATAATTGTAGGAGGAACAGATATGAAGAAAATTAACATCGAAGAGTTAAATCAAAATTTAATTCACAAAATTCACATGGAATGGCCACTTCTAACACTTCAGGACATAAATAAAGTCAATGCAATGACAGTCAACTGGGTTCAAATGGGATGGCTCTGGAATAAGCCGGTAGTTAGTGTATACGTACGTCCCCAACGTCACACATTCTCACTTATTAACCAAACTAACTTCGCATCACTCGCCTTCCTCACTGAAAGTTATCGTAAGGAATTAAGCTACTTAGGTAGCGCAAGTGGAAGAAGTGAAGATAAGTTAGCTCGTTGTAATTTCACCACAGTTGATCTTGATCAAACTCCGATTATTGAACAAGCTCAATTAGTACTCACGTTAAAAAAATTACATCAATACGAACTTAAAGCTGATCAATTCATTGACCAAACAGTCATCGACAAATCTTATCCAGATCATGATTTCCATGTATGTTATGTCTTTGAAATCATCGGTGCATACCAAAAATAAATATTAAAAAGAAACTATTCAGTGTAGATACAAACACTAAATAGTTTCTTTTTTTATCTGCTTTTAAACCAATGCCTTGTGTTATTGGCAAACTTCACCAACATCAACATCACCGGAACTTCAACTAGAACCCCTACGATTGTCGCAAGCGCTACTGGAGAATCTGTCCCATATAACGAAATAGCCACTGCTACTGCAAGTTCAAAGAAGTTTGAAGCCCCAATCATCCCTGCTGGTGCAGCAACATGATGAGGTAGTTTTAATACTTTAGAAGCTAAGTATGCAATCATAAAGATTAAAATCGTTTGAATAATCAATGGAATTGCAATTAATACAATATGCAATGGATTCTCCACGATAACCTCACCTTGCGTAGAGAAAATAATTGTGAGTGTTAATAATAAACCAATAATTGTTACACTACTAAATTTAGGAATAAACTTTTGTTCCAAATATTCTAATCCTTTACTCTTAACAATCATTTGTCGTGTAACGACACCACCTACAAGAGGTACAACTACAAATAACACTACCGACAAAATAAGTGTATCCCAAGGTACTTCAATTCCTGTTACACCAAGTAAAAACGCTACAATCGGTGTAAACCCAACTAGGATAATTAAGTCATTCGTTGCAACTTGAACTACAGTATAAGCAGCATCACCTTTTGTAAGATGGCTCCATACAAATACCATTGCAGTACATGGTGCAGCACCAAGCAACACCGCCCCCGCTAGATATTCACGAGCCAAATCCGCAGGAATCAAGTTTGAGAAAATCACATAAAAGAATAGATAAGCAATACCAAACATTGTAAATGGTTTGATTAACCAATTCACAACCCAAGTTACAAATAAACCTTTTGGATTTTTCCCAACATTTTTTACACTTTGAAAATCAACTTTTAACATCATTGGATAGATCATTAACCAAATTAAAATTGCAATTGGAATTGATACATTCGCAAATTCCAAAGTGCCTAGAAATTCAGGAATTTGAGGTAAAAACTGTCCAATTAAAATCCCTGCGATCATACAGATCATTACCCAAACAGTTAAATATCTTTCAAAAAATCCAATACCACTTGCTTTTTCCATAAAACTATACCCCTGCTTTTGCGATTAATGCTTTTGCATCTTCTACTTTAATTAACTTACCATAAGTCATAACTTTTCCATTTATTACTAGTGCTGGCGTTGACATCACTCCATACTTTGCAATCTCTACATTATCACCGATATTCACAACTTCTACTCCAAGATTTAAATCAGTTACTGCTTTTTTCACGTTTTCAAATGATTCTGAACTTTTTTTGCAACAAGCACCTAATACAACAATGCTTGTTTGCGTAGCTTTTTTGCTTGCTTCAACATCAGATACTTTGCACATATTTCCACACTCACACATCGCCATTTCTTCTTCTACTTCTTCATTTGAACAGCAGCTTGTTTCTTCTTGTGCACTTGAGCAACAACTTGTTTCTTCTTGTGCACTTGAGCAACAACTTGTTTCTTCTTGTGCACTTGAGCAACAACTTGTCTCTTCTTGTCCACTTGAACAACAACTTGTCTCTTCTTGTCCACTTGAACAACAACTTGTCTCTTCTTGAGTACCTGAGCAACAGCTTGTCTCTTCTACTTTAGTTTCTGAACAACATCCAGTTGCCCCTGAACAACATGATTCTACTTTTTCTTCTTTTTTCTTTCCAAATCCAAAAATTTTAAACATTTTCTTCTCTTGTATGATATTAACGTACCTTGCAAACGTAAGATCATACACTCCTTTCTTTA
>CAYJEY010000036.1:0-9332 GCA_964369385.1 uncultured Holdemania sp.
GTTGCTGTTGCTGACACATTCCAGGTTGCTGTTGTTGATACATCCCTGGTTGCTGTTGTTGATACATCCCTGGTTGCTGTTGTTGATACATCCCTGGTTGCTGCTGTTGATACATTCCTGGTTGCTGTTGCTGACACATTCCAGGTTGCTGTTGTTGATACATCCCTGGTTGCTGCTGTTGATACATTCCTGGTTGCATTGGTCTACCTAATGCAGCACATATTGCATGACCAATTTGCTCATAACGCTGATACTCTGGGCTAAATCGATTCTCTATTTCTTCAAATGAATCATCTAATCTATACCGAATATCATCAAAGTAAGGACTTTCTAATTGAATATCCATCCAGAATTCATATAGTGTTCTATAGCGTGGAGGATTATAGCTAGTTCTTTCTTCATCATCGCGATATATTTCTTGTTGCTCTTCACGAATATCCACGATAGCATTTAAAACTTGATTCAATGATATCAAATCTGGATTATGATCACGCCAATCATCTCTCTTGGAATAGATAAAATTACCTGTTCGCTCATCGATGCGAATTTCATTATCTTTACCTAGCGAGCGTGTAGGTTGAAATGATTTCAAATTTTGCTCATTTTGTTCTCGATACGCAAGCTGTTGTTGTATCTCTTCTACTGTCGATTCTCTTCTATCTGAAAACAGTGGAGATAATTTCTTTGAACAATCCTTACACATGTTTCCATCTTCTAATTTCCGATTCCCTAATAACCCTATCTTCGCACCACAAATATCACATTCTTTTTTATCAAATAATCCCATAATCAATTCTCCTCTCTTTCTTATTTAGATTGATTTTTTTCTTTTGGTTTTTCTGTTCTTTTTGTTTCTTCATAAAGAAACATTTCATTCTGTTGATTCATTTTAAGTGAACCTAGTCGAATATAACTATCTGCTTGTCTTTTTCTTTTTGCTGTATTCATTGATGAAATCATTGATCCACTTATAAGAAACGCGATTAGTAGTCCGCCAACTAGGCCAATACCTATCCATAAAGCTAGGTCTGAAAATTCAATTAAATTTGTAGCTATAAATAAGGCACTTAACTTCATTATCCGATTCCCACCTTCCTATAACAATTGTGATGCGATTAAGGTAATCAAAACTGTAGAAATACAAGTAATCATGACTCGATACTTAAATAGTTTTTTCTTATCTATTGGCAACTCTCCTGCAATTTGTCCTGTTTGTCCATTAATTGCAAATTGATATATTTTATCTTCATATTTCGTGTTCAACATCCAAACTGGAAGTAACGTATAGTTTATTGATTCACCATGAACTTGTACGAATGAATTTTTTTGTGATACTGAAGTATATCCTTTTACTGTTTTTCTAAATTCACTTTCTATGGATGATTCTACACGTTGATTTGCCCGTTCAATGCTTTCATTTACACCTACATCAAATTTATCTGCAAAGTATCCTGCTAGATATTTAGAACTAAACTTTTCAAGTTTTTTAAAGTTATAAGGTTCAAGTCCATCCATATAGTTATCTTCTAGTTTGGATGATGCATCTACTGGAACTTTATTGAAACCAAGTGAACCTGAGCGAAATATCTCAAAATATTTTGTATTTGTATAATTGAAGTTTGCATCACTCCACCTTTTAACAAGTGTTGCATTATATTTAATATCCGCAACTCCTGTGCAATCAAATAACCAAAAAGGGACATAAACTCCAGTAATCTTCTCAATTCGATTCCCATTAGTGAATGCATCAGGTAGTAATTTTTTCCCTTTATAAAAGTTACGAAGTAATCCTTGTGCTTTCTCTTTTGTAATACTAAAAGGAATAATTAAATCTGGACTTACCATATCACTTATGTTTTCACTCATGACTACAGGATTTCCACAATACATACACTCCGTTGCTACTGTATGCTCATCACTCACTACTTCAGCACCGCAAGAACTACAAATAAAACCTTGATTATCTTTTATTGTATTCTGATTTTCTACATATCCTGCTACATTCCAATTGATCTGATTTTGTACCTGAGATTGTTTTGGGGCAATGCCATCTTCCGGATATTCACTATCACATGAATTGCATTTCAATACATGTTCTTGTGCACTATACACTAATGGTGCACCACAAGCTGGACACTGATACTTAATGATTCGATCAGACATTTTACAATTCCTTTCCAAAATTCTATTATCTAATTGTAGTTTATCAAACATGTACTTCCATTTGAATGTGCCTCTTGGCACATCATGTTAAACAATTTGGGCTAGCTAGCATTTTACTTTACTATATTTAAAAACCCTTCAATTGAATTGAAGGGTTAACATAAAGATTTGATTGATGCCTTAAGATATTCAATACTTGTATCATAGAACACAAAATCATCTACACGGCTATTTTTCTTTGCATATATTGTCGATTGAATTGCGTCTTGATCAAACTCTGAACACATCAATAAGATTTTTGATTCTGGACTTACTAGTTTAATCTTATCAATAAGATGAAGACAGCCATACACTGATGGAAATCCACTTTGTGGTACTTCAAATAAAATAACCCGTGGTTGCTCTAGTTGAGAGTATTGCACAATGTTTTGATATTGTGTTTGAATTTTGACTATCCCAAATTCGCTTTGATCTAAGAGGCGTATTAACCCTTCACCAAAGGATGTTCTTTTTAACATAAGTAGTACATCTAACATAGTGCACCCCCTCAGTAATATTTTAGTGCCCTAACACCTCTGATTTGTACTGGTCATAACTTGGTGGTAAGCTTTCATATGCTTCATCCCAAGCTGTTCCATATTCTCTGAATTTCATTGTAATCTCAACAGGATCATCTCCTACATATCCTGTATCTGTTAGATAAATACTCCCTTCATATAAATATGCTGAATAACCCACATAGTCATCTTCTGTAAGCACTTCATCAAAGGCAAATGATTCTTCTCCTAAAATTGGTTCAAAATAATCAACTCCTAAATTGATATAATAAGATGCAAGTAAACCTGCTGCATCATAACTTGAAGTATCATAAATTTCAAAGTATGGAATATCATTCACATCTTCACCTACAAATGCCCAAACATCATATTCATCATATGTACCATTTTCATAGATTACAGACATAATACCATACCATTCACTGCCCATTTCAATTGATACTGTAGGAGATTCAAACTCATCTATTGCTGGTTCGTCATATCCATCATCTTCCATCCCAAACATATCTCCAAGTGTACTCTCTTGCTTTTCATATTCACTCCAAAGCTCGCTTGTTGATAACGTGTAACTCATCTCCATACCCTCAGTGACAACCAAAGTAATTACATCGCCATCTACTTCGTATTTCAATTCTAATTCATTTATTTCATCGAGAATAACGCCTTTTTCTTCATCAATTTTAGCCTCGATGCCATAACCTTCGTTGACCATTTCAACGATACCATCACCTTTAAATTCAAGTGAACTATCAGTCATACCTGCATCAACTATATCAGCATAATTCATCTCGATTCCAAACATATTTGCTGATGATAAATTGTACTTCCCGCTTAGCCCCTCGCTACTACCACAAGCAACTAAACTTATTGCAAAAAACATTGTTGTGATTAGTGTAATCCATTTTTTCATTTCCGCTCACCATCTTACTATTTTTCATAATAAGCCTTATCTACACTACAATCATACTAAAACACATTTTTAAAGACAATGTGCCTTATGGCACATCCTACTTCGTTGAAATCCACCCATTTCCAATGACATATACTACTAGCTCCATTGAATTTTTGCATCCAGACTTAAGTAGCATATTCTCAAGATGCCGCTTTACTGTCCCCATTGCAATATTCAACTCATCAGCGATTTCTTGCCTTGAATATGATTGACATAACAATCGCAACACCTCCAACTCTCTCTCGGTGAAAGGCGACTCGCCATTAGCCGTAGGGATAGTCACAGGAGTTGGAAAACTACCTTTCCCCTCGATGGTTTTGTGAATCATTTGAATAAACTCATTCATTGGTCTTGATTTTGATACAAATGCATCTGCCTTTGCCTGTATTGCTCCAGGTATGTAGGAAATCTCATCAAATCCTGACATGAGAATAACACGAATATGTGGATAGGTGTGTTTGACTTGCTCGCAAAACATAATTCCACTCATATTTTCTTCTACACATACATCACTCAATATCACATCAGGTTTGAGTTCTTCGATCATCGATAAGGCTGCCATCGTACTTGTAGAACTCCCTACAAAGATTAATTCCGATTGTTCATGAATCACATTGCTAAATGCATCGAGCACTGACTTATGATCATCTACTATCATTACTTTTATCATTTTATTCCCCCTTCACTGTGATAACCAAAGCAAATTGTGGCATCACTTCTACCCGAAATATACCACCCGCATTTTCTACACGATTGATAATCCCACTTAATCCACTCCCCATCACGATTCCTTTTTTAGGGCGTGTTCCATTATTTGTGATTTCAATTCTATATACTTCTTCTTGTTGTGTAATTTCTACACTTAGTTTTGTTGCCCCCGCGTGACGTGTAGCATTTGCCGCAGCTTCACGCAAGACAGACAGCAACAGGGATGCTACCTTGTTATCTTTTGGTAATTCTCCAATCAAAATAATTTGCAAGCCCGCTTTATTGAAATAGAGACAAAGTTCTTCATATACATCAATAAGATTTCCATTTTCTTTATCTTTAATCTGTGTAACTATGTTATTTAAAAGTGGAGTTAACTGTTTATAATCTTTTTCTTCACTACTATTTAAAATTCTTTGAAGAGCACTTAATCTTTGACTCATTACATCATGTACTTGTGTTCTAATACGCGAATATTCTTGTTGACGTCTCAACTCTTTGTCTTTCTCTATGATTCGCTCAATCTCTTCTTTTTGTGCAAGTAATACACTTTGATTGTTTTCTAATTGTTGCTTCCTTTGAAATTCCTCTGTTACATCTATCGCGTGTACTTCATAATAAATTTTTGCATCTTTAGTTAAATATTTCTTTGAAAATGCCCATGTCTTATCACTACTATACAGTAGTATATGATTTCGATTCTGCTCTACCTGTGAGTTACTCACATTCGCACTAATCAAATCTTTCCAAAATAAATTACCATTCCTTTGATTTTGAGTAAAGTACTGAGAAATAATTTTCTCCATTTGATGATTGATTAGATAAATATAACCATCCTCATCAAAAAACATAATTCCCATTGGTAATGTATTCAAACCTTCCTTTAGTGAGAAAGGTGTTAACCTATTTTTTTGTGACATGTAATCTTCATACACCAAGCATACTACACGATATAAAAAGATACATAAAGAAATAATATAAAATCTAAGATACCACCCAAACGCTAAGTGTTCAACTATAGGAAACAGCAATGCTATCGCAAGTGCACTAATCAAATGCATACGATTGTGTTTAATATGTACAATTATCAAATAAATAAAACTAAGCACACCGCTAAGCAACATAAAAACACTGATATCACTCGATGTTACAATTCCATAAGTACGATTCACAATCGCATGGATAGGTACAAAAGAAAATACTCCATAGTAGCTTAATAAAATAGTTTCGCCTAATATTTGAACTTTACTCCTTTGCATACTTCGAAATGTAAGAGAGGCAACATGTATGCATTGTAAGATGAACATTACAAGTCCAATCAAAAAAAGCAGAATTAAGTACTCACTTGTATAAAAATATAAATCAAGCATGGATTCCCTCCTTACTATATGAAAGAATAACTACGTACGATTCCTCCCATTTCTTTTGTTCAAATGAAAGCCCTAAATCATCACAAATTATCTCTTTTTGTTTTACTTCTTCATCATTAAATAAAGCTGTATATGAACTAATTGAAAACAATATATTTCCTTTTCTCTCGTAAATTTGCACAAGTAAATCTTGAGTCTTTCGATTTAGTATACTTTCAATAGCTGTACAATAAACACGATAAAAGCCAAGGAATCTATTGACAGATAAAGGACTATCTATGGTACATCCAAATGTAACCTTACAATTAACAGGAATGATAATTTCACTTATTTCTATTAAATAGTGTAAAGCACTCTGTATATCTTGATTTTCCTTATATAAACTATTGATTAGTAACATACATTCTCTTTTAATCGAACATGCAATTACATTGATTTGTGTAGCTACAGACTTTGGATTTTTTGAATCTCTTAAGTCTTCTAGCAATTGCTCAATCTTATCAATTCCTTGATACAATATATTATCAATATGGGAATAAGCTACTCTTTCTGCCTCTAGTCCTGTTAAATCACTTACAATTTTACTATGCCTTAGCATCAATTGATTGTTTTCAAAAAGTTCATTATTTGAATTTTTTAATCGTTGTAACAAAGCATTTAAAGAGCGATGATCCTCAAAATAGTAAAATAAGCCACCTGAAATCTCGTGCTTACAAAGCTTAAATCCTTCTCCTTGGTCTTGGAAGTTAGAAGTTTGAGCAAAAACATGATTGTTTTTATCTACAATTTGCATCCCTATACTTGAGTTTTCAAACAAACGATTGTAACCATGATTATTTTGAATTAACTGTGATTTAAGACATGCTTCGATAAATAAAACAACTAGAAAAGTAACTGCAAATCCCATTGGAAACTCACTTATCAAAAAAGCTTCCGATACATACAAAGTCGTATATATCACACCAACCAACAATGTAATGATAGGCAATAGAAATGCTAATTTTTTCGGTGATCTGAATCCTTTATAGATGAGTAAGCTAACTGCATAAATGAAACTTACAAGAATCCATAACATTACAAAATAATATCCCCAATTATAATCAAAGTCATTCGTTAGATAATCGTTGATCAAAAATACACCTTCATGCAAATCATTCGTCATGACAAGGATAAGTGGTAACATACACGCACACAAATAAATACGGTATCTTTTTTCAAGTTTTTGACTCTTTTTCGTATGTCCAGAATAAATTGCAATATGCACCAATAAAGCAGGAATCATAATGATCGGAATATAATAAAAATACATCAGCAATGCTTCTAAAAATTCATTTTGATTTACAATTGACTTAAAGGCAACTACGGTAATAAAAAACATCTGCATGATAATAATATAAATTAGAGAACTTGAAAAAAGTGTTTTACTAGCACGTTGTCTGCATGCAAATAAATACAAAATTACGATAAACACCAATCCCAGATAAAATCCAACTCGCTCTTTTGGATCATTCATACCAAGTCTTTCTGTTTCAAAGGCATCCCGTTGAATAACCTTAGAAATTGAAGATGCAACTTCATTGAAGTAATCAAAATCTTCTACAAATGATGCATTCTGATAAGATTCAAACTTGGGATAACCTTGAACCTGTACATCATCCAATACTGTACGATACCCTGCGTTCTGTAAATCTAATAAAAGCTCATTTTCATTTATCTCATCGTTATTCATTGTAAAAATACCTTTAACAAAGCTCAAGGTACCATCACTTGGCACAACAATTTCTACAGGTTCATTATTTCTCACACGCTTAACTGCAACAGAATCAAGCGTTATTGAAATTGGTTGGCTATCATCATTATAATAAAACCTTCCTTGCTCTTGTAAAGAATGAATATCTACCACAATATTAGTTACATCATAATCCTGATACAGTCCAAACGCTAACGAAGTAAATACTTGATGGGTTTTTGGGAATTCCCACATCTGTTTTTCCACTTGATTTCCTAAATCAAAGTTAATACCATAGTTACTATCCATTGCCTCTTTAAAACTTGAGATTGAAACATCCACTTGTGTTTCATCAATCACTAATACTACTGTTTCAATCAAATGTGGTTGGAAAAAATAGTCTTCATTTGTCTTTAGGAGAGGGATGGCTTGTATATCATAAACTATAATGTCGGCCCCTTCACTAAAATTTTCCAAAGTTGCAGTGTTACTTTGTGTAACAAGTATTTCATTTCTATTATTCTCAATTATCGACACATAGTCTTCATCTATGCTTGGTACAATTAATGAATCTTGCTGAAAATAGTGTTCAAACGCAATAAAAATAACACAAATTATCGTGAAGATTATTAAAATTATTCTCCTTAACTTCATGTACATCCCTCCTGTAATGAAGCTTTACTTCGCCCCTTTTTATAAGCTAATAAATCAGCGACTTTATCGCTGATCTAATTTTATGCCCACGGATCTTCAGCTACAGGTTTACGAATATCTGGTAATAAATGATACTCCCATAAAAACCATTGCCCCGTTGATGGCTTATTTCTAAGTTTTACACCACGTAGTGAATCTGCTCCACCAGATTTTACATACAACTGTAAATACCCTTCGTGTAGCAAATCTTCACTATGTGTTGTCTTCACGACTTGAATTTCTAATGGTAATTGCGCTTGATAATTATTTTCAGGCGTAGCCCCTTTAAAATAGGAATTAATCAAATAGTCCTTGCCACGAAATCGATCTTTTAGAAACTGTTTTTCATAAGTGCTTAAAGGACTTGGACCTCGTAAATAATCTAGCATTATAATAGCTATGTTTTTCTCCTTTGGATACATACTAAGTGCAACAATCGTCAATGCTACAACTTGATTAGGATCTTTTAAATCAGTACCCGGCAAACTAATAAAGTCTTCTATTGTTGTAGGTAGTGCACTTATTTTGATGCAGTTTATCTCTATATTTTCTCGTGAACTCAAACTTGATTTATCAAAAATTGCCATTTTTCTTTTCCTCGCTTAATTTATATTTAATTTTACCAAACAGTTTAGAATAATTGAATGTGCCAAATAGCACATTTAAAATTACTATATTTATATGTTTATTCAAATAATATAAATCTTAAGCTTATATGTTATGTTTAACAAAATTTTATCAAAATTTTCCATACTAAACAATATTTTCTCATAAAAAAAGAATGTACTGTAATAGCACATTCTATTCATAACCTAGCTCTTCTAATACTTCAAACATGAGATCGGGACGATCAGTAATCAAACCATCTGCTCCCAATTCGATCAATTTGCGCATTTCTTCTTTGTCGTTAATTGTCCAATAATGAAGAAACATATTGTTGTGGTTAACTTTATAAGCCAAATAGCCTATATCTAATGGAATACCACTAAATGAAGGTGGCAACATCAATCCCGCATGTTCAAATTGAGTAAACATTCCATATCCCACATAGTTGGCAATCACAAAATCTGTAGCAGTAGATAAATCCATGGCAATATTAACGCGTTCATCTTTGATTTCTACAAAATGTTCCATTGGTTCTGTATGAAATGAGGCAACAC
>CAYJEY010000037.1:0-3672 GCA_964369385.1 uncultured Holdemania sp.
ATTAATAATCTTTATATCCTTTCTGCTATATACTGGTACACATATTGAATTTTTTTTTATATACCCAAACTCTGTTAATAACTTGTTATATAATGGACTACATTTATTCCCCATAATACTTTTTTTTACCTCATCAAACAATACACTATTTCCTTCTTTGCTTATAGTATTTTTCCATATTAACTCAATATCTGCTAAATCAGAAGGAACAGTATTATGTGTTAGTTGCTTTGAGAAACGAAAAAAATCTTTCCTATTTCCATTAGCATCACCAAATGATTGAAGCACACAATTTTTGTCAGTAAATCTATTATAAGAGCATAGTAGTTGTTTTGAAAAAACATCTAATTCTGTTGTTTGTTCATAGCCAATAATTAAATAATCTAAACCTGATTCATGCGGCCTTGAAGTCGATAATATTTCCTTTTCTCTAAGAAATTCAAAAACCGATCCATCAAAAATATATCCACATAATATATGATATAAATTAACTTTAACACTGAATCCGTTATCGAACTGTGCTGTAATTTCGTGAAATTTGCTTTTGTGTTGCTCTAATTTTTCTGCCATATGCAAAATATACTTCTGAGAAAAGGATTCTAGTATTTTCAAATCTTCTTGAAATATGATTGTACTATCTAAATAAATAGTATCATTATGCTTTCTTATTAAACCACCTCTAATCAATATATCAATTAACTCTACTGAATACATTTTACATAACAATTTATAATTACACTCTCCTAGAGGTGTGTTAATAACAGTATTTATCACAGAGTCAGCATTAGAATCCAAAAAATTGCGAGGATCATCAGAGTATTTCATGACCTCTGTACTTTCATAACTATCATAAAGATAATAACTAAACTTTTTCATATCTCCACCTCACTTAATATATATTTTACGTGTAAAACAATTTTTATAATTATTACTTAGATCGATAATTTAGTTTGAATGTTCCGTACTCATTTTCAAAGATAACTTCGTGCAATCCAAAATCCATTGGCAACTCATCAATCTCAATACCATTTTCATAAGCTCTTAATCCATAATCTTTGAAATCAAAATCTATCAGATTAGTAGAATCAATTGGAAAAATCTCATTATCACTCCCCTCAATAACTACTTCATTAGTTTCAACGTGTATCGGCATTAATAAGTTGTAATTATCCTTATAATCAATTAACACATTACCTAAATAAGTTCTAATAGCACTCATCAAAATAGTTGTATTTGACTCATCATCATATGCTCCACTTGAGCTTTCAGCTAAAACATAGCCATTGTACTCTTCAAAATGAATCCCTCCGATTACTTCAATACCTCCAAAATTATGAGAATCAATAAATACAAATATCTCTCCATTTTCATCATGTAATGCCATAAGTATATCGATGCTCCCACCAGCACCAAAACCATACTTAGTTATTTTCTCTAATTCTATTTCTTCTATTAAATCTAAAAAATCACTTATTGCTTCTTTCGATTTAAAAGTAATTGTAAACATCGGGGTTACATAGGAATAAGTTAGAGATAACTCTACAGGATCAATAGGAAGAAGCTCTTCAAACGTTATTATTTCTGGTATTTCTTTAGCAACATGAGTCAGATAGAATTCAGCCATTATCTCATTAAAATTTACCACGGATTCTTCTTTACTTTCGCTTTTTTCACTACATCCAACTAAAAACATCATTAATACTAAAGTTATAATCTTACTCATGTTTTATCCTGAATATATTCTAATTTACTCATCAAATAGTAGAATATATCATCCTTTCTTCATCAATTATAAGGTATAATTTCTGCAGTCTACGCTTTCTTCTATTTTATCGTGAATTTTAAGTTACATTATTTAATATCATTTATTCCATTCCAATTTTTATTTTACACTAACACTTGCTATAATCGATGGTAAAAATCAATTTTATAAGTATGTATAAAATACATCTCATGCAAATAAGACTGCAAAAATACAAAGAAGAAAGGATATTATTAGTATTCTTTTTCATCTATTGTCTATAACTTAATAATGAAATCACACATCGATTTTATTTCTTCATCATGTGTTACTATGATTACCGTTTTTCCATGTTCAACTAATTTTTTTAACAGCATAAATACTTCTATTTTATTTTTATCATCCAAACTCCCCGTGGGCTCATCTGCTAAAATTAACTCACATGGCTTTAATAACAATCTAGCAATTGCAACGCGCTGTTGCTCACCACCAGAACAACTTCTTACTTCTCTTTTTTCAAATCCCTCTAATCCTACTGTCGTTAATGCTTCTTTGATTTTCATTGTCTTATTATCAATTTTATGACCTTCCATCGCAATATTTAGATTATAAGTTACAGTTTTATCATCTAACAATGCATAATCTTGAAAAAGATAACCTATTCGATCTCTGAGTAGTTTTCTAGTCCCCTTTAAATTTGGATTTACTTTGTCACCAAATAAATATAAACTTCCACTATCTACTTTTTCAAGACACCCAATAATATTGAGCAGAGTAGTTTTTCCTGATCCAGAAACACCAGATATGCACGTTATTTTCTCCTTTTCCACTTGCATGCTAAAGTTCTTCAATATTTGCTTTACCATAAATCGCTTACTGATTTCTTTACATTCACAAATATACATATTAACTCCTCCTATTTATACTTCCTGCTATGTGTAATTTTTACACTGACTAGTACTAATCCTAGAATAATCATCATAATCCCAATACTAATCATTATTTTTAATTCTTCACGTTTGTATAATGTATTTGTCAAAACAACGAGTGAACAAACACTGATGCTCGAATAAATAAGCAACTCTTTATGAATCCTAAAAACACTTTGTCCCATCGTATGTCTTATCGCACACTCTCTTTTGTTTATCCTATAATAGAGTTTTGTATATAAATAACATAAGCTTAATATTGTCAATGTGAATATAACAAGATCTTGAATTCCAACTATAATTTCACTTACATAACTACTGGCCTGTCTTTCATGGTATTCTTTAACACTACTTACTGAAAATTCAAATGGTAATTGAAGATTTAAATTTAGCTCATCTGTTTTTATCATATATCTCCTTGAACTAATAAAAATATCACTTCTATTATTATAAATTAATATATGAGCTGGATTATTCACGTATCGATATAAATAATAAAATGACTGAGGATCTGCAAATGTTATTTTAAAGTTATCTACAAAGTATATATTTTCATCCGGAATTCTAAGCTCTGTAATATCTTGACTTACTAATGATGAATCTACTATAGCTACTTCATCACCTTCTTCTGCACGAATAGAATCTCCATTAATATCTTTCAAATTCAACTCATTTATAAAATTATAATTTGTATCAAACATAATTGCTTTTGGTTCACTACTCATTATTGCTTGATGTGTCTCAACATCTGAATCAGCTCTCAACGAACCTCGATATGTCGGAAGTGCTATCACACCTTCATGATTCAAACTTTCAAACATATCAATCATTTCATTATAATTTTCTACTTGATAACTTGGTGGAATTTGTGATAAATCCACATAATAATAGCCGTCATATGAGGTAAGCATTTCGTTATTGTAATAATATGAAGTGGTTGAACTCCATACAGATTCGAAACTTCTCACACTAGTCCATAAGATGGAAACTACAGCCATATTC
>CAYJEY010000037.1:3682-4490 GCA_964369385.1 uncultured Holdemania sp.
ATAAACACCAGTTTTTCTGATAAAATCCATGTTTTTTCTAACCTTCGTGTGACTGTATATTTTTCAATCAAAAGTACAAGTATGAATATCAAGATAAAGAAGCCAATTGCTACCAATAGAACAACCGTAACTAAATCACTGATAAATAACTTAGACATATTAACAATTTGTATTTCATATAAGCGAAATAATATAACATAACTTGAAATTATTGTTACTAATGAGATCAACAGTAGATAAGCATTGACATGCATGATAATTCTAAGCGGGTGATGTCCATGCAATTTTCTTATTAATATATGTTTATCTTGATTTAGATTCTCTATGAGTAATAGGCAAAACAACAATACCATACTTAGTATCATTAATACTATTGATTGACTAATCGATTTACCTTCAAAGTCAACCATGGTTGCCCCTACATCGCTCTCTATTACTCCAGGTAATTCAATGGATTTTAAATGTCTTACCGCCTTCTCAAGTTCATCTATTTCATTAGAATATATTGAGTAAAATGTAAAAGATGGGTTATCACAAACATTTGGATCTAGTATTAGATTCAATGGATAAATATTTAATGTTGCTTCACTTAATAGATATATAGAGTCTTGTGTTTCAGTTGAATAAAATTTAGTCTCGTTCCTATCTAAAAAATCAACTATACTAGTATTACTACTTAAGTAAGGAATTTTATTATCCACAATTTCACGATTTCCTGCTAAAAAAACATGATGATCTAAATAAGAATAGCTTGGTTGATACATTACTCCAACATGATATTCACTAACAATTTTATAGAGTTCATCTA
>CAYJEY010000037.1:4500-6903 GCA_964369385.1 uncultured Holdemania sp.
TTCATCTATCAATATTTCCATATCACCATCTGATATATCAAAAGTCGTAAAAGAACTACTATACAACTCATTATTTTCATACTCAGTAAGTGAACCAATTTCATTTAATTGTTGCTTTCCACGATTATCTTTAAAAAATGCAAAACTAAAAAAGGCAAAAATGATACTCACTAGTAATATGACTTTTTTCATTAGCTCCCCCCTCTACTCAGTTCGTACTTCAGTACATTAAAGTTAAACAAATTATCCAGTATTTATAAATTTCACTACTTAACCTTACTTCACATAGTCATTATTTAATAATTATATAAAATGGGGAATTGAAAGATCATTTCAACCCCCATTTTAAAATATATCAATTAATAAATCACTGGTCTATTATAATTAACGGAATGACTGTGCGTATGAGGTGTTCCAGTCGGAACAATATCGTTTACACGATAACTTCTTACAGTTGTTCTTGTAAAAGTGCCATATTTGGAACTCACAGATATTGTTGTTAAAAATGGTGGATTCACAACAGAACTAAAGTCTGTTAATATCTCTTCATGGCTTCCGTTATACCAATCTGCTCCATACCAAATCTTCCCCGTGTCTACATAATAAAATGAATTTGATCCATGTGCAGATACACTCACAACAAATAATGTTAAACTTAGTAGAAATAATGCAGCTATTTTTTTCATAGTGTTATTCCTCTCTTTTCTTAATTTCAGATAATTCTTGTTTCTATAATTGACTAGTTGAAACTATATTACATATCTCCTAATCGACCAAACAAATTCATTAGTTTTAATCTTGGAATTGTATAATTTTATAGTTTAATAACTATCCCCCTCTGATTAAATACCAGTTAATCTTATATTAAATACCAACGTTTATTTTAAAGGTATTTAAATATATTGTTGATTTAAATTACTAAAGCATAATATTAATATTTGTTGTGATACGTTATTGAAGAAGATGACTATAATCACAAAATTCTCTTACTTCTTTATCATGAGAAACAATAATGACTGTTCTACCTGCATCCGCAAAGCTTCTTAAAATATCCATAACTTTTTTTGCGTTTTCCTTATCCAATGAAGCTGTAGGTTCATCAGCTAATATTAAACTAGCATTTTTCAAATAAACGTTTGCTAATGCTACTCTTTGTTGCTCCCCGCCAGAAAGCTCATATACTTTGCGATGCAGAAAGCCTTCTAATCCGAATTCTTTTAATGCTGCATCAATTTTATCTTCACTAAGTTTTTGATTTTTCTTTACGATTCTAATATTCTGCAAAACAGTAAGATTTTCAATTAAACCAAAGTTTTGAAATATAAAGCCTATTTGATTTCGAAGTTGAGTCCTAATATCTTTTGCCTTAACTTTTTTTTCTCCATCATAGTAAATTTCTCCAGTTTCATAACTTTCAATTAATCCAATGATATTTAATAAGGTTGTTTTCCCACAACCACTACTCCCATATAAACAAGTTAATGCTGATTCATTAATAACTAAATTAAAATCTTTGTATAATTGTAATCTGCCATAGCTTTTACATAATCCACGAATTTCTACTTTCATTTTTTTATTCCTCCACTTATTTTGATTTTGCTTAAAAACACAATATTTAAAACTATTTCGATTAAAGTTATGATCAAGATATTCCAAAAGAAAATAGGATCAAGATATCCATATAAATTCAAAAATACAATGGCATACATAATGATTGTAAAAACACTTAATATACCATTTCGTTTTATAATACTTGGAATTAAGCTTCCATCTACTAACTCAAGATAAGTTCTTCTCATATTTGCACGATAGCTTAAACTCAAGTGTTGATATGAAACTACAATGTAAATCAGTACAACAAGTAGTGTTGTTAGTAGACTTTTATAATTTCGTGCAAGTGAGTTAAAAAGAAAATTATTATATAGCTCCTCCATTGAACTTAACCGATAAGGTTCAATCAGTCCAATCTTTTCAAACTTAGAATCAAGATATGCTTGTGCTTCTTCTAGTGTACCATCGTAGTAAAATTGAAGGTTGAATAAACCATTGAACATCTGGTATTCACTATCTAACAGATAAATAGGACTATGCTCAATATACAATGAATCATTGAAAAATAAATCACTATAATTCTCCAGATTCCCCTTATAAATTATCTGCTCTGCCTTCGTACTTCGTGCTAAATAAAATTTTTCTATTTCACTTAAAAATGCTATGTACTCTTGATCCATTGTTACATTATCATTGATTAATACGGTATTTGCAGTCATCATTTCCAAATTAGGTAAGATGTTTTGATTCTCTAAAAATTGGTGATCTACTTCGAAAAATTGATGATATTGCGGATTGCTTGCATTTTGCACACTTCCATGATAATTACTAATAAAATAAAACGCATCTACT
>CAYJEY010000038.1:0-3684 GCA_964369385.1 uncultured Holdemania sp.
AATTGTTCCTATAGGTGCATATTTACACATAACTACTTCCGATAGAATTGTCATACCTAAGACAATCCGTTGTAAACTGTGCTCAAATACAAACAGCGATATCCATATCAAAAAAAGGATTATAATAGTCGATGCAAAATAACAGTAAACCCTGCTTGTACTGTGATAGCCTCCAGCATACATCCGTAAAGGCGAATAAATAATTAAAAATAAAACACATTCAAGCAAATATCCAAAAAGAGATGAAAGAATTAATAATGATGAAAAAATAATAATGTACATTAGCATCGAGTGTATCCCATAGCTAATCACATCTTTATCATAGTCTCCGCCTTTTTTTATTACACCATCTGTGATGTAAGAAACAATCTCATCAAGCATATTAGAATTTTCGATACTTTGCCGCTGATTTCGGTAACTTAGGTTGGTAAATGATTATTGCGCATGCATTATTTACGCTCACTGATGTAAAAAAAACTGCAATAGAAACTATAAATCTTGAATATTTATTTAAAAATTGTTTCATAGTAACTCCTCCTTTGTTATTATGATACATTGTAAAACAAGTAAATTTCTATAATTTAAGGACAAAACACCTAAAATAAAGGACAAAATACACTCTGTATCAATTTTCAGTAACTTTTTATATGCATTCCTCAACAACATATACATAATCTTTTTAAAACTAAATCCAAAAATAGCTAAATAATTTAAACATAGCAATAATATCTCATCTTTTAAACAATAAAACTTGCACAAAAAATATATGTTCTTCAAATTCCCACTTGAAACATCCGCATTCCCGTTTCACTATTTCATCTACACTCTTCAGTCCCCAACCATGATTCACTTTGTTTCTATTCGTGGTTTTTGGCAAGCCATCTACTATTTCAAATTGTTTTGAAAATGGATTTCTAATCTCAATTAACACATTTCCTTCTTCTTCAACCATTATTACTTCTACTTTTTTTAACAGTGAATCGCGATCATCGTAATGTTCAAGTGCATTATCGATTAGATTTCCTAATACTATGTACAACATTTCCATATTAATCTCTAAATTTTCACTTACCATCACTTTAAACTCAGTATTAATTCCAAAATCATTTGCCATCTTTTCTTTTAAATTCAATAACTGATTTAGACTATTATTTCTAGTAAAATCTTTTTTTTGATCACTTAAAGCATGTCCTAAAATATTATTTACATACTCTGAAATTTCATTAAGTGCTATTGGTGTATTTTCATCAATTCTAGTTTTTATAAATAAAAATTTATATTTCAAATCATGCTGTAGCTTTCGAATATTATCTAAATTTTTAATTAATGCTTTTTCAGTTTCTAAATAGTATATCGATTTCGCAGTTAAAATCTCATTCTTCATCCGTAACTCTCTGCTCTCATTTGCTTTCTCAATAAAATAAAAGCTAAAAATATTCATGGCGATAAGACACACAGCAATAATAGTAACAAACGACTGTGAAGTTCTAGTAGCATTAGCTGTAAGATAAACTAAACATAGAAATATAATGATACTAAGAAGAGGTGTAATCATAATAAAAAATGAATTGACATGTAACAATTGCGCCATTGGTTTATTTTTATATTTCTTATGTTTTAAACTTATCGCAAGTACCACTAAACTCATATAAACAAGTATATTTGCAATTAATCTTTCATGAAAGCTTTGCTGAAAATTCGTCACTGAAATATTTAGTAGAAAAACAATTAAATACACAATTAGAACTTCAACTATAATAGTAATAAGTTGCCAAACTATTATTAGTGATATCTTATGTTTGGTTTCTGCATCGTAGAAAACACCTACAAGCAAGAATAGTAAAAAATTTACAGAAACTATTAAATATCCTGTGGAAATTAGCATGGATTGTAAAACAAAAGTCAACACAAATAGTGCTTTAATTATGATTTGGAACTTGAAAGTATATGTATCATTTTTTTTGAAAAATGAAGAATATACCACATCAAGTGCATAGATGGAAAGCAACGCACTGCCAATTAGGATTAGAATCTCAAAGTAAATCATATCGGAGTCCCTCCTTTTATAAATTTAATATATCTATCTAGAGTATCTTCCTTATATTTTCTACCAATTGTATAATTTTGACCACTTGCTTTCAATTCAATCTCATTTTTTCTCATTAAAACATAGTTAAGATTAAAAATGAATGACTTTTGAGGCATAATAAACTTTTCATACTTACTTAAATAGCCCCACACTTCTAATAGTGTGCCGTAGAATGTATCTGTAAAAGAGATTGTTTGGATTTCTACTACATTCCTATGACTTTCAATTTTAATAATCTCCTCAATATTCACTTTATAACTCATTCCATTTTTTTTATAGCTAAAAAATATCTTTGGTTTCGTAGTGATTCGCCCCTGCACATCAAGCAAAGCGTCTTTTAACTGACTAATTTCTACTGGCTTATCAATGAATGAAATTACATTTAATTTAAACAATTCTTTTACCCTATCATCATAGCTAGACACAAAAATTATGTATGAATCTACTTTATTTACTTTTAATCTTGTCGCTACTTCTATCCCATCTATTCCTCCCATCAAAATATCTAAAATAATAACATCATACTTATTTACTTTTAAATCTTCAAGTAGATCCTCTCCATTATAGAATTGCGCTATTTTAAAAGAACAAGCAAGTAGCTTTTCAATTTTAAGAAGATTGTTGAGTACAAGTTCACAGTCATGACTTTGATCATCACATATTGCAATTTTCATAGCTACCTCCTATTATTTTTAATACAAATATAGATATTTACTTTAATTATACATATATTCGTAAAATAATGAAATTATATCGTAAGTTGTCCTTAAATTCATGTATTTTGTCCTCCCCCTATAGCATTTATTCTACAGTTTACATATGATATAGAAAACAAGGAGGTAATCATATGATAGACCCATTTTATTTTAAAATAAAGTAAAAATAACACAGTTACTTAAGAACTTCTTCCTCAAATGTAAATTATAAAAGCATGAAAAAAAACATGTCTGACTTTACGTTCTGATTTGGTTTTTTGTATTAAAAAGTGGAAATTCTTTTGATAACAAAAGAATTTCATAGAAAGGAGAGCATATGAAAAAAATAATAACAGGTTTGCTTGCTATTGGCTTCTTACTACTACCATTATCACTAGCGACTACAGTTGAAGCTACACCACTCATTACACGTGGTCCAGTTGTAGATGTACTAATCTCTGGAAAATGTGGTCTAGGTTTTAACCAAAACTATGTAGCTTATGAAGTTTATGGTAGATTTGAAACTTCTAGCAATATAACTAGTAAGATATTCCAGCACGCTATCGGAAGTGATGGGGCACCAGAATATTGGTATATATACAAAGACGCTAATAATAATTATTACAATCCTCATATCAATAATCTCGCATTTAATACTAGAACTGTTTATCCTATTGGTAAACCATGCCCTTCTAATTATTGATTATTACATTTTTCACGAAAAGGAGGTTTTCATATATGAAAAAAGTGGTAAATATCTTTATAATTTCTATTATTCTGTTGACAACTGCATGTTCAAGTAACAAAAATTTCATGCTAAATGGTACAATTTGGGAAACTGATAACAGTACGGTTAGAGTCTTTGATGATGGAATATTTACATCCACCACTAAATTTCCA
>CAYJEY010000038.1:3694-6408 GCA_964369385.1 uncultured Holdemania sp.
CCAGATACTGGTAGCATAATGAATTTATCTGGTAGTTATGAAGAATACTATGGTCAAGAAGCATTTTCATATTTACTTGAAAGCAAAAGTGTTACTGAAAATACTTTAAATAGTATAATAAAATTAAAAGACGTGTACACTATTGAAAATATGATTGCCTATAATGCAATTTTGACGTCAACAAAGATTAACGATATAGAGGAAGATTTAAATATTAGCAAAATTGTAGAGTTCGGTTTTTTACTTGAAGATAATACATTAATTCATATGTTCCCTATCGACTTTAACTATCTATATTATGATAATGAACTACTAATAACTGAGTATTATCTTGTCAAATAATAGTCCTCTAATCGTCCAAAAGAACTGTAAAGCCATAATTTGATTATTGTGCTTCACAGTTCTTTTCTAATTCTATTTGTATAGAATTTTGTGTAAAGTCTAAATCCAAAAACAACAGTAGAATGAATTAAGTAACATTAGTGAGTAAAATAATGTTGCTTTTTTTCATGATTGACCACATGAGCTTAATAATCATTTAACCGTACAAAAAGCATTAATTGACCACGAGCAATATGATAAAAAATGATAACATCCATTAATCATGTATCCCAACAAAACACTGATATTATCATAAACACAAATAATATACTAATCGATGTCGGGTGCGAAAAATATCATTTCATAAAGTCCAATTCAATTATCCTTGAGTAACTCACTTTGCTCATTTGTAGACTCTAGTTTATTAGTATAAGTATAGTTTTCTTTAAAAATTCTGCTATGCTGATAGCGTATTTGCTGTATTATCCACGTCAATATTAATTAATAAGTCGCCAAAAAAAATTTATATTTCATGATTTTGAACTCGATTTATGTACTTATAATACAGCATTTTCTGCTTTGTTTTATTTTATCATAAAATTTGTAATTCTAATACTCCGATTCCCTTGCTTCTCCCTTATTTTTCTCACATTCTTTCAGTTAAGCATAGACTTCCCCCTTTCCCCCAAAAACTTCATCAGCTTAAATTTATTTTTTCATTATGTTGTATTAATTAAATATTCCTGATTCTTCGCTATTCGATTCCACTCAACCTTCATCAATTCAATTACTTGTTTTGTTGGAATTTTATATTGTTTTACAACTTGTAATTTTTGATACAAATACAATTGCATTAAATTCTCTGAAATACACATTAAATAAATAATTGCTTCCATTGCATTTCTATTATGCACATAACAATGATCTAAACCTAAATAAGTTTTACTCTTATGAAACAAACTATTTTCTATTTCCCATCTTGCTTTCATCATCTTGTATAATGTTTTTACATTGATGTCTTCTCCTGTTGTTGCTATTAACATTTGCTTTCTTCTATTTGTTTTTGTGTATTTTTCTTCGAATTTAATATATCTTAATTTCTTCTCTACTCCATCAAGTTCGAACTCACCTTCATACACTTTAACTTCCACTTCCTTTTTTGCATCAAACCATTCTTCAATACTCTCACTTTTATTGGTCCTTGCTTTTACTTCTTTTATTGCTCTTTCTTTATGTTTTCCCACTTTGAATATGACTTCGATTCCTTTCTTAGTACATTCATTAATCCATTCAACTTTACTCCCATAGCCATCATATACAATGACATCCACTAACCCCTTGTGTTTCTTATTTACCTTTTCTAAAAGTCTTTTTGATGCTTTTATTTCTCCTTCATCTTTTTCTTTACTTTTCTGCATTCCATTGTACAGCTCAAAATCTAATACTTGACGTGCTCCTTCTCCTACCAAATACATAAAGCTCGCATAATGTGAATAATATGTTTTTCCATTCTTTAAAGAACTACTTAGACAATGCTCACATGACTTATTTGTACTACCAAATAATTTTGTCCCATCAACTGCTGCAACAACATATCCATCAATTGTTCCATCTCTATATGCCTTATTTCTTACACTTTTTTTGACTATGCTTCCTAGCATTTTAGATAACACTGAATTATCTATTCTCTTTAAAGTATTTATTGTTGCATCAATTTGTGCAGTTCTCATTGTTGGATGAATTAACTGTTTGAAGCGTTTATCTTTTAACATGTAATTCAACTCATTGAAACTATCAATCCTAAATAAAAATCCTAAAAGAACTGGAATTACTATCTCTGATGTCTTAAACATTGCACCTTTTCTTGTATCTGTCAGTCCTTTTAATAACTTCTCTACTTGATACGTTTTTTTACAATATTTTAGAAATTTCTTAAGTGGATATTTTAGCATTATTAATCTCTCCATTACATTTTCAGTCAAAATCAATTTTTACACAGTATTATCATTTTGTGCAATAAAAAAGTGCGATTTTTTAATCGCACAAAATCTACTTACTAAACACGAAACTTCTGAAAAATTAACTATACTTGCTATAATGAAAAAGTACCCAGTTACAATAACAAAAGTTGAAACACTTTTATTGGTAAGCTTGGATACTTATACGCGTCAGATCTACGGCACTAATCATTATTTTTCTTAATTTCAATACTTACTCTTATAGTTTCTAATGTAACTAGTACTGCAGAAAGTATGATACAAGTACAAATTAGCACTGCTAAATACTCAAGCTGTACTCCCATTAGTAAAAAAATAAGTAAATTATATCCTATTAACAACTTCATAAGTTTCTTTTTGAAATACTTTAACTCTATCATATCCAATGGTTTATTA
>CAYJEY010000039.1:0-6215 GCA_964369385.1 uncultured Holdemania sp.
TCATTGAAGATGGTTTTTTTGGTCAAGAGATTAATCATACAACATATAACTTAGCGAGGATGAATATGTTCTTACATAATATCAACTATGATAAGTTCAATATTGCTCTTGGGAATACATTAATTAATCCTGAATTTGGAGGAGATAAACCATTTGATGCGATTGTATCTAATCCTCCATACTCAATTAATTGGATTGGTAGCGATGATCCAACATTAATCAATGATGAACGCTTTGCTCCAGCAGGTGTGCTTGCGCCTAAGTCTAAAGCAGATTTTGCTTTCGTTTTACATACGCTTAGTTATTTATCAAGCAGAGGACGTGCTGCAATTGTATGTTTCCCTGGTATCTTTTATCGTGGTGGTGCTGAACAAAAAATTAGAAAATATCTAATTGATAATAATTATGTAGAAACAGTAATTTCACTCGCACCTAATTTGTTCTATGGAACTTCGATTGCTGTAAATATTCTTGTGCTGTCAAAACACAAAGAAAACAACAAAACTCAATTCATTGATGCAAGTGGGGAAGAGTTCTTTAAGAAAGAGACAAATAATAATGTGTTAACAGAGGATCACATTGAAAACATTCTTAAAGTATTTATAGATAAAGAAGATATTGATCACGTTTGTAAAATGGTTGATATGGATAAGATTGCAGAAGAGAATTATAACCTTTCAGTAAGTTCTTATGTTGAAGCAAAAGACACAAGAGAAGTAATTGATATCAATGTACTTAATGCAGAGATTAAAGAAACAGTAGCAAAAATCAATGTACTGAGAGATGAGATTGATAAAATTGTTTCTGAGATTGAGGGAGAATAATTATGAGTAGGTTAGAAGAACTTATTGAAGAATATTGTCCTGATGGGGTGAAGTATTTTGCACTTAAAGAATGCACTGAAATGAAACGTGGAACTTCTGCAACAAAAAGCTCCTTATCCAAAGGCAATGTTCCAGTTATATCTGGTGGTAGAGAGCCATCATTTTATTGTGACATTAACAATCGAACAGGTGAAACTATAACTGTTGCAGGAAGTGGTGCAGGTGCAGGATATGTTCAATATTGGAATGAGCCCATATTTGTAAATGATGCTTTTTCAATAAAAGGAAAAGTTAAAACTTGCACAAGATATATATATCATTTTTTGTTAAGTATTCAGGAAAAAATATATGGCACAAAAAAAGGAAGCGGTGTACCACATGTCCATATTTCAAGTATCGAAAATTTCCAAATCCCTCTCCCACCATTACCAGTACAAGAAGAAATTGTTCGTATTTTAGACACTTTTTCAGAGCTTACAGCAGAGCTTACAGCAGAGCTTACAGCAGAGCTTACAGCAAGGAAGAAACAGTATGAGTATTATAGGGATAGTTTGTTAGAGAGTAATGACTTTTCCAGTAGACCGTTAGGCGAGCTATGCAAATTTGTTAGAGGGCCATTTGGTGGCGCATTAAAAAAAGAGTGTTTTAAAAACGATGGCTTTGCTGTTTATGAACAGCAACATGCAATATATAGCAAATTTGATTTTAGATATTATGTTTCCGAAGAAAAATTCCGAGAGTTAAAACGTTTTGAAGTAGCGCCATATGACCTGATAATGAGTTGTTCTGGTACTATGGGTAGAATTGCAATAATTCCAGCGTCTGCACCAAGAGGAATAATTAATCAAGCTCTATTGAAATTAACAGCCAGAGAAAATGTTGATGTTAAGTATTTAAAATACTGTTTTGAGAGTACAATCGCAAAGCAAATGAATGACAATGCTCGAGGAGGTGCAATAAAAAACGTCGCATCTGTAGATGTATTGAAAAAAATTGAAGTAAAACTTCCGCCTCTTGCCGAGCAACAACGCATAGTTAATATCCTCGATCATTTTGACACCGTTTGCAATGACATCACAAACGGTCTACCTGCTGAAATTAAGGCAAGACAACAGCAGTACGAGTATTATAGGGATAAGTTGTTAACATTTAAGATATTGGAAAGAAAGGGAGATTAAATGATAGAGGACAAAAAGGATTACGTTGTAAAATCATTATCGACTTTCTTTAAATACATAGAGACAAAGGGGCTCCGTGACTATATTTTCAGAGGCGAGGCTGAAGAATATAACGACAGAATAGCTTCTTGGTTTCGATTAAATAGAAATGTAAATTATGATGCAATTAGTATGCAAAATGAATTTAAAAGCAAAACTATAATGAATTTAAGTTCCCATGAGCTTAATCATTTTTCTGCCTTTTGTCAACATCATGGAATTCCAACTAACTTGTTAGATTTTTCATATTCACCCTTAGTCTCATTATTTTTTGCTTCTCAACAATCAAAAAGTAAAAGTGGATATATTCACTTAATAAAAAAAGACCGAATTATTAACATTTCAGACTTAATAACTAATAATGAAAACTTTATGTTATCTGATATCTATGGAAATGAAAAATTGTATAAATCTATGGTAAGCAAACTGGATATGTACTTTAGAAAAAATGATAGTAAAATCACAGAATTGCTTTCTGAGTTAATAGAAAATTTCAGTTTATGGAACTATAGTTTTATGTCTGCAGCATTTGTTCAACATAAACACGTTCAGAGATTTAGAAGCGAAGGTGTTGTAAAATCTGAAGTGAATTTTGATCTTCTTCAGCTACAAAATCAACTGGATAATGGTGTAGCTGAAGAAATTTATAGTAGTCTTAACTTATTATCGCAGAATGTTTATGAGAATGACGATAATATTGCAAAGGGTTCGAAATTTAAAAATGCTGCTGAATTATACATGTTGCTGCTGCGTCAATATTTTGTGAACTTAGTATTTGAAAAAAATCGCGGAGTAGTTTTTAAATGTGGTCTCGTATTTGTTTATACACCACCAGAAATATTTTCACGGCTTAAATCTCAACAGGGGTTGTTGGTTTATCAGCTTTATTCATACTCATCTGTAGATAGCCAAATAATATTTAGACAAAATATAGAGACAGATGTTGTAATAAAAATACAAGACAAAAATAAGATAAATCAACAATTGGATTTATTAGGCATTAATGGTTCAACAATCTATAATGATTTTGATAATATAGCAAAGTATATAAAAGAGAAGTACAAATGAAGTAGAATAAGGGGGGAAGTAAATGACAAACTTTAAACCAATTGCTGAATTAAATAAATTCATAGTATTAGATAAGTATACGAAGATAGATCAACAAGGCTTGGGTTATCAAACCGAAGCTGATTTAGAACGTGAATTGATTAGTGATTTAGTGAATCAAGGTTATGAATATGCAAAGAATATTAAAATTCAAGCAGATATGTTTTCAAATGTTCGAGCGCATATCCAAACACTAAATAATATGACATTTACAGAGGTGGAATGGAAGAGATTCTGTGAGGAGTATTTAGATAAACCAAGTGATAATCATATCGAAAGAATCAGAAAGCTTCATGATGATTATGTTTATGATTTCGTTTTTGATGATGGACATATTCAAAATATCTATTTGGTAGATAAGACAAATATTACTCGAAATAAACTACAAGTTATTTCTCAGTTTGAACAAACTGGTTCTCAAGCAAATCGATATGATGTTACGATTTTAGTCAACGGACTACCTTTAGTTCAAGTAGAATTAAAGAAGCGTGGAGTTGCAATTCGTGAAGCATTTAATCAATTGAATCGATATAGTAAAGAGAGTTTTAATTCAACTAACTCTCTATATAAATATCTTCAAATCTTTGTTATCTCCAATGGTACTGATAGTAGATATTTTGCTAATACAACAAAACGTGATAAAAATAGTTTTGATTTTACAATGAACTGGGCTAAGTCTGACAATAGTTTAATCAAGGACTTAAAAGATTTCACAGCTACATTCTTTCAAAAGAATACCTTGTTAAAAATTCTTTTACATTTCTCAGTATTTGACTCAAGTAATACATTGTTAATCATGAGACCATATCAGATTGCTGCAACAGAGCGAATCTTATGGAAAATCACAAGCTCATACAATGCAAAGAAGTGGAGAACGCCTGAAGCTGGTGGATACATCTGGCATACAACTGGCTCTGGGAAGACTTTAACAAGCTTTAAAGCCGCTCGTTTAGCTACTGAACTTGAGTTCATAGATAAAGTATTCTTTGTGGTAGACAGAAAAGATTTAGACTATCAAACAATGAAAGAATACCAACGTTTTTCGCCGAATAGTGTTAATGGATCCGATAGCACAGTGGGCCTAAAAGATAACATAGAAAAAGATGATAACAAAATTATAGTTACCACAATACAGAAATTAAATAACTTGATCAAAGGTGAAGCTGATTTACCTATCTATGATAAGCAAGTTGTGTTTATCTTTGATGAGGCTCATCGCTCACAGTTTGGTGAAGCACAAAAAAATATTCATAAAAAATTCAAGAAATACTATCAGTTTGGATTTACGGGGACACCTATATTTCCTGAAAATGCACTTGGTTCAGAGACGACATTATCAGTGTTTGGATCAGAGCTACATTCTTACGTAATTACAGATGCAATTCGTGATGAGAAAGTACTTAAATTTAAGGTGGATTACAATGATGTTCGACCTATGTTTAAGCAAATTGAGATGGAAATGGATGATAAGAAATTGAGTGCTGCTGAAACAAAAGAAGCACTTCTGCATCCAATGCGTATCCAGGAGATATCACAATATATATTAAATAACTTCCGAACTAAAACACACCGTTCGCATATTGGAGCAAAAGGCTTTAATGCAATGTTTGCAGTGAGTAGTGTTGAAGCTGCTAAACTCTATTATGAGTGCTTGTCTAATTTGCAAAAAGACAGTGAAAAGAAGTTAAAGATTGCAACGATATTCTCATTTGCTGCAAATGAAGAACAAAATGCAGTTGGAGAAATTGTTGATGAATCATTTGAAGTCACAGCAATGGATAGTAGTGCAAAAGAATTCCTTACTCATGCAATTAATGAATACAATGCCATGTTCAAAACAAACTTTGGCGTTGATAGCAAAGAATTCCAAAATTATTATAGAGACCTATCAAATCGTGTTAAAAAACAAGAGGTTGATTTACTTATTGTTGTAGGGATGTTTCTCACTGGTTTTGATGCGCCTACACTTAACACATTATTTGTAGATAAGAATCTAAGATATCATGGATTGATCCAAGCGTTCTCAAGAACAAATCGTATTTATGATACGACAAAAACATTCGGAAACATTGTAACTTTCAGGGACTTAGAAAAACCTACAATTGATGCTATTACATTATTTGGAAACAGTAACACAAAAAATGTAGTTCTTGAAAAAAGCTATAAAGAATACATGGAAGGATTCTCTGATATTTTAACAGGGGAGGCAAGAAGGGGATATGTCGATGTTGTTAAAGAATTAAATGATCGCTTCCCTGACATTGATCAAATCATTACTGAAAAAGATAAAAAAGATTTTGCTAAATTGTTTGGAGAATACTTAAAAGTTGAAAATATATTACAAAACTATGATGAGTTCTCAAGTTTAAGTGCACTGCAGACAGTTGACTTTAATGATCCAAAAGCAGTTGAAGAATTCAAAAATACGCATTACTTAACAGATGAAGATATTGAAGCAATGAAACAAATCGAAGTTCCATCAGAGCGTATTATTCAAGACTATCGTTCTACTTATAATGACATCCGTGACTGGTTGAGAAGACAGAAGCAAAATGAAGAAAAAGAAGCATCTTCTATCGACTGGGATGATGTTGTGTTTGAAGTAGATTTATTAAAATCACAGGAGATCAATCTGGACTATATCTTGGAGCTAATCTTTGAAAAGAATAAACAAAGCAAAGATAAGGCAAGTCTTGTGGAAGATATTCGTCGTATCATTCGCTCAAGCGTTGGCAATCGTGCGAAAGAAAGCCTTATCGTTGACTTCATCAATCAAACTGATTTAGATAAGATTGAAAATAAGGCTAATATTATAGACGCGTTCTTTCTGTTTGCTCAAAAAGAACAAGCAAGAGAAGCACAGGAGTTGATTGAAGCCGAAGAGTTGAATGTTGAAGAAGCTAAACGCTATATTCAATCGTCATTAAAACGTGAATATGCTACAGAGAATGGAACAGAATTGAATTCGATACTCCCAAAAATGAGTCCATTAAATCCTAACTATCGAACTAAGAAGCAATCAGTATTTCAGAAGATTTCTGCTTTTGTAGAGAAGTTTAAAGGTGTA
>CAYJEY010000040.1:0-3254 GCA_964369385.1 uncultured Holdemania sp.
TATCATTTACTTCAAGTCCTTTAGCTGCTGTTAGAAGCAAAAAGAAGACTAGTAGAAATGACCATCTTATCGAAGGTTCAGAAAAACCATGCATAACTGATGAAAATGGTTTAACGCATAAAATTAAGACTAAACCTATAATAGTTATTGTATACGAAAGGTACTTCTTTTTAAACAGAATACTCATTGCAGCTATTAATGGTACAATTCCAATAAGTAAAGAGTACCAGTATTCATGTCCATTAGTACCTGCGTAAAATAGATTTAGATACTCAGTATAAACTGGAAAAGGTGAAATCACTAAATTCATAATAAACCCTAAATAAGTTTGAACCTGCCAAAACAAACCACTTGATTCAGCTCCAATTCTAGGATTACTTAACAGATAAATAAATGCAGGAAAAGTAATAATTGCGCTAATCATTAATCCTATAATATATCTACCGATTAATGGAACTGCAATTTTTAAGATACTCTGCCACTGATACCTTCGATTACAAGTAGTAAATATGCCGTAAATCAGTAAAAATAAAGTTGTCGGAAACATAAAATAGTAACTCTGCCAAAACAACAAGGTCACGGATACTATAAATAAAGCACTTTTTTTCTTATTTATAAATACTTCAACTCCCATAAACAACAGTGGAAGAAACGCATAGAATCGATGGAACATGTATTGCCCATAAAATAAAATTGCCCATCCTGAAAGTGCATAAACAATCGCAATAAAGTTTCTATTATTTTTGGTATTTATACCAAACTCTTTTAAATACATATTCATTGTGATTGCACTAATATAAATACATGCTATAGTCTCAAATAAAAGTGCATACTCCAATCCACTATATCCAAAAAAGAATGATGCTACCGCCAAAATTGGAAGGAATAAATCCCCCGTTACATAGTATGAAGCAAAAGAGTAGAAATCACTTCCTAAAAAACTATTCCAAGAATACATCGGCAAGCCTTCACCTTTAACAAAATCTAAAATTAATTCCAACCATTCCTTATAAAAGATTGTATATTGAAGTGTTTGGTCGGCATTTAATACATACGGCTTTCCTAAAAACAAAAATATTGCAAAAATACTAAATACTGAAATTGTAATAACTAAAAAGATAGTACGATACTCTCTCCACATATTTTTAATAATTCCCATAAATTCAAACTACCCTTCCCTATGTTAACAGATATTTTTTATTATACATCTTCATCAAAAAAAAAGAAAGAATACATATTGACTGTATTCTTCTATATTTAATTAAAATCTAAAATATATAAATGGATTATATGTATCATTAACTAAATAAATAACACAAATAATCAAGACTACAATTGAGAATAAATCTGCTAATAGCTCCGCAAATTCTTTTCCTTCAAACTTTTGTTTTAACACTTTAACAATAGGCAAAGAGAATACTATCCCAACTATTAAATGCGGAAGTAAATAATAATAATTCATATCTTCAATTATTGTGAATATAGAACGATCGATATCTATTAGTCGCTTAAGCATAAATATAATTTGATCTACTGATGTCCCATTAAATATTATCCACCCTACTACAATAAGAAGTAGCGCATAAACATGATTAATCACAGGAATTTGAGTAATGTGCTTAACAATGGTGAAACATTCAAGTACAAGAATCACAAAGAAATACACTCCCCAAAAAACAAAGTTCCAACTTGCCCCATGCCATAATCCAGTTAAAGACCACACTACCAATAAGTTAAAGATAATTCTCAAAGGTTTAACTCGACTTCCTCCAAGAGGAAAATAAACATAATCCCTAAACCAAGAAGACAAAGAAATGTGCCATCTACGCCAAAACTCCGAAATACTTTTTGAGATATAAGGATAATTGAAGTTTTCTAAAAATTTAAAACCGAATACTCTTCCAAGCCCAATAGCCATATCACTATAACCGCTAAAATCAAAATAAATCTGAAGCGTAAAGGCAATTGCTCCAATCCAAACAAAACCAGAACTTAATTCTTCTATCGGTGCTGTAAATGCTGCATTGGCAATAATCGCAACATTATTTGAAATAATTACTTTTTTTCCTAAACCAATAATGAATCTTCTTAAACCCAAGTGAACATCATTTATAGTTTCTTTTCGATTCATTAAATCGTGCTCAATGTCAATATACCTCACAATAGGTCCTGCAATTAGTTGTGGGAATAAAGATACATAGCATGCAAAATAAAGTATATTTTTTTGAACTTTTACACGTTCTAAGTACACATCAAAAATATAAGACATAATTTGAAAAGTGTAAAAACTAATTCCAATTGGTAGCACAATCGAAGGAGCTGCAGTTTCGATATTAAATAATGCATTTATGTTTTCAACAACAAAAGTACTATATTTAAATATCCCCAATACCCCTAGATTCACAATAATTGAAAGCACTAATAAAGCTTTTTTATTCTTACTAATATTCATAAACATTGCAATTCCATAGTTAATAGCAATCATTAGGATCATTAATATAACATAACTTGGCTCACCCCATGCGTAAAATAACAATGAAAAAACAAGTAAAACTACATTTCTATACCCTCGATGATTAATCAAAAAATATGAAACAAAAACAACAGGCAAGAATAAAAATAAGAAAATAAAACTACTAAACAGCATTACTCCACCTCGTTTCTTATAATATCGAAGTTTTTATAGATTTCTCCCCATTCATCTTCATAAAAATAATTTTCTGCAGTTATCATATATAAAATTCTATCAATATCGTGCTCTTCTAAAAACTCATCATAATTAAATCTTGTACCATAACTTTGTAAGTAACCCGTTCCTGTTACAAAATAAGAATTATTGTGATGACTAGCAATCAAGCCTGCAATTGGAGCAGTGTATGAATCTCCAACTACTAGTATATTAGGTAAATTTTCATCACCTGTCGTAAATTGAGCTAAACTTCCATAAGTTGAATATGCAACGTTATACCAATAATCCTCACCCTCTTGCATCGTCTCAGCAAAAGTATTTGGATTATTTACATCATCGATTTTTTCACCATCAACATATACTTCATATGGGTTGTAATCAAATGTGTATACACACATTTCATCACCACCTAAAACTCGCCCTGTTGCATTAGCGTGAGTACCATAAAATTGAATATTATCTTTACATGAAATACTAGTTGGTTCTAAAACTTGCGCATTTGGATCCATCATTGCCATCATTTCTAGGTATCCTTGATAGCTTCCTCTAAAATTCCAATGATGAT
>CAYJEY010000040.1:3264-5476 GCA_964369385.1 uncultured Holdemania sp.
AAAGAAACAGGAACTTCTGAATGTTCTAAGAACAACTCGGTATATTCAGTTTGACTCGCTGGTGTCTCTGTTTCAAATATATCAAGTTCATGAGCTTGTAAAGGCCGATATATAAACATGTCGATCTCTGGGTAATCTCTGCTTAGTTCGTTAATTTGTTCAATTCTTCTAATATACTTTTCTGCCACATTTTGATCATATTGCAATGCTGCATAAATCAAATAATTACTTACACCAATTTGATATTTCCCCGTTCCAGTAAATTCTGTCAGCTTAGAGCTTTCACCTTCTCCTGTAAAGAATACTGTAAACTGTAAATCACTTTGTTTTTTTAATGTAACAAGATGATTTCTAAATACAAATTGATCAGTTAATGCACTTTCTAATGTGTTTTGAAAACTACCATCTAATAAATTAGTATCATTCAAACTATCTGTAGTCACTAAATTTCTATTTTCTTCTAGTGATAGTGTTTTTTGGTCTTGCAAAAATAGAATGTATATACTTAATCCTAACAAGCCTCCCATTAAAACAACAATGAAAATTATTTGTCGAAGTTTTTTCATACTACTTCCCCCTTATAACATTTTTATTCTTTTTATAAAGCAAGAGTATTAATCCTGCAATTGTAACGCAAGTTATTATTTCTGATATAAACTGAACTAATGTTCCTTCGTATGAGACCTCAAATTTTGTCATTGTTGAATCTAAAATTTCAAACATTACTAAGCCACTTTCATGCATTGTTGTCGGCAATTTTACTTCTTTTCCATCAACAATTGCAATAGCCTGATATCCTTTAAAGAAGGTAAGCGGTACAACAACAAACTGCCCATCTTCTACTTTATCTAATTCAAATTGGATTGTATTGTACTCTTTTTCCATCTCATCTTGTATTTCATCTAAATCTACATCATAAATAGCTTGGTCTAAATTAATATAATGAGCAGAATTACCTACTGCTGGTAAATAGTCCCCTGCAGCTAATTCAACATTATTGTAATAAACTGGTGAGTATAAAGGATCATCAATTTGTCCAGTAATAATATCTTCATATGTTGTATCCAACTTAATTACTGTTGTGCGTTCCATCACTTTATTAAGCTCTCCTGAGCGCTCTAAGAAGCATAATCCTAGAACTATAATCAATAGTATCTTTTTGTATTTAAATCGTTCAAACAAGACTAATCCTGCTGGTATAGCCAAGAAGCCAATCGCCATAATCATAAATCGCCATGGGAATTGAATTGTAGCTAAAAAAGTAGGATATGGCCAAGAAATAATACTTGTGCTTAAAATAAACGCCCCATAACCGAACAATGCGCATTGAATGATAAATTTGTAGTTGGGGTTCTTTTCGCTATAGAAGAATAAATATAGTACAGGAAGTATTGATAAAACTGCACCAGGTACTGGATTCATAATAAATTCTCTTGCTGCTGTATTTCCACTCCATCCAAACACTAACTCATTTGCAAATAACTGATAACTTAATACAGTGTGATAATTCATATCAATATCACCACTATACGATTGAAACATCATTGGATGATCTAACATTTGCTCAATCATTGGAAATGCAAAGAATGCCACAATACCGACTGTAATTAATCCCGCCTGCATTACACAAAGAATTGCTTTCTTATCAAAGATTAATTTTCTTATATTAAATACGATAAATCCAATAATAAACATACATGCAAGTACAAATGTAATGTTATGTGTAAAGACAATTCCTGACATAGAAACAATTAACCACAGACGGGTTGCTTTGTAATTCTTAGTATATAGATAATACAATGCCATGATAAGCAATGGTACAAACATCAATGCCATTAACTCTCCAACTGAACCTCTTACGTATAAACCGGTTAATCGATATGTACTAAACAAATACAAGAAACTACTTAAATAAGGTGCATATTTGTTTGATGTTATTACTTTTGTAGCAACAAACATAGTGATTGCAGTTCCAAATGTAATCATAAATATAATACTTCCAAACAAAATATATAGTAATGAAGGAATAATTAGCAAATAATCACTATAGAACATTGGCCCACCATACCCAAAATCATAATTCTTAAAAGGATAAATTCTAGGAATAAAATCTCCATTCATCATTGCTTGAGCATACCCTTCAATGCGACTTAAATGAAAGTAGGTATCATGTTCAATATTTGCACTCATTGTAATCAAGTTAGGATACATA
>CAYJEY010000041.1:0-4644 GCA_964369385.1 uncultured Holdemania sp.
TTACTATTCGAATTCAATAGTACCAGGTGGCTTAGAAGTAATGTCTAATAATACTCGATTTACATGTGCTACTTCGTTAACAATACGACTAGAAATGATGCTTAATACTTCATAAGGAATTTGCGCCCAATCGGCTGTCATTCCATCAATTGAAGTTACTGCACGAATTGCAACCGCATAATCATAAGTTCTTTGATCCCCCATTACTCCAACAGAACGCATGTTAGTAAGTGCAGCAAAATATTGCCATATATCACGCTCAAGTCCTGCTTTAGCAACTTCTTCACGAAGAATTGCATCTGCATCTTGCACAATTTTGATTTTATCTTCTGTAACTTCACCAAGGATACGAATTCCAAGTCCAGGTCCTGGGAAAGGTTGACGCCAAACCATGCTCTCAGGCAATCCAAGTTCAATCCCCAATTGTCTAACTTCATCTTTAAACAACGTATTTAATGGCTCAATTAATTGGAATTGCATATCTTCTGGAAGACCACCAACATTATGATGTGACTTGATTGTTTGAGCAGTATGTGTTCCACTTTCAATTACATCTGTGTAAAGTGTTCCTTGAGCTAACCATTTAATATCTTCGCCTTGCACAAGTTTTTTCACTTCTTCATCAAATGTATAGACAAATTCATTTCCAATGATTTTACGTTTTTGTTCAGGATCACTCACTCCAGATAGTTTGGCTAAGAAACGCTCTTTTGCATCAATTTTTGTTAAATTGATTTTCATGTTTTCCCCAAACATTTGCATTACTGATTCGCCCTCGTCTTTACGAAGTAAACCATGATCAATAAACATGCAGTACAATTGATTACCAATTGCCTTATGCAACAAGGCTGCTACAACAGATGAATCTACCCCACCACTAAGTGCAAGCAGAACTTTATCATCTTTTACTTGATTACGTATTTTTTCAACTTGCATATCAATGAAACTTTGCATAGACCAATTATCATTAGCTTTACAAATCTCAAATACAAAGTTCTTTAACAATTCATTACCAAATTCACTATGTCTTACTTCTGGGTGGAACTGTACTGTATAAATTTGCTTTTCAGTATTGCTCGTTGCTGCAAATTCACAAGTTGAACTTGATGCGTCACACACAAATCCATCTGCCAATTTTGAAACTTGATCTCCATGACTCATCCAAACGATTTGTTTCTTAGGTAATCCTTTAAATAAAGGCGAATCCCCATTAATTTCGATTTCAGTTCTTCCATACTCTTTACTTTCACATGCTTTAACAGCACCATTATTCATGTAATGTGTCAATTGCATCCCATAACAAATACCTAAAATTGGAATTCCCGATTCGAATATACGCGGGTCACATTTAAAAGCGCCGTCATCGTATACACTATTCGGTCCTCCACTGAAGATGATTCCTTTTACATTCCCTAATGCAACAATCTCCTCTAGAGTGATTGTATTCATGTGAAGTTCACTATAAACACCAAATTCACGAATACGTCTTGCGATTAATTGATTGTATTGACTACCAAAGTCTAAAACTACTATTTTATCTGTCATTTCTCCACCTCATAATTCCTAACTTGTAAATATAATACATATGTTTTGTTTATCTTACAACATAAATTTTAAAAAACAGCATTATCAATAAGATAATGACTGTTTATTGTGCTATTCAATCCCTACTTAACAATAAAGTAAATAAGGAAAACAAGATTTAATCCATAGCATACTGGGCTAACTTCCTTAGCCTTTCCACTTAATACCATCGAAATTCCATAAACTAAGAATCCAATCGCTAAACCATCAGAAATTGAATACGTTAATACCATGAATATAATTGTACAAAACGCTGATGCTGCAACCACCATATTTTCCCATTCGATTTCTTTCATTTGTTGAGCCATTAAGATACCAACAACAAAGATTGCAGGAGCTGTAACAGCATTCACAGCTACAGATAACATAAGCGGCGAAATAAATAATGCAAGCATGAAACAGATACCAGTAGTAACTGCTGTTAGTCCAGTACGACCACCAGCCGCAACACCTGCACCAGATTCAACAAACGAAGTAACCGTAGATGTTCCTACTGTTGCCCCAAATAAAGTACCAATTGAATCAGCAAGCAATGCTTTTTCAATATTTTCCATTTCCCCTTTTTCATCAACAAGACCAATACTATTTCCAACTGCAACAAGTGTCCCAGCTGTATCAAAGAAATCAACAAATAAGAAACTAAAAATCAATATCATCCATTCTGGCTTAGCAAACAATCTTTCAAAGCCACTCATAAATGCACCTACTCCACTCGTATCAAAATTTACTGTAAAAATTGAACTTGGAATTGTAGGCATTCCTTCAATTCCCATTTGTCCAAGTACAATACCAACAACTGCAGTAATAACTAATCCAAAGAATGGTGCCGCATTTACTTTTCTTACCATTAATGCAATTGTTGTAACAATACCAAATATCGATAACAATACTGCAGGATCATGAATATTTCCAAGTGATATAATTGTTGCCTCATTAGATACTACAATCCCAGCATTTTTTAGTGCAATGAATGCGATAAAGAATCCGATTCCCGCACCAATTGCTAACTTCAAGTTCTTAGGAATTGAATTGATAACCATTTTTCTAATTCCTGTTACTGAAACAACTAGGAATAGAATTCCTGAGATAAACACAGCAGCTAAAGCTTCAGAACCAGTATAACCATATGCATATACTGCTGTATATGTAAATAATGCATTAACACCCATTCCTGATGCTAAACCTACCGGATAATTCGATAGTGCCCCCATCAATACACTCGCAACACCTGCAGAAACTGCTGTTGCAAAGAATACGGCTTCTGGAGATAATCCAGTTGCAGGGTCACCTATAATCGATGGATTTACCCCCAAGATATAAGCCATTGCTAAAAACGTTGTAATCCCCGCTAAAACTTCGATTCTAACTGTAGTACCTTTCTTTTTTAATCCAAAAATTTGTTCTAACATAATATACCTCTCCCTTTAAAATAAAAAAAGCGCAAACAAAAGCGCTTTTAAGTGCTTTTGTTGTAGTGCGACACTTAGGTGGTCGCGTAGAAACTTTTGTAACCAATTACATACAAAATATACAACAATACCTGCATATTATACATTTTAAAGAAATAAATATCAATCACATTTTATCTCAAAGCATTTAAGATTCTTTCCTGAATCGTGCTGCATTAATCACCTTTTCACTCTCTCCTTCTATATAAACACGAGGTAGTCGATCACTCAATAACGTCATCACCTCATAAGAAATAGTATCAAGCTCTTGCGCAACTTGACTAAGTGGAATTTGTTTACCAAATAGTTCAACCACATCACCAACCTGAGTTTCTTCACTGACTTTAATCATAAACATATCCATACAAACTCGCCCAATAATTTCACATTTTTCTCCATTCACTATGACATAGCGACCTTGGTTTGCACGAATCCAACCATCAGCATAACCAATTGGTACTACTCCAATCTTCATATCCCTTTCAGCTAGATAACTATGTGAATATCCAATATAATCACCTTTCTTCACATTTGATATATGACATATCTTTGATTTAAGTGACATGACTTGCCTTAAGTCAGTATTTTCTGATGAACAGCCATACATGGCAAGTCCGCTTCGATATGCATTATCTCTTCGTTTTGTAATTTGTTGATTCATTACAGCACCTGAATTAAATGCATGAATCCATTGCGGCAAGAAATCAAGTGAATCAACAAATTGATCAAATTTATCTAATTGAGCTAATGTAAAGCTAATGTCACTATCCGAACTAGAAAGGTGTGTATAGATTCCTTCAACAATAACTCCTTTTTCTTTCAAAAGTATGACAGCACACTTCAATTCTTCCAATGTGTTAATACCAAGTCGGTTCATTCCAGTGTTTATTTTGATATGTGCACGACAACCATGTACCAATTTATCATCAAATTGCTTAATCCAATCAAGCGAAGGTACCGTAAAAACAATATTATCTCGATTCATTAAACTGATATCTTTAGGTTCAACTTCTCCCAACACAAGAATGTCCACATGGTAATCATGAAGGTATATGGCTTCATCTAAACTTGAAACGGCAACTAACTGAACCCCATCATCTATTAAAGTCGAAACAATTTGACGATCTCCACAGCCATATGCATTAGCTTTTACAACGCCAATCAAGTGACCTTGATGATTTTGTCTAATTATTTTAACATTATATCTTAATGCATCTAAATCAATTTCAATCCAACTCTGCCTATACATGTGAAGCACCTCCATAATTACAACATAACAACTATTTCTATTATATAACTATATGTTTTTTTTCACTAGAAAAAATTAGCACCAGTTCTTTATCTTTATCTATAATTTAGAGATTATTTTTAAATTAAAGCTTGAAAACTAGACCCTTTTCAAACGTAAAAAAAGGTTTACAGGATCGAACCGCCCGCTCATTTATATATTTTTTAAATTTTTTATAAAAAAGTGTTGACGACTGTTTGTATGTTTGATATTATAAATGAGCGCTAAGGTCAGCAGCTAAAGAAAGCGGCGGCAGATGCGCAAGTTATGATGGAGGTTTAGCTCAGTTGGGAGAGCATCTGCCTTACAAGCAGAGGGTCAGCG
>CAYJEY010000042.1:0-3895 GCA_964369385.1 uncultured Holdemania sp.
CCAACAAAATATGGGTATGTATTTAATGGATTTACATATGATGAAAAGACAAATACATTCACTGCAACATGGTTAAACGATGGTGGAGATGATACAGATGAAGTAACTACACCAGAAGATAATGATGGAATTCCAAATGATTACCAAACGGTAGTAATATATCGTGTAGTTGGTGGAACATGGGATGGTACTGCAGTTAATGATAAAATTGAAATACTGAACTTTATCGATGGTGAAGAGTGGCCATCAAGTGTGAAAAATGATGCGCAGATACTAAATACACCAACAGGAATGGTGAATGCAGAAGGTTATCTAAAAACTGGAGCATGGGATACAACGCCAAAAACTAGCTTCACAAAAGAAGACAACAACGTGATGTATATATATACATTTGACAAAGTTTATGATGTGACATTTGAAGATGGAGAAGGAAGTTTCCCAACAGGTGTGGATAAAGTGGAGACATCAACTAATGAAGATGCAAAACTAGACACTGATGATATTCCTAGTAATCCAACTAGACCTGATTATGAGTTTGGTGGATGGCAAGATGAAGATGGTAAACAAGTATATCCTGAAACAGAAACATTTGAAAAAGATACAGTATTAACACCAATATGGAAAGAGTTATTTACACTGAGAATCATAGAAAATACAAATACAACTGGTGAAGGTGATTATGTGGAAGGTGCTGTGGTTACTATAGTACCAGGATCAAAATCAGGATATAACTTCGCAGGATGGAAAGTTGTATCAGGAAATGTAACGATTTTGAGTAATCAGGTTACTATGCATTCAGAAGATGTAGTTATTGAAGCGTTGTGGACACCAATTCCAGTTGTTGTGCCAACAACACAACCAGTAACACCTGAGACAACGACGACAACTTCGTCTAGTACGACAACTACATCTAGTACGTCAACGACTACAACTGTAGAATTAACTACAGAGTCAACGATTTCATCATCAACTGCTTCAGAAACAACAGTTGCTACAACACAACCTACAACTACTCAAGAAGAGGATGATGTGATTGTGAAACTTGATGGAAAAGAACTTGGTGATGATGATTATACTGTAGATGAAAATGGAAACATTGTACTGGAAGAGTCGTTCTTAGAAACACTTGAAGATGGAACGTACACATTAGAAGTGGAAAATGGTAACACAAGTTTACAAACTGAAGTTATCGTAGACGAAGGAAGTCCATTATATGGAGAATGGAAAGAAACTAGTATTTGGAGTTTATTCAACTTACTGGTTACAGTCTTGAGTTTAGTGAGTTTAATTGCATATATATTAGTTAAGAAATCTGAAGAAGATGAATATGGAAATGAGATTGAATTTGAAAGAAAGAAATCATCAATTCTTGTATTGGCGATATTCACGATAATAAGCATTGTATTGTTTGTGTTAACACAAAATATGACATTACCAATGGAAATTTTCGATAGATATAGTATTATCTTTGCAATTGTGATTTTTGTGCAACTTATAGTTATGTATTTTATTCCAAAATATAAAGATGAAAAAGACCAACATGAACAAAATCAAACATTAAATCTAGAGGCTTAATCTCTAAATTAGACAAGTATACATTGCTTGTCTTTTTTTTGAATTAGTGGTGTATACTTGAAGTATGAGGGATACAAGGAGGAACTATGATAATTAATAACACACAAGAAATTTATTCGTATTTTGATCGGATTGGCTGTCTTTCTTTTTCAACAGTGAATGAGGAAGGGGAACCAGAAGCTCGTATTGCACATTTGCGTGGTTTTGATGAGCAAGGAATCTATTTTATGACGATGTTTACAAAGTCATTTTATCAACAATTAAAATCTTCTGGAAAAATAGCTATATCAGGATTATCAGCAAAAACAGAGGTATCCCATGATGAAAAAGGGTTGCCTGTCTTTGAGCGTGGTTATGCAATTCGAATGACAGGTGATGTAGTTGAAGTTTCTATCGAGGAAATTAAATCAAAGAATAATCCGATGTTTGATGTCTGTATAAAAGACCAAGAAAAATATCCAGCAATGGTTGTGTTTTGCATTACAGCAGGGCGGGGTGACATTTTCGATTATGATTTTGAAATGGAAACACGAGAGAATAAGTTAGAGCGAGTCTATATTACATATGGCGGCAAAGAAGTGAGATACTCCGGTCTTGTGATTGATCAAAATAAATGTGTCTGTTGTGGGATATGCGAGCATAAATGTAGTTTTAAAGCAATTCAACAAATTCAAGGTATGTATAAAATTGATGCGTGTCGCTGCGATGAGTGTGGCGACTGCTTGTTGAATTGCCCAACAAAAGCGATTAGTACAAAATAAAAGAAAGAACAATAATTCTGTTCTTTCATGTTATTTAAGAATTGTCTGGTATTCAATGTTGATGCCATTGGGATCAATCAAAAAGAAGGAATAAACTGGAAATTTAGAATGTTTAGAGGGTGTTGCTAAGGCAACATCCTTTAATTTTTCGTACATATTGTCTACATCTTGTGTATCTTTTAAATCAAAAGACACACAAGAATAACTTGGAGTAGTTGCATTTGAGTCAAAGACAAACCCAATCATACCTTCCAGGCTATCTAATATAATTGAATTTTCATTTTCAAAATAAATGCTTAGCCCTAATTTTTCATAAAATTCTTTTGTCAATGCTAAGTTTTTAGTCTTATAGAAATTAATCATTGTCAAATTCAAAGAGTTCTCGATCAAATGTCGTTAAGAATTCTGCTCCTGTTTCTGTGATTAAAATCATGTCTTCCACACGCATATAGCATTCGCCCTCAAACATCATTTTAGGTTCACTGCAAAACACCATTCCAGGAACTAACACAACATCCTCACTTGGTCTTAACATTGGAAATTCATGACAATCAATTCCAATTTGATGTCCAAGCATTTTTGTATCTTTGAATCGTAAGTGTTCTTCATACCCATGACGAATGACTTCTTCAAGGATGAAATCATAGAGTTCATTCACATTTGTTTTATAAGGAATAATTTGACTTACCATGTACTGTTGACCCGCTTGTAGTGCAGCGTAACCTTTCTTTAAGTACTCGGGAGCACTCTTATAAAAAATTGTGCGTCCCCAATCACTGCAATAACCTTTGTCCATAAATCCTATATCAAAGGCAATTCCAGTACCTTCAACTAGTACTGAAGAGCGTGGGAATTTGAAATTTTCCTCTGGTGTGAACGTTCCTTTTGTCTTAAATCCAGCAGTTGGTGCAAATGCAAAATCTTGAATTCCGTGGTCTAAGCCATACTGCATGATCATTTGTTCTACATCAAGTTGAGTCATGCCTTTTTTTATGCGCTTTACAACATCCATAACGGCATCGTCAGTAAACTTTGCTAATTTTCTTAACTGAGCAATTTCCTCAGGTGTTTTGACCCAGCGTAACTCATTAAAGATGTTTTCTACTTCTACTACCTCAATAGAAGTATCAACATCATTGATTGTTTTAACAAGCCATTCATGTGCATTGAGTCCAACTCCGACGCGTGTAGATGTCATATAGGATGCAAGTGTATCTTCCATTTGTTCAGAATAGCATACAACTACCTTGTGACCTGGAAATGATTTTGCATGTAAAGGAATGGAAAAAATAGTCATTTCTCTTTTCTCATTTACATAAATAAATGCTTCAGGTAAATTTGTTGCACTCTCAAATTTAGCCAAATTGTTCATACTGCAACGTTGCCAAAAAAAATCATTACAACCACTAATGTATTGAAAATTAGCTCCTACTGCAAAGATCAATCCATCTAATTGGTGCTGCTGCATCTTATTAAAGCAAGAATCATTTAAAAATTTCATATAATTTCTTGTATGATATTAACGTACCTTGCAAACGTAAGATCATACACTCCTTTCT
>CAYJEY010000043.1:0-3382 GCA_964369385.1 uncultured Holdemania sp.
TTTTGTTGGTTGTTGTCACAAGATAATAAACTTTTGAACCCACCTTGCAGGGCAACCTCACAATCAACCCTTGCTCCTCTGCTTCCTCATATTCGTACAACTTCTTATACAACTGCTGTGGCAATCCCAGTCTTTCAATCTCTCCGCTTAATTTGTTTAGCTTTGTTAGTCTTTTCATTGTCAATATTCCTTTCAATTAGTCAGTATATGCAATATACTTAAACATTCCCTCTGCAAAATACTCAAATCTGCCACCAAAAGACCCTTTTACAACCTTTTCTACAGCTTCTCTCGTTGTGCCTTTAGGATAAACACCCTCTTTTATCATTGTGCTTGCCGTATGTGTAGTAGTTCGATAATCAATCTTTGTATTATCCAAAGGCTTAGGCTTGTATTCTCTTGAAGATATTCCTACTCCCAAATAGTTTGGCACTATTGGCACATCAGCATAATCAGGTTCATCGGGTTCAAACCCACATTCTGTGCATTGTAAAAATGAATTAGTACATGCACTACAAGGTGGTGAAATATGGCAATAACAAACACCATCTTTTACATATTCAAATCTTCCTTTTCCGCACTCAGTACATTTGTCGCCTTCCTCATAATAACCATTTACCATAATTCCACCCCACACCACCTTTCCTACATTCAGTACGTTTTGCTGTATACGTATTATAACATATTGTTTTTGTTTTGTCAAGTAAAACTATCTTACAGTTTTACTTGCACTGTAGCTACGCTACAAGTCAAGTAAAATTACTTTGTAAATTTCCACTGCACTACAACTGCGTTACCTACCCAATCTAAAATAGAAACGTGCACGCATATGCACCCATACGCGTATTTCTAGAATAATTTAATTTATTATTTTTATGTTCTAGATATATTATATTATTATATATATATTTATATATTATTATATTTATATATATAATTATATTATTTTATATATAATTAATATTATATTTATATATTTTAGATATATTTATATATTATATATTATTATATATTTAATTTATATTATATATATTATTATATTTATATATATATAATAAATATTATATTATTATATTCTAGATATATTATATTATTATATATAATTAATATTATATATTTATATAATCTAGATATATATACATTATAGCACAAATTTTTTAGCTTGTCAAGTAGTTTTTGATTTGCATTTTTCTTGTACCCACCAATTATCCTTTATTTCATTAGATTAAATTAAATAGTTACAATTTGGTTACAATATGGTTACAACTCTAATTTTAATAAATTTTGTAAAATTTCAATATCAATATTTTATTGATGTTTTTAACATTTGTATTTTTGTAATATCTTGATATTAATTTTAAATAGTTACAAAACGGTTACAATATGGTTAAACTAAATAGTTACAAATATATTACAAAATTATTACAATTAATACACTTATGTCATTATGTATAAAAGTAATATTATTACAATTTGGTTACAATATTATTACAATTTGTAATAAATTAATTTACCCCAACAAACACCGTGATAGTCTAAAGAAATATAAAAGTGTCTTTTAGGACACCAAGCTGTATCTCTGTGGCGATACTCAGATAGCAAGTGTAAGTAAGTCTGTTTCACAATTTACTTGACAAATCTAAATTAATATATTATAATGTGTATACAGTAATAATTTAAAGGAGAGTAATATGAATAAAAAAGATTTAGAATATGCTTTAGGGGTTTTAAAACAAGAAGAATCGTTATGTTTAAACGTTGCTAAAGAAAACAATTTCCCACACGCAGAAAGACAATATCTACAGCATTACCAAACAGCTATACAATGTATACAAAATGAGCTAGACAATTTAAGTAATAAGCCTTTATCTTTAGAGGAATTAAGTACTATGCGTGGTAAACCAGTTTGGATAGAGAAATCTCCTTACCATTGGATGAGTGGTTGGGGTGTAATAAGAAAAGTTGATATTGACAAAGAGCTTGTGTTTACAAGGGAAAGCGTTTATGAGTATTGTGACAAATACAAGTTTCATAGATTTGAGACAACAGTGGGGTTGGATTGATGTTAAAGAATTTTAATGATTTTTATTCAAGCAACGTAAATCAATCTACAGCTAACGCCCAAATAGATACTTGCCACTGTTGTTCCAAAGATGAGTATTTTAAAATAACTTATTTGGTAGAGTATCAAGAGGGCGACGGAGTGTTTCAAAGTAGTAAACCATATTACTGCCCTAATTGTGGCAGATATCTAAAAGGAGAATAATATGAGCAAATGGATAAACGTTAAAGAACAACTGCCAGAACGTGGTGTAAAGGTTCTAGCATATACTGCATACGGATTTAGTATCTGTGAATATACTGTTAGTAGCAGATGGAGAGGTCAACATGGTACTACTGTAACCTATTGGCAATACTTACCAAAAGAACCAGATATGGAGGATATTACAAATGAGTAATAAATACATTATACACAATGACAACTGCTTAGATATAAATATACCTAAGTGTAGATTGTTGCTAACTGACATACCTTACGAAGAAGTAAACAGGAAAAGTAATGGGCTAAGAAATTTAGACAAAGGGAAAGCCGATGTTAAAACGTTTGAACTGCAAGATTTTTTAAGTCATATTTATGAAAGCGCAGATATTTTTATAATATTTTGTGGTCAAAATCAAATGAGTGAAATATTTAATTATTTCCTTGAAAAACAAAAACGTTCCTTGGGAACTGTTAGACAACTGGTTTGGTGCAAAACCAATCCTAGTCCAATGAATGGAGAATATGTATATTTAAGTGGAACAGAAAACGCTATATGGTTTAAGAAAAAAGGCACTGGAAAATTAAACAGTAAGTGCAAGAAAAATTTCTTTATACACCCAATAGGCAGAAGTAAATTTCACCCAACAGAAAAGAATCATAAGTTACTCGAAGAGCTAATACTCGACAACACGAACGTTAATGACCTTGTGATAGATACTTGTATGGGTAGTGGTAGCACTGGACTAGTAGCTTTGAAAAATAATAGGAATTTTATAGGTATAGAGTTAGATAGTCAATATTATAAAATTGCTAGTGAAAGGTTAAGAGAGTTAAGTGTTAACGAGGATATTACAAATGAGTAATAAATATACCATAGGCAAAGGGGAGCGTATAGTCTCCTCTCTTGTTGTAAACGATGTTGTCAAATGGATTATTACTCAATGTATTACAGGTGAGTTTGTAATCTACGAAACGAACGGAGACAAGTGTACTAAAAAATATAAAGATACAGACCCTAGAGTGTTAGAAAAGAAAGTAGGTTTTAGTAATTAATGCAAGAAATAATTAACCACGTTAACACTATGAATAAACTTGATAACAATAGATACTATATTAAAG
>CAYJEY010000044.1:0-3245 GCA_964369385.1 uncultured Holdemania sp.
CACTATTTTTCTTCTAAGTGTATTTTCCCCTTTATTTTAGGCATTTTTATCATTTTTTGACTTGTTTTCTGCATTTTGTAAGACATCATATGCTGTAATAAAAAAGAGTAACTTTCTTTATCAAAAGTTACTCTTTTTATCTAATTTACTCTTCGTCTTCTGCGAATTCTTCTACTTCTTCGATAGATTCATCATTTAAATCTTCAATTTCATTTTCAGAGTCTGCTTCATCAAAGTTTTTAGTATAAATTTCTGTACTATCTAAAATACTAGAATCGCCTTTACCGTGCATTGGGTCTGCGATTGCTAAAATCATTGATTCATCTTCATCTGGTTGGAAGTTTCTTTCTTCGCGCTCTTCACGTAGTTCAGCAGCACGAACTAGAATTTTCTGAGTAGTTTCGCGATTTTTATTATCAGAACCTGTTCCAGCTGGAATTAATTTTCCAATAAGAACATTTTCTTTTAACCCTACTAAGTGATCGACTTTCCCTTTAATTGCAGCTTCAGTCAATACTTTTGTAGTTTCTTGGAACGATGCAGCTGACAGATAACTATCAGTTTCTACTGATGATTTTGAAATCCCGAGTAGTGTTGGTCCAAATTTTGCCGGACGTTTACCTGAAAGTAAAATATCGCGATTAATACGTGTAATACTTTGTATTGATAAACTTTGTCCTGCGCTTAGTTTTGTATCTCCACCTTCAATAATGACAATTTTCTTCAACATTTGACGGATAATAACCTCAATGTGTTTATCTGATATTTCAATACCTTGAGAAGCATAAACTTTCTTAACTTCTTTAAGGATATATTTTTGAACTTCATTTACACCAGCAATTTCAAGTAATTCTTTTGGATTTACTTGTCCTTCTGTTAACTTTTCTCCGACAGTAACTTGTCTTCCTACAGCCATCCATGAACGGATTGTCTGCGTCAAATCACATTTATGTTCGATACTTTCTGTTTCATTTGTAACTACAATACGTGTACCAGCTCCGCTTTCAAGTTCTGTAATCTCTGTGATTTCACCATCGATTTTTGAAAGTACCGCAACTACTTTTGGACAACGTGCTTCAAATAGTTCCTCTACACGTGGTAAACCTTGTGTAATATCCCCATCAGAACCAGAGGCAACCCCTCCAGTATGGAACGTACGCATCGTTAACTGTGTACCTGGTTCCCCGATAGATTGGGCAGCCATGATTCCTACTGATTCTCCAACTTCTACAACTTTACCTGTCGCCATATTACGACCGTAACATTTCATACAGATACCTTTTGTACTTTCACAAGTGAATGTATTGCGAATATGAGCTGAAGTTACACCAGCTTCCACTACCTCTTTAGCAACTGCATCACTAATATACTCATCAGCTTCAACGATTACTTCCCCTGTAGTTGGGTTTACAATTTCATTTTTTGTAAAACGCCCCACAATACGATCATGGAAACTTTCGATTACTGAGTTATTTTTGCGGTCAACTAATTCTTCTACATAATAACCACGATCAGTTCCACAGTCCTCTTCAGAAATCGTCACATCTTGTGCAACGTCAACTAGACGACGTGTTAAGTATCCTGACTCAGCAGTTTTTAAGGCAGTATCTGTTAGACCTTTACGCACACCATGAGTGGAAAGGAAGAACTCTGATACATTTAATCCTTCACGGAAACAAGAATAGATAGGTACCTCAATAATTGAAGGTTGATATTCTTTTCTTGATTTAGATTGTGTTGGACGAGCCATTAATCCACGCATCCCTGCAAGCTGCGTAAAGTGTGATGCATTACCACGGGCTCCGGATACAGCCATCATATTAATTGGATTTTTACGAGGTAAACTTCTCATAACCTCGTCACCAATATTTTTCTTAATGTCATCCCATAGTTTAGAGAAATGTCTTTCCCACTCTGGTGGAGTAAGTAATCCACGTTTAAGCAACATTTGAAGCTCTTTCGCTTTTTCTTTCCCTTCGACTACATATTTTTGTTTGTTTGGTGCAACATTGATATCCGCAAGTGATACAGTCATCCCAGCAACAGTTGAGAATTCAAACCCTAAATCTTTGATTTTATCAAGAATTTCAGAAGTCCCTTCTGTACGATATCGATTAAATACTTCAGCAATAACATTGCTTAAGTCTTTTTTCTTAAATTCTGGATTCAATGGTTTCTTAGCAATTTCTTCTTTTACATTGCAACCTTTAGGTAAGAATTCACTATCTGGTGTTGATTGAAGTGATTCAGCATTCACAAAGTTGATGTATGGGAAATCTGTAGGGAACATTTCATTAAATATAATTTTCCCTGCTGTTGTGACTAAGAAAGAATGATTTTGTTGTTCAGTGAAACACGATTTTTTCAAAGAACTCGCAATTACTGCAATACGAGTATGCAGATGAATTACTTTACTTTGATATGCCATTAATACTTCAGCAACATCTTTAAATACATGTCCTTCATGTTGTCCAAATCCACGCCACATTTCAGCACCACGTTCATCTCCAAGTTGAGCCATTGTTTCGGCTTTCTCAAAAAATTCTTCTGCAGTTTCTTCCATGTTTAAGTAAAAGTTCCCTAGAACCATATCCTGTGATGGTGTAACGATTGGTTTACCATCTTTTGGACCTAGAATATTGTTAGATCCTAACATTAAGATTTCTGCTTCCGCACGTGCCTCTTCACTCAATGGAAGATGGACAGCCATTTGGTCACCATCGAAATCAGCATTAAAGGCAGTACATACTAAAGGATGAAGACGAATCGCACGTCCTTCAACTAGTTTTGGTTTAAATGCTTGAATCCCTAAACGGTGAAGTGTAGGTGCACGATTCAAGAATACCGGATGGTTATCAATAACCTGTTCCACAACATCCCAAACACGTGAATCTTGACGATCGATTAGTTTTTCTGCAGTTTTTGGATTTGATGCAATTTCTTGATTAACGATTTCATTAATTACGAAAGGTTTATAAAGTTGAATTGCCATCTCACGTGGAATACCACATTGATACATTTTTAAATCCGGTCCTACTGCGATAACTGAACGTCCAGAGAAGTCAACACGTTTACCAAGTAAGTTTTGACGGAAACGACCTTGTTTCCCTTTTAACGAGTGAGAAAGAGACTTTAGTGTTCTTCCTCCTGCTCCTGTAATTGGTTTAGAACGACGCCCATTATCAATTAGAGCATCAACTGCTTCTTGTAACATACGTTTTTCATTCTGAACGATGATTGCAGGT
>CAYJEY010000045.1:0-3236 GCA_964369385.1 uncultured Holdemania sp.
CATGAAGTTGGAATCGCTAGTAATCGCGGATCAGCATGCCGCGGTGAATACGTTCTCGGGCCTTGTACACACCGCCCGTCAAACCATGAGAGTCGGTAATACCCGAAGCCAGTGGCCTAACCGCAAGGAGGGAGCTGTCGAAGGTAGGATTGATGATTGGGGTTAAGTCGTAACAAGGTATCCCTACGGGAACGTGGGGATGGATCACCTCCTTTCTAAGGAGAAAGAAAACAGTACAAGGATGTTGTAAAAATGTAATCTATTTAGTTTTGAGAGATCGAAAGAAATCTCAGATAGTTCTTTGAAAACCGAATAACAGATAAAAGAGAAAAGACAAAAGAAATGAGTCTTTTCGTTGAAGTTGAAGATTTCATAAAATTGATATTTACGAATTTTATGTTAAACAAAATAAAACAAAACAGTTCAAGAAACAAAAAAAAGACCACAATGACTCGCATTGTGGCAAGTAAGTGATTAAATTAATAAGGGCGTACGGTGGATGCCTTGGCATATAGAGCAGAAGAAGGACGCAGCAATCGGCGAAACGCCTCGGGGAGTGGAAAGCACGCAAAGATCCGGGGATATCCGAATGGGGAAACCCAACGCAAGTAATATTGCGTTATCCATACATGAATACATAGTGTATGAGGAGAGAACCTAGGGAATTGAAACATCTTAGTACCTAGAGGAGAAGAAAATAAAAATGATTCCCTGAGTAGTGGCGAGCGAAAAGGGAAGAGCCCAAACCGACTTTAGAGTCGGGGTAGTAGGACCACAACGTGGTAGTATGACGAGTAATCGAATGACATTGAAAGGTCAGCCGAAGAAGGTGCAAGCCCTGTAGATGAAACTTGAAGTACACCTAGTGGAATCCTGAGTACGGCGAGGCACGTGAAACCTTGTCGGAAACAGCCGGGACCATCCGGTAAGGCTAAATACTCCTATATGACCGATAGTGAACCAGTACCGTGAGGGAAAGGTGAAAAGAACCGCGGGAGCGGAGTGAAAAAGAACCTGAAACCGTATGCTTACAAAAAGACAGAGCCCGTTAATGGGTGATGTCGTGCCTTTTGTAGAATGAACCGGCGAGTTATCTTATAGTGCGAGGTTAAGTAGAAAATACGGAGCCGAAGCGAAAGCGAGTCTGAAAAGGGCGCAAGTAGTATGAGATAGACCCGAAGCCGTGTGATCTAGCCATGACCAGGTTGAAGTTTGGGTGAAACCAAATGGAGGACCGAACCGACCCCCGTTGAAAAGTTGGCGGATGAGTTGTGGCTAGCGGAGAAATTCCAATCGAACACGGCGATAGCTGGTTCTCCCCGAAATAGCTTTAGGGCTAGCGTCGAGGTAGAGCTTCTTGCAGGTAGAGCACTGAATTCATGATGGCGCCATCTCGGTGTACTGAATGAAATCAAACTCCGAATGCCAATAGAGCGTAGTCGGCAGTCAGACAGTGGGTGATAAGGTCCATTGTCAAGAGGGAAACAGCCCAGATCATCAGTTAAGGTCCCAAAATTTCTGCTAAGTGGAAAAGGATGTGGGAATGCACAGACAACTAGGAGGTTGGCTTAGAAGCAGCCACCCTTTAAAGAGTGCGTAACAGCTCACTAGTCGAGTGCTCCTGCGCCGAAAATTTACCGGGGCTAAGCAGAATACCGAAACTATGGCAATACTTTAGAGTATTGGGTAGGGGAGCGTTCTATACACGTAGAAGCCATACTGTAAGGAGTGGTGGAGAGTATAGAAGAGAGAATGCCGGTGTGAGTAGCGAGATGCAGGTGAGAATCCTGCACACCGAAAGACCAAGGATTCCAGGGGAAGGTTCGTCCGCCCTGGGTAAGTCGGGACCTAAGGCGAGGCCGAAAGGCGTAGTCGATGGACAACAGGTTGATATTCCTGTACCCGCAATATGAATGATGGAGTGACAAAGAAGGTTAGCGAAGCCACTTAATGGATTGTGGTACAAGCGAGGTAGTAGATGCGTAGGCAAATCCGCGCATTAATATGAAGACGTGATGTGGAGCGAAAGCGCGAGCGAGTAGTGAAGGTAGTGATACCAGCTTTCAAGAAAAGCTTCTAGTGTTAATAATATAGTGGCCCGTACCAAAACCGACACAGGTGGTCAAGGCGAGAAGCCTAAGGTGAGCGAGAGAACTGTTGCCAAGGAACTCGGCAAAATAGTCCCGTACGTTCGCAAGAAGGGACGCTCGAAAGAGCCGCAGTGAAGAGGCCCAAGCAACTGTTTAACTAAAACACAGCTCTCTGCAAAGTCGCAAGACGAAGTATAGGGGGTGACGCCTGCCCGGTGCCGGAAGGTTAAGAGGATGTGTTAGTCTACGGATGAAGCATTGAATTGAAGCCCCGGTGAACGGCGGCCGTAACTATAACGGTCCTAAGGTAGCGAAATTCCTTGTCAGGTAAGTTCTGACCCGCACGAAAGGCGTAATGATTTGGGCGCTGTCTCGGCAGCAGACTCGGTGAAATCTTAGTACCTGTGAAGATGCAGGTTACCCGCAACTAGACGGAAAGACCCCATGGAGCTTTACTGTAGCTTGATATTGGGCTTTGGTTAAATATGTACAGAATAGGTAGGAGACTAAGAGATTGGAACGCTAGTTTCAAAGGAGTCACCGTTGGGATACTACCCTTATTTAATTGAAGTTCTAACCTACACCCATGATCTGGGTGAGGGACAGTGTCAGGTGGGCAGTTTGACTGGGGCGGTCGCCTCCTAAAGAGTAACGGAGGCGCCCAAAGGTACCCTCAGATTGGATGGAAATCAATCGTTGAGTGCAAATGCAGAAGGGTGCTTGACTGCAAGACTTACAAGTCGAGCAGGGACGAAAGTCGGGATTAGTGATCCGGCGGTACAGAATGGAATGGCCGTCGCTTAACGGATAAAAGCTACCCTGGGGATAACAGGCTGATCTCGCCCAAGAGTTCACATCGACGGCGAGGTTTGGCACCTCGATGTCGGCTCATCGCATCCTGGAGCTGTATTCGGTTCCAAGGGTTGGGCTGTCCGCCCATTAAAGCGGTACGCGAGCTGGGTTCAGAACGTCGTGAGACAGTTCGGTCCCTATCTGTTGTGGGCGTAGGAAATTTGAGGAGCGCTGTCCTTAGTACGAGAGGACCGGGATGGACGCACCGCTGGTGCACCAGTTGTCACGCCAGTGGCATAGCTGGGTAGCTAAGTGCGGAAAGGATAAACGCTGAAGGCATCTAAGCGTGAAACC
>CAYJEY010000046.1:0-3223 GCA_964369385.1 uncultured Holdemania sp.
GTAAGTGAAATCATCTAAATTGTTATCTTTTAGATATGTCATTGTTTCGGTTGGGGAATTTACAAAACACACTTGCAAACACCAAGCAACAGCCATTTTAATATAGTAATCATCATGAGTTATAACATCACAGATAAACAGTATATCATCAAGATACTGTTCTTCGATAAAATGAAATAGAAACATAACCACAGCAAATCTTATTTCATAGGCTTCACTTGACTGGTGGTATCTCTGTAAAAATTTCCACACTCGCTCTTTATGTAGCCTTACAATTTTCAGCTCATTGCAAAAGCTATCACACAGCGACCAATTCGTGATTTTCGGAACAAATAACGCAACTTGCTCTAAGGTTACTTCAATATCTTCTGTCATGTTGCCGATAATAAGTGCTTTAAGCATTGTTTCTTCAAAGTATATGTCGTCCGCATTGTCGAGAAAATCAATCGGATTGTCTTTTACAATCTTCTTCGCTATCTTTCTGAGTTGCGGAATACGCACGCCCATGAGGTTTTCACAGCCGGGAATGAGTGAGGTCGCAAATTCCCTATATTTATCATCGCTAAGAGAAAACAACTCTTTTCTCACTTCAAATTCCCTTATATACACATTTACACCACCTTTTGTTTGCTAATGTTTTGTTATTTATTTTCATAATCGGCAATGCTCGAATAATCAATATCTTTCATACTGAGTATATCGCTCACGATATTGACATCGAAATAGTTTGCGTACTCATCTAAAGTATTTTTGATAATTTCTTTGCCGATTTCACCATATCTTTGTTCTAACTCCTTTGAAAGAAAACTGTACAAATGCCCCATGTGATATATAAAAGGTTTTGTTGCCGACTTCTTCAACTTTTCATTTCTGAATGCAAGCGTTGTTTTATCGTCCTCCGTAAACCTTGAATGTTCAAATATAAATTTACAATACGTATCACCTGTGGTAATGGTAACAGGCACTTTCATTTTAACACTGCTATGAAAGCCATCTGCCAATGCTTCATCGAATACTTCGCAAAAAAGTTTTCCGAACTCTAAATGTCCAAACTCTGCCCAAGCATCATGCCAAGGACATTTTGTTGTGATTTGAACAGCATTTTCTCCGTCAAGTTCATTGGTTCTTGTGATAATTTCTTTCGGTACATCAAGTTCGCCATAGGAGAGATAAGAGAGTGCACTTAGCTCTGCTCCATCAAACATTGCTCTTTTTGCCATTCTTATGGCTCTGTCTTTGCCATAGGCTTTTGTCATTTCCTTAATATCTTCGGTCGCATCATTTCCGATTTTAGTGAGGACATGTTTTACAATCAAGCTGTACAGGATTGCGTGATGTTTCGGTAAGTATGTTCTTGTCATCGTTATTGCTCCCTTGTCATTTCGGTATTATGAAAAACCTGCCCTGCGAACAGGGCAGGTCACATCACATATCAACTATTACGACTGTAACAAGGTTCTCGTTACGGTCAAAATCTTTGATTTTAGATACAATAAAGGTTCTTATTTTTTGAAAAATTCGTTAGAGTCTGCCGGAGCTTCCACACGCTCTTCATGTGTGTACTCACGAACAACCGATGTAACTGTGATTTTGTAGTTGTCGAACAGGTTGTCATGTCCGTCTTTTTGCACTTCTCTGTGCTCTGCTACATTTCTCCAATTCGCCGCCGCTTCCTCGTTTTCAAATACGCAGAGGAAACAGTATTTGCCCTCGTTTGCAAGGCTTGAAAACGGTTCAACCGATACAAAGCCAGGTGCTTTCATTACATGAGGTACTGCCTTTTCCACGTCCTTGAACATTCCGTCCACACCGTCTTTTTTAGGGGTTACTTCAAAAATTGTGATTGATTTTGCCATTGTTTTAATCTCCTTTGTTTTTAGTGATATGTTTATTCTATATCATTTTAATGTGTTTTGATTAACTATGCAGTGGGAACAAGAACAGCAACAACAATCATTTCATCGTTACTTTTGAGAGAATGCATTGTTCCTGCTCTTGCAATAAATGTTTGTCCGATATTCAATTCTTCTTGGTGCGTATCGCTCAGTCCGAACCCTGATCCCTTTATACAATAAAAAACTTCATCTTTATCGTTGTGTTTATGAAGAGGAACTTTTGTATCTACTCCTATGTTATACACCTTTACTTCTACTGCATCCTTAATTAAATTTAAATCCATAATAATCTCCATTATCATATTTTATTTGTGTACTCTGTGAAATATTATACATCAAGTCAATTACAAATTTCTTCCGAAAATTGCGTGTTCAATTTCGAGAATTTTTGAGGAAGTGACACCTCTATTAAAAGTAGTCAATGCTTGTATTCGCTTGCTTTGTGACTACCTTTTTGTTCTTTGGGTCATCAAGTTCTGGAATTGCTCCAGCTGCAATAGCCCACAGATACACACTTGCAGTAGTGCCATAGGGTGAATATCTCTTTCTATATCGCTCAAACATCTCTTTTGTGACTTCTTTATGGCGATATAGCATACGAAGTCCTCTGTGAATTGCAATATCCCCATAGCTGAAAACATCATCACGGTGGAGTGTGCTTGCAAGGAGCATTTCCGCTGTCCACACACCGATGCCCTTTAACGCAGATAATTCCTTGATTACTTCTGCATCACAAAGTTCGTGTAATTTATCAAGATTTAATTCACCACGACACACTTTCTCTGCAAAATCTTTCATATATTCAGCTTTTTTAAATGTTGTACCAAAAGCTTGTATATCTTCTATTGTTAAGTTATTGATGCTTTTAGCTGAAATGCCTGAAAGAGCAGTTTCCATTCTTGCAAATACAGTTTCTCTCGCTTGCCTTGATACCTGTTGCCCAAGTATAGCACGAATAATTGCAGTGAATATATCTGTGTCAATCGGTCTTTTAAGCATACCGATTTTGTCTATCGCTTCACCTAATCGCTTATCTTTTTTCTTTAAGTAATTTATCTCTTTTTCGCCATACTCAAAATACATCTTGCCACCTCGCTTACATTACATATATTTATTATATAGTAAAAATGCAAAATTTTCTTCCTAAAATTGCGTATTTAATTTTCTTCCAAAAGAGATAAAATGGCACAAGCCATTTATACCATTTTATCTCTTTTGGAATTTTAGTTTTCGATATGTTTTTCATATTCATATCCATCTTTGAATATGATGCGAATTTTGTTTTTATCAAGCACTCTGATTTCGTCTATGCACTGTCTTGTGATACT
>CAYJEY010000047.1:0-2811 GCA_964369385.1 uncultured Holdemania sp.
GTGCTTTTGATTATTTTTCCTGTTTCACAAAAGTTCCTCTTGACAAAAACCCTAATGGTATGATATAAACAAATACATTTTGAACTTGTGTTGAGAAAAAACCAAGAGGATATTTTTGAAAATCGCTTAATGTATATATCATATTCCTTAAATTACTCGTTATACCAAACCAAAATGACAGCATAGATAATATGCCAAAAAACATCGCATTGACAACGGCTCCCACGATTATTAAAAAAATAGAAATAACAAAGTCATTTAGAATAAATACCAAATCATACCTGAAATAAATCGCAACTAAGAAAACAATTGAAATCAACATACTTTCTAGTACTGCAATAATGTTAATATTCTGAAGTACATATGTCAGAATCATCCCCCTAGGTCGAATCAAGAACATATCTAAATCACCTCCATTAATTGAATAAGGTAGCGTGTTGACTGCAAAAAACACTTCATTTATTGCTCCTGCAAACATCATTAAGCCGCTATACAAAAATAAATCAATGGAAGAATAATTATTTGGTAGCACAAAATTATCTACAATACCTATCCAAAAAATCAAAATGAAAATAAAGTTAAAAATTAAGTGAAAGAGAATCATGATGTACTCAAATTTGTAAGTCCAAGTTTTAAAAAAAGAAACTCTCAGAGACTCAATGATGAACTTTATCATACAATAGTACCTTATCTTCTAAAGTTAATCTGACAATAGATAATTCTTCAATTTCTTCATCACTAAATAATTTTTGGATCTCACTCACTTCACTAAGCTTGACAAAAAGTGAATACGTATAATCATTTGCCTTACTATATTCAAATTGTTCTAATCTACTTTCATCGATCTCTTTTCTGTATATAACATTAACTTTTCTAAGCTCATCATCATTACTTTGGAAATCGCTTACTTTCCCATCATATGCGATATTACCCTTTTCAATAAAAACCATTCTATTGCAAAGCTTTTCAATATCATTCAAATCATGAGAAGTAATTAGCACCGTCATTCCAAATTTAGATACTAAAAATTTAATGAATTCAATCATTTCTTTCTTACTCGTAACATCTAATCCAATTGTTGGCTCATCTAGAAATAAAACTGTTGGCTTATGTAATATTGAAGCAACCACTTCGGCTTTTTTTCTTTGACCTAACGATAATTTTCTAACCGGTGTATCAAGTAGCTCATCCAATTTTAATTTTTTTATCAACTCATCAACTTGACTTTGATACTCATCACCTTTTTTTACACCATATACAGTTTGAAGATAAGTAAATGTGTCGATGATTGGCAGATCATAAAACAAAGATGATCTATTTCCCATCATTAAGCCTATACTTTTTAAAAACTCTTTTTTGCGTTGCCCTGGATTGTATCCATTGATAACTATCGTACCGCATGTTGGAGTAAGAATGCCAGTCATCATTTTAATTAATGTAGTTTTTCCTGCTCCATTTGAACCTAATATCCCGATAATTTCCCCATTGTCAACATTAAAACTGACATCATCAATAGCAACAACTTCTTTATACTCCTTATTGGATTCTCGTTTAAATCCAAATTTACGTAAAGAAATCTTATACGTTTTTCTAATCCCTTTTATTGTTATCATGCCTTCTCCAATCTAAGTGTTTTAAATTCTCCAATTAATTCACTAAAATTTACTTGTAACTATTTTATCATAATATCATTGTTTTAAAATAAATAATTATGCATTTTCTATATCTTTTCTCATCCTATAAGATGCTCTAGATATCTTCTTTATCTGACATTTCATGTAACATAGTTTATTAGCAAATACGTAATCAAATCGCACAGACAACTCTTTTTCAAAAGTCTGCTAGTACTTTAATGAACTATCTACTTTACATAATTTACAGTATTTAGAAAGTCTCTAAATAGTACTTGGTGCTCTTTTTGATTGTCATTTTATTTAGATATATTTTCTTGCAATAAAAAAGTGCGAAAACTATTCGCACCATTCTTAATTTTTGAACAAAGATTTTCATATAAGTACACCTTGAGATACTGATTTCATAAGCTAAATAATTTTAGCAGCAAGTTCAAACGCTAATATTACAATTTTCTCTTTTTCATCCAATTTTTCTGAACAATTTAGACTTCTCTCATCCCATTCTGCACAATCTAAATTGTCAGCTGCATAAAAGAACTCAAAAAAAGCAACATCTCTAAACTTTGCAACAGCACTCATTGCAGAACATTCCATCTCTACTGATATAGCACCTTGTTTTTTTCGTAAAGCCATTTTTTCTTTAGTTTCTCTATAAAACGCATCAGTTGTCCATGTTTTACCAATCACATATGAATAATTATGAGTTTTTAATAAATCGATAAATTCTTCTATATATTTTTCATTTACTATGATTTCATCACTAGCTTCACAATAATGAAAACTTGTACCCTCATCGCGAATTGCCGATTTAGGAATAATAATAGCAAGATCTTCTATAGATTTATCAAGCACTCCACAAGTACCAAACATTATTAATTTCTCAAGACCCATAGCAATAACTTCTTCAAAACCACCTATGCAGGCAGGTGCTCCTACTCTAGACATAAAAACTGCAATATCAGTATCTTTATAATTAATTTTATAAATAGGCGAACTGCTATTTGCATTATGGATCTCTGCAACGATTTCTTTTTCAAAGTTTTTTAAAACACTTTCTAACAATTCACTTGAAAAGCATGTGACTCCTATTTTGGGGAAATTATCAATCTTCTTTATAAAATCTTTTGGATTGATAACTGCATTTTTATCGCTATCATACTTTAAAACTGTCATCTAT
>CAYJEY010000048.1:0-2804 GCA_964369385.1 uncultured Holdemania sp.
ATTTACTACAAACTGCTTGTGCTTTACTTTATTTTATCATAAGCCTTGCAATTAAAATATATGATATCCCAACATATCCTCTATAATATCTATTGTTTCGTACGTAAATTTACTCTGTCATTGCACCATACAATGCAATTGCATTCTAGAATTTTTTGATCGGATACTTCATATTTTTATTATTCTAATTACAATACCAATATTTATAAAGCATAAAACTCTCTAATTGATACGTTTTTTTCAGTGTTTTAGAGACTTCTTAAGTGAGAATTTTACCATTTCTAATCTCTCCACTACATTTTCTATCAAAATCAAATTTACATATTATCATCTTTTCTTGTAATAAAAAAGTGCGAATTTTCTTCATACTTAACTTATTCACTAAACATGAAACTTCTCACAAAAGTGTTGCGTTAAAAATACATCTGTATTTTCAATAGATGCACTCTTCTCAATGAACTTTGTGATTACTCTAAAATAGTGTGACTTTAGATCGCATTACATTTATTTATTAAACACAAATTTTCTGATTATAATTATAAAAGTACTTATTACTAGTATCATACTTGCTGTATTTGAAATTTCATCTTCACTATTAACAATCCAATAATACAAAACTATCATCCCAGAAATTCCTTGAATAGCCGTCAAAAATATATCCAGTTTATTATTCTTTTTCATTCGCATCCCTACCTCCTACATTATTTGATTGTATGGGTTCATTTGTTATTACAATATTTAATTAGATTTAATTTGTAATATCTCTTTTATTAAAATCATAAATGGCGATTGCTATCAAAATTAAACTATAAACTAATAAGATAAAAATACCATTAGTGAGATTAATGTCAGCATATTTTATACTCATTTCTGTATAAAATGAGTTTGTAGTAAATGCTTCCTGTAGGTTTAAATATGGTAATGGTGTGTATGTAACTAATTCAATAGGACTTCTATTTAAAAGCAGTCTTAAAACAACATAATATGACACACTTAGCATAGTTGGAATAATAATTGATAAAGCTATGTTTCGTGTTACTACTGGTAAAGTAAATGATAATGTATATATAAATAATATACTTACAAGCGATATCAATATTCTAATTAATAAGATTATAAAGAAGTTGCCTTCGCCACTTATACTATAACTTGGATACGCATAATCACTAAAGCCAAATAAGATTCCATTAAATATAATATTGACTACAAAGATTAATATGTATACTAAAAATATTAAAAGAAAACCAGCAAGAAACTTAGATAACAAGATTTTGACTCTGCTTTTTGGCCTTATCATTAGTACTCTAATGGTACCACTAGAAAACTCATCGGCAATCATATACCCACCTATAAGTACAGCAATCATCACAACAAATATATTAAATCCAAATGTATAATTAACTTTATTTCTCGCACCATCTACTGCATATTTCAAATCAGGTTCTTTATTTTCAAGACTAAGTTCTGCAATTAATAAACTTTCTTCTAATAGTTCTCTTTCACTAACTTGACTCATTATATAATTAAGGTGATTTCCATGTTGTTTAACTAATGATTCATCCTCTAAAAAATCTTTTTCCTCTATAATCTCAGTATCCTTTATCCTTAGATATAAATCTGCAATATCACTTAATGCATTATTTTGCCAACTATTATCCCATTCAACAATATTGTTTTCAAAACGATAAATCAAGCGTGGAATTTCTATCATTAATGTGAATTCATTAAAATAAGTGATTGTTTCTATTTCTTGCTGAACACTCGCTTCTGTTATTTTACCTTCCATTATAGCTTCTTCCAAAGATTTAATACCTTCATTATTATCTATAACTCGCTCATTATAATAATCCAACATTAACTCGTAGAAAATAGCATAATCTTCTTCCATCATTACATCATGAAACTTATCAAAAAATATATCTAACTTTTCTAATCTTGATATTCTATCTTCTTCACTAAGATTGATCAATTCTGTAACATCATCTTTATCAATCACACTGGGTATCCATGCAATCGTATCTATACCAAGTATAAGTTCATCTGCGGTATATATTGGGTTCTCTAAAATATATTGTTCAATAAATTTGACGATGCCTTGATAAGCAATATCCGCCTTATAATCATTTTTATAGTCAATTTGTGGTGAATAAAGAGTCAAAAATTCAATGTATTTTTCACCAAAATCTAAGGCAACTATATCAGCAGTAGATTCCTGCTTAAATTCAGAAGAGTTTATGATATTAAATGATTCACTTAAAGAAGAAGAAAAACTATTATAAGGATATTTTACACCATCAACCTCCACCTCATTATTAATACCATTGTATTCTACAACATCATTTGGAAATACTATAGTAATAATATGAGGGACAACATTAATACCGATCACAGCTAAACATAAGGAAATCATTATAAATTTCGACTTTAGTAGTATCTTCATTTCAGATAATATTTGTTTAATTACTTTCATATTACCCCCTTAGACTCTTTTGTAATACTCATAAACTTATCTTCTAATGTTAAATTCTTTCTATTTATTGCATATATTTTAATCTCATTTTTGTTTAATTCATTAATTATATCTTGTATTAAATCTTGAGCAACTATAGTACTAACTAAGTTGTTATCGATGCATACTTCAATACCCAAAGTTTCCATTATTTTTAATGCCATTGCATTATTATTTGTATCAATACTATACTCATATTTCATAATTTTATTGTCTTCTTCAACTTTTTGTTCACTAATAATTGACGTGCTAAAATAAACTGTACCAGTAGTGAAGAGTTTTAGTATAATAAAAC
>CAYJEY010000049.1:0-2623 GCA_964369385.1 uncultured Holdemania sp.
CAACGACCTCACCCTTATCAGGGGTGCGCTCTAACCACCTGAGCTACAGGCCCGCAATCCATCGAATGCTTTATAATAATATCAAAGAAGATATTACTCGTCAACAACTTTTTTATTTTTTTGAAAATAAATTTTATTAATGTTATTTTAGTTAGCTCAATTCGTTAAAATTTATGTGATAATTAAAATGAAAATCTAATGATTAAATTTAACTTATCCTTATTATATATAAAATTCAGTTATGAAATTCTATTGTAAGATGGATAAAAAATCATTTATGCCTTGATAAATTGCAAAAGCAATTTCTTCTTGATATGGCGTAGTTTGAAGTCTTGCGAGGTCAGTTGAGTTAGACAAAAAGCCAACTTCAATCAATGCTCCTACTGTACTTGTGTTATTTAATAAGTAAAAATCCCCTTTTTTAGGAAGAAAATGACTCTCACTCACTTCCTTTAAATGATGGAGAATACTTGTAGCTAATTGTTCAGAATTTATATCATCAATTCTATAGTAGGCTTCTGCACCTTTGCACTGTTGATCTAAACTAATGTTGCCATGTATACTTATAAATAAAGTTGCCGAAGAATCATTTAAAATTTCTACACGCTTCTCAAAATCAGCTTGCTTAACATTTGTAGCGTCATCAGGGGCTAAATCATAATCCCCATCTCTTGTTAAGATTACATTAGCACCAGAAGCGATGAGTAATTCCTTAAGCTCTAACACAATGGCAAGGTTTATTTCATCCTCGTTAACACCACCCACTGTAGCTCCTGGGTCTTTTCCACCATGTCCTGCATCTAAGATAATAGTTGTACCAAGTAAAGTTTGGTTTAGTGATACGGTGAGTGTTCGTTCAAAGTTTTTTGGTACAAAAAAACTAAGAAGTGTAATAAGTATACCGATAGAAATAACCTTTTTCATGTGTTCACCTCTTTTTCATCATATGAGGAATATAGATAAAAAAGAAGTTATCATAAAATTTGCTTGCTAACTTATATAGAGAGTGATAGATTTGAGATAAGTTTATTAGAATTAGGGGGAACACTTATGAGTAAAATTAAGAGGCTCATTGGAACTAAAGAGTTTTATAAAATTGCGATAGCAGTAGCATTACCATTGATGTTACAACAATTAATTACAAGCTCTGTAAATTTAGTAGATAATTTAATGGTTGGTCAACTTGGAGGGGATGCGTTATCAGGGGTTGCGTCAGTCAATCGTTTTTATTTAATGGCTACATTTGCAACTAATGGGCTACTGGCTTCTGCAGCTATTTATATTGCACAGTATTATGGTGCAGGACATACAGAGCGAACAAAGGAGTCTTTTCGATTTTCACTAGTGTTTGCGCTAGGGATCATGATTTTTTTCTTTTTGTTAGGTCTAATTATTCCGACTACGATTGTTGATTTTTTTACGGATGATCCACAAATCATTGCTCTAGGAGTAGAGTATTTAACAATTGCAAAATTTACCTTTATACCAATGGCAATTACACTAAGCCTATCTAGTGCATTGAGAGCAGTTGGGGAAATGAAAGTACCACTTTTTGTAAGTGTGATTGCTGTTGCGACAAATACCTTTTTAAATTACTGTTTCATATTTGGTAATTTTGGTTTTCCAGAGTTGGGCGTTCAAGGGGCTGCGCTGGCGACACTTATTGCCCGAGTGCTCGAATCGCTAATTTTATTATGTGCACTGAAAAAATGTAATGTACCATTTAAGACAAAAATATCAGAAATATTTCATATTAGTTCAAGTATTATGAAACGTATTACATCCAAAGCTGCACCACTAACTACAAATGAATTGTTGTGGCAAGCAGGGATGGCTACTCTTTTCATGTTGTATAGCACACGAGGTGCAGAAGTGATGGCTGGCTACTCTATTGCGAATACAGTATCGGATATTTTCTTTGTTTTATTTGCAGGAATGGCGGCCGCAAGTACAGTGTTAATCTCGCATCGTCTTGGTGCGAACAACCTGGAAGAAGCAAGGGATAACGGATATCGTTTATTAGGGTTTAGCGTGTTATTGTCATGTGTGTTTGCTATATTGATGTATGCTTCATCATTCTTTATCACTGATTTATATCAAGTATCAGAAGAATCTAAAGAGGTTGCAAGAACATTATTGACTGTCATGTCTTGTATGTTCTGGATTTATATGATTAATACTCAGTGTTATTTCATCTTGCGCGCAGGCGGAGATGTAAAGAGTACTTTATTTATTGACTCGGTTTATATGTGGACGATCAATATTCCATTAGTTGCAGCTGTAACCTATTTTACAGGAGTAAACGTGTATGTGTTGTATATTGTAGGTCAAGCAACTGATCTGTTGAAAATGGTAATTTGTATCATCCTAGTTAAAAGAGAAAAATGGGTTGTTAACCTTGCACATCATGATTGATAAAAAAAATAAAAAAAAGTTTAAAAAAGTGTTGCATATGGTAAAAGGCTATGCTAATATAATAAAGCAAGTTGCCTAAATAGCTCAGTCGGTAGAGCAAACGGCTGTTAACCGTTAGGTCACAGGTTCGAGTCCTGTTTTAGGCGCCATTGTATGGCCCGTTGGTGAAGCGGCTTAACACAGCGCCCTTTCACGGCGTCATTCACGG